>CAXTMQ010000006.1:0-42655 GCA_964245305.1 uncultured Pyrinomonadaceae bacterium
AAATCAATCGAATCCTGCGAGCCGTAGGTGATTTGCAGTTTCAGACACAAATCCGCAAAACCCATAATACCGAGTCCGACCGGACGAGTTCTTTTCACGACATCATCAATCGAATCGAGCGGAAAATCGCCCGCGTCAATTACGTTGTCGAGAAACTGTGTGCTTAACTGCGTAACCCGCGCCAAGCGTTCCCATTCGACGCATTTATCAATACTTGTACCGTCGCCGACTTTCTTGTAAAACTTTGATAAATCAACGCTTCCGAGATTGCACGAGTTGGAAAAGTGAAGAAATTGTTCACCGCAAGGATTACTCGCGTAAATCGGTCCCATCGAATTCATCATATGGTTATGACGATTGACTTGGTCTATAAACGCGATTCCCGGTTCGGCATATTTGTGCGCCGAAGCGATGATTCTGTTCCAAATATCGGGCGCGTAAATCTGTCCCGCGCCCGGTGCTTGCTCAATTTCACAGTTGGACAAATCGGCGTTTTCAAAAGCCATTTTGTCGGCGAAAGTAACTGTTTCGCCGTTCGGCTTTCTATAAACGACGTAATCTTTGCCCGTTACCGCATCGAAAATCGGTTGCGTCCACGTTTCGCCGTCAAACTCGGTTTGAAACCATTCTTTGTTGTCAACCGCTTCTAAAAATTTGTCGGTCACGTTGACTGAAATATTGAAATTCGTCAGCGAATGCTGATCGTTTTTCGCGTGAATGAAACGCAGAACGTCCGGGTGCGTCACGCGCATCATTCCCATATTCGCGCCGCGCCGGACGCCGCCCTGTTTGACGACTTCGGTCATTGTGTTGACGATGTTCATAAAACTTACCGGACCCGAAGCCACGCCGCGCGTCGAATTGACCATCGCGCCCGCCGGACGCAAAAATTCATAAGTCATTCCCGTGCCGCCGCCGGTTTGGTGAATGATCGCCGCCGCCTGCGCGTGTTCCATAATGCCGTCAATCGAATCGGGAACTTTTAAGACGAAACACGCCGCCAATTGCCCTTTCGGTTTTCCGGCGTTGACCAAACAAGGCGTATTCGGGACGAATTCGCGGTTGAGCATAATTTCGAGCATCGAATTATAAAAATAATCGCGCATCACCGGATCATTCTCAGTGCGCGAAACGTGACCGACGACGCGCCGCGCGATGTCCGACCAGGTTTCGAGCGGCTCGCCGTTCACATCTTTCAGAGAATAACGCTTACCGACGACTTTCTGACCGTTCAGACCAATCGGTTTGATCTCGCGTCTCGCGGCAGTCGCGCTTGCGCCGTTTCCGTTCGATTTTCCGTTTTTGACGACAAAATTATCCGTTACCACAGGCTCGAAGACTGTACTCATTTTATTTTCCTTCCTCTCAGCGTCATTTAAAGACGACTATATTATATTTTAAAATTTTTGTCCGCGAATTGCATTCGCGCAAACACGGTTCTGAAGCATTGGTTTTTTGGTTTTGACTCGAGAAGATTTGTATTCGGGTTTTCCTCAAGTGAAAAGAAATATAGCGCGAACAAATTTGCTTGTCAATAGAAAAATGCACAATATCTTGTGCCTATTCTAAAATCACCGACCAAATATCGCGTAAGTTAAAGTAATTCATTAGCTTCCGCGATCTGAAAATATTTTCGACTTTGAAAAAATTTTTCATCGAATCGGAAATTTGACTTTCGCGCCGGAAGTTATCGAAAATAAATTCTATGGACAAACTCATACACGCTACCGCCGCCGATGAAACGGTGCGCGTAATGGCGGCGATTACGACCGACGCGGTTGCCGAAGCCGTGCGCCGACACCAAACTTCGCCGACCGTTTCCGCCGCGCTCGGTCGCGTTTTAACCGGAACGCTTCTGCTCGGTTCGAGCTTAAAAGAATTAGACCGATTGACCGTCAAAATCGAATCGGATGGTGCGGTCAAAGGCATCGTCGCCGAAGCGAACGCGAGCGGCACGGTGCGCGGCTACGTCAAAAATCCTTCGGTCGAGCTGCCGACCAAAGAAAACGGCAAGTTTGACGTTTCCGGCATCATCGGCAAAGGAATGTTTTACGTTATGCGCGAATCGGGCTACGACATCGGGCTTTACCGCGAGCCGTATGTCGGCTCTGTTCCGATAATTTCCGGTGAGATTGCCGAAGATTTCGCTTATTATCTCGCCAAGTCCGAACAAATTCCGTCCGCCGTTTTGTTGGGCGTTTTGCTGCAAAATCACGCGCCGTTCGTCAGAGCGTCGGGCGGCGTGATCGTCCAAATGATGCCCGGCGCGAACGAACATATCATCACGATGATCGAAGACACGATCAATCACGCCCCGCATATCACGAGCGTCATCAACAAAGGCGCGACCGTCGAAGATTTGATAAAGCTCGCGCTCGGCGACATCGAATATAAAATTCTCGGCGAAAAGCCTGCTAAATTTGAATGCAACTGTTCGTTCGACCGCGCCGTGTCTTTAATCTCTTCGCTCGGACACGAAGAAGTCGCCGCGATGCTCGAAGAAGACAAAGGCGCGAAGATGACCTGCGGTTTCTGCAACGAAATTTACACGCTCGATGAAAACGATTTGCAGAAAATGCTCGCCGCGCACGAGTAACTTTGAAATTGCATAAAATTCGCGTCGAAAAATTCTCGAAACGAAACTGTTCGCTATTCATTATTAACTATTCGCTGATAAAAAGGGAAAATAGATTGACAGCGAATCATCAATAACGAACAGAAAACAACGCGAAAATAATTCAGTTTCAGACTGCTCAATTTACGCGGCGAAAATTAATTTCAATCTTTATGAAAACAAAATATTTTCGATTAATGTTTCTCTCGTTCGCGCTGTTGTTCGCTGCGTGTCAATCATCGAACGCGCCTGCAAACAAAACCGCGACGAATGTTGATAAAGCCGCGTTTGTAACTGTTTCGGCGGCGATTTCACTGAAAGACGCTTTTAATGAAATCGCCGAATTGTATAAATCGAGAACCGGCGCGACAATTAATTTTAATTTCGGCGCGTCGGGCGCGCTGCAAAAACAAATAGAGACGGGCGCGCCGGTTGACGTTTTCGCCAGCGCGGGTGAAAAACAGATAAACGAACTCGCCGACAAAAATCTTATTGACGCGGAAACGCGCCGCAATTTTGCCCGCAACGAATTGGTTTTGATTGTTCCGGCGGATTCCAAAACGAACATTGCTGCGATCAACGATTTGAGCAAGCCGGAAATTCAAAAAATCGCGGTCGGTAATCCGAAAACTGTTCCCGCCGGACAATATACCGACGAAGCGTTTGAAAAATTGAATCTGAAAACGAGCGTCCAGCCGAAACTGATTTTCGCCGAAGACGTGCGGCAGGTTCTCGATTATGTCCAGCGCGGCGAAGTTGACGCGGGAATCGTTTATTCAAGCGACGCGCAGATCGCGCAGGGAAAAATTCGCGTCGCCGCAAAGATTTCCGAAGACGCGCATCAGCCGATTTTGTATCCAATCGCCGTCGTCAAAGACGCGCGGCAAAAACAACTCGCGCGAGCATTTATAGATTTGGTTTCGAGCGCGGAAGGACAAAAAATTTTGCAGAAATACGGCTTCAGCGACGCGAACGAAAAATGATTTGGGAATCTTTCAAACTTTCCCTTTTAATCGTCAGCGTCGCCACCGTCGCGGTTGGCGCGACTGGTTTGGCGTTCGCTTTTCTGCTCGCCAAACGCGATTTTCCGGGCAAAGATTTGCTCGATGCGATTTTAACTCTTCCGCTCGTTCTGCCGCCGACGGTGACGGGTTATTATTTGATCGTTCTTCTTGGAAGACGCGGATTTTTGGGCGGATATTTATATGATTTGACCGGCTGGACGTTCGCGTTCACTTGGCAAGGCGCGGCAATCGCGGCGATTATCGTCGCGCTGCCTTTGATGATTAAAGCGTCGCGGGCGAGCCTCGAATCGGTCAATCCGAATTTTGAAATCGCTTCCTACACACTCGGCAAAAGCGAAGCGGAAACTTTTTTTCTGGTCGTTCTGCCGCTCGCAAAACGCGGCGTGTTCGCGGGATTGATTTTGAGCTTCGCCCGCGCGCTCGGCGAATTCGGCGCGACCTTGATGATCGCCGGAAACATTCCCGGCAAAACGCAGACGATGCCGCTGGCAATCTACGAAGCCGTCGCTTCGGGCGACGACCAAACCGCGCAAATTCTCGCCTTGATTTTAACCGCGATTTCCATATCCGCCGTTTATTTCACCAACAAAATCAGCCGCTCACCGATTTACGGTTAAGAAAAAAGATGCTGACAGTCAATGTCAAAAAACGACTTTCCAATCAACGGACGCGCGAATTTACGCTCGATGTTTCGTTCGCGGTCGGCGACGGCATCACGATTTTAGCGGGCGCGTCGGGCGCGGGCAAGACGACCGTTCTTCGTCTGATCGCCGGAATTCTCACGCCGGACGAAGGTTTAATAAAACTCGATTCGCAAGTTTTTTTCGATTCAAAAAGCCGCGTCAATCTGCCGATTCAAAAACGCCGCGTCGGGTTTGTTTTTCAGGATTATTGCTTGTTTCCGCATCTCAACGCGCTCGAAAACATCGCTTACGGCGTAAAGGAAAAAAATAAAGATTTAAAAGTTGAAAAAGCGCGTGAAATGCTCGCGCTGTTGCATATCGAACCGCTCGACAAACAATTCCCGCGCGAGATGTCGGGCGGCGAACAGCAACGCGTCGCCCTCGCCAGAGCCTTGGCATCCGCGCCGTCAATTGTTCTGCTCGACGAACCGCTCTCGGCGGTTGACGTTGAAACCCGCGCCAAACTTCTCGGCGAAATCGAATCTGCCCAACGTCGGGCGAAAATTCCATTCGTTTATGTCACGCACAACGAAACTGAAGCGGCTCGGCTCGGAAATCAGCGAATTGTTTTGCGGGATGGAAAATTAGCTGATTGATAAGAAAGTCGCTGTTTCGCTCTCTTGTTCAATAACTTGTTAGCCCGTCCGCGATTTAATCTTGCTGTAAATTTTTCCACTCTTTTTGTTGTAAAACCAAATTTCTTTTAAATAAAAATTCATATAATAAAAATTTTTCTCAACTGAAACGGGCTTCGCTAGCGTTGGATTTTCTTTAGTATCAAATCGAGTAAGATACGGACTTGCGAGATTGCCAATTAGAAGCATATCAAGTGAATTGTCAGAAGCAAGACGTATAGGTGTAAGCATAGGTTTAGTAGATAAGTTATCGAAACTAGAAACGTCGCCTTTTAATTCTTTAGCCTCTTCCACTGACATTTTAACGCGAGCAATTATAGCTTTTTTTCCTGAGACACTTGGTATATAAGATGGCTTATTTCGTTCGTCATGATAAACAAAATACTCTAGGTGAAAGTCCTTCATATTTAACGCAGTGAGTTTATAGAGAGGATATTTAACGGAACGCACCATTATGCGCTGTTTATTTTGTGTAAAGTAAGGCTCTTGTTTATCTGAGACCGTTCCTTGCTGCAAAGTAAAAGTATTGTCGTAATACAAATCTCGTTCAATACTATCGTCGCCTTGATATTTACTTGGTATTGCTGCCATTTCCATCACACCCTCGTCGGCGTCGTATGCCATATCCAAGTAAAGCCCAAAATCTTGAACTTTAAAAGCCAATAAACTTTTTAACGTAATGGAATCATCTTTAAATGGGTAGATTTTTTCACTCAAAGCCTTATCAATTTTATTTTGATATTCGGTTGTCGTTTCAAACTCACCCTTTCCGCGTGTGGAATAAGCGTCGCTGATATAAATTTTGATTGGAATATATTCAGAGTCATGACCAGCATAGCCGGTTGGAATTGTTTCTAACGCGAGATTAAAAGGAATTCTGTCATAATTTGGTTTTTTAGATGATGTTGAAGACATTTGGCTAGAACTCTTTTCTCTGGATCGGTTCTGCATTGTCTTATATGTTTTTGAGTCGTTTTTTACGATCTGCTTATTTTTAGTCGAGCGGACTTTTTGTGCGTTTATAGAAGTTATTTGCAAAAGGGAATAAGTTAGAAAAGTGATAATCGCTAAGTTGTAAAAGAGGATTGTTTTTATTGGATTCTTTCTCATATTCATTTAATAATCTTGTTTCGATTCACAAAAAGCGGACTAGTTTTGAATCAAACCACATTCTTAATTTCTTGTAGCGAATTATTTATAGTGCGCTTTTTGCCTGAAAGTCAATAATTATTTGAGTTTGAATCAATCGGCAAGCGTAATAATTTCGTTGAAATGGAATTCTGTTGAATTTACTCAACGGAGTTCCGCTTTATTTTAATATCCGATAAGTGCCGTGAAAATAAACGAGCGGTTCGCCGTCGGTGACGGTGGCGCGTTCGATTGCGCCGACGTAGATTGTGTGGTCACCGTTGTCGTGGGCGTTGACGCGGCGACATTCGAGATTGGCGAGCGCGTCTTTTAAAACCGGAACACCATTTTGGTTTTCGTAAAATTCGATGTCTTTGAATTTGTCGGGCAGCGGGGACGCGAATTGGTCGGAGAAATGCTGTTGGTCTTCGCGCAGAATATTGACGGCGAAAAATTCGTTTTCTTCAAAGGCGTGATGGCTGCCAGTGTATTTGTCAATGCAGATTAAGATCAGCGGCGGATCGAGCGAGACCGAGCAGAACGCGCTGACCGTAATGCCGTGCAGATTTCCGGCGGCATCTTTGGTCGTGATGATTGTCACGCCGCTGGCGAAGCGTCCGAGCGCATGGCGAAATTCGTCTTTGCTGATCATTGTTTTTCTAAACTTTGGCGTAGGTCAAGCCGGTTTGATTTTGATATTTTCCGCCGCGATCCGAATAAGAAACGGCGCAGTCTTCGTCGGACTCGAAAAACAAAATCTGCCCGATGCCTTCGTTGACGTAAACTCTGAGCGGCAAGTTTGCCAGATTCGCAATTTCGACGACCAATCTTCCTTCCCAACCGGCTTCGAGCGGCGTTGCATTGACGAGCAGACCGGCGCGCGCGTAGGTTGATTTTCCAATCGCCAAACCCGTTACGCGGCGCGGCATTTTAAATTTTTCAACCGTTACGCCCAAGCCGTAATGATGCGGCGGCAGGAGATAATAACGCGCTCCGTCTTCGGCGACGCGCATTTGCGGTTCGATCAACGACGCGGATTCGTCAAATTTTTTGGGGTCAATTTCGTTGGCGTGAACCGAAGAGAAAATGCGAAAGCCGTCGTCGGCAAGCCGCATATCGTAACCGTAGCTCGACGCGCCCGCCGAGATGATTTTCGCGCCTTCGCGCTCGCGCACGAGTTCGGGCAGGAAAGGCGAAATCATTTGGTGTTCTTCAGCCATTCGGCGCAGCCATAAATCCGATTTGATAGTCATAAAAGGAAACTGAAAAAGAATCAAAAATAAAAGGAAACGGATTAAGAAAATTTAACTTAATCCGTTTCCTTTTGCAAAATTTGTAATTTTCGAGCAGCTTATTTTTCGCTCGGCGTTAATTTCAAAGTTCCGTCGCCGACCGTAAAACTGAGCGGCGCGCCGCCGTTTCCGGCTTTGGCTAAAATTGATTTTTCTGAAAATTTCGTGCGTTCCAACGGTTTTAAGTTCGGCAGATTATTTTCGACTTTGCCGACGCGCAAAACTTCCGCGTCTAAATTGGCGTTCAGATTAAACGGCAATTGCACGTTCATCGTGCCGCTCGCCAGTTGAACGTCCGCGCTGCGCCCGCGCCAACTGCGGTTCGGAATGACGATGTTGACATCGCCTTTGCCGAATGTGGCGACGACGCTGCCGCCGATCAAATTTAATTTGGCGTTCGTTTCCAAAACATTGATTCGCATCGCGCCTTCGACGTTCGATAACGTCAAATCGCCTTTGCCGCCGTCAATTTCCAGATCCGAATAAACCGGAACTCGGATCGTGTAATCAATCTTGAACGGCAAGCCCAAAAGCGTTTTCGGGAATTTTTTTGCCACGCGCTTCATATAAGTTTTGTCGTGCGTGCCGACGCTCGTAATGCGAATATGTCCGAAATCATTGTCAATCACGAAGCCGTTGACTTTGGCGAGTTCGGCTAAATCGGCTTCGGTGGCGGCTTGCATTTCGACTTCGGCGGAAATTTCGATTTGATTTTTCTGCCAGCCTTCGATTGTGATCGAACCTTCGGGCGCGCCGACAATCGAAATCGTGCCGCCGACACCGAAATCTACCGTTTCGTTTTTATAAGTCGTGCGCGTAATTAAAGATTTCGCCGTTTCCTGCTGCGCGAAATTGACTGACGCAAAAAGGAAAACTAAAATCGCCGCCGAAAATAGATGAACGCAGATTTTTCGTTTCATATTGTTTTTGATTAGGTTCGTTTGAAAAATTAGAAATGAGTTTGCCGGCGATGCCGGAAGAAAATCGAAGCCGTAAGAATTATAACAGAGTTAGGTGCATCGGCGGAAAAATTATCTTGTGATGAACGAAATGCTGCCGCGCTGATTAGTCACGGAAATCGTCGCGCTGCCGTCGCCCGCTTGTCCGACGACGCGGCGACCGTCGCTGACGAAACGCATCCTGTCGTTGCCGAAATCGCCGAGCGAGATATTGCGCGTCGAAGGCGCGGTCGCGTTCAAGCGAAACGAAGAATTAAAAGGAATCCGAAGATTGATACTGCCGCGCGTCGAGGTAAAACGGTAGTTGCCATTCGCGGCAACCGTGCCGTCGAAAAATATATCGCCGATGACGTTTTCAGCCGAAACCGCATCCGCGCCGATATTTGTTAAAGTGATGTCGCCTTCGCTCGAAATGTGAGCGCGAACGAGTCCGCCGCGCACGTTGCTGACGTTCAAATTGCCCATCATCGTTTCGATGTCAACCGACGACGAATAGGGAACTTTGATGAGAAAATTGACGTTGCCGACATCGGCTTTGCCTTGATTGTCTTTGACGAGATTGATATAAATCGTGCCGCTTAAATTTTGCGGCTCAATCGTTGCCGCCGGTGCTTCCATAGAAGCCGAAATGCTGACTTCGGCGCGATCCCAGCCTTCGACCGTCACCGTGCCGCTGCGGTTGGTTAATTGCAGACGTACGTTTTTGCTCGCCGGATAAACGCGCGTGAATTTTTTCTGCGCCGAAACGACAAACGCGGACGCAAAGAAAAAAACTACGCTTAAAAAAAGAATCGTAGTTTTTTGAAAGAATGAAATTTTTGACAAATTCCGTTTCATCTTTTCAAAACAAATCGTTTTACAGTTCGGCAAATTCTCTGAGCAGCTCCATTTTTTCGCTGAGTGCCGAGTCGAGCATTTCGCTCGAAAAATCGTCTTGCGGATTTTGCTGCAGATTCGTGTTGTATTCGACGACGACTTGATTTATTTCGTTTAAATTGCGGTCGAAAGCGTCGCGCATATTCGGATTCCACGACGCGCGTTTCATTTCAACGCGCTTGTTCCAATAATCAATCGCCGCCTGTTGTTCTTTAATCCGGTTTTCTCTGGTTTGCTGCGCGGTTTCGATGACACCGAGATTGCCGAGCGCGCGTTCAAAAACGCTCGGCGCGACATTGCCGGAAACGTCCGGGGGCGCGCTATAATTTTTAATCGCTACGATGGTCAGCAAAGAACTAACGAGCGCGATTCCCAAAACCGAAGCGAAAACTTGCGAGAACGAAAACTGCCAATTTCTCTTCGGTTTTTCTTCGATGATTTGTTTGGGAATTTCCGCTTGAATTTCGGTCTCGATAATGTTCGTGATGCGACACCAGAGAGCTTTTGAATTCGGAGGAAGCGAACAGTCGGTTTCTTCGAGACCGCAAAAATCGAGAATCATCGCAAAATCTTCGCAGACCTTCGCGCATTCGGCACACATTGCCAGATGCTTCCGGACATTCGTCGAGATTTCATCAGCAAGCTCGTTGTCTAGATAAACACTGATTAATTCTTGGCATTGTTCGCAGTTCATTTTTGAGTTTTTCGCAGAAATATATTGTCTGATCCGTTAGCCTGACCGCCAAATTTTCGACTTCAAGTTAATAGATTGCCGTTGAAAGTTTTAAGTTGCCTTGCAAAAAAAAATTGTGAAATAGTTTTTACGCTTGTTTTATCAGCAGTCCGCGCAGTTTCAGACGCGCTTTGTGAAGCTGAGATTTGGAAGTGCCGACGGAAATTCCCAAGATTCGGGCGACTTCTTCGTGTTCAAATCCTTCGACATCGTGAAGGATGAAAGCGTTTTTATAGCCGGGCGGCAATTGCTCAATCGCGTTTTTCAAAGCGATGCGGTCAAGCACCGGCATTCTCGATTGATTTTCCGTTCCGGGAACGATTTGTTCGGGCATTTCGCCGTCTTCGCTGGTTTTCTCATTCTTCACGCTGCGGCGGCGAAAATGCATCAAAACCTGATTAACCGTCAAGCGATGCAGCCACGTCGAAAACGCCGATTCGCCGCGAAAACTGCCGATTTTACGGAAAAGCTGAATGAAAACTTCCTGCGTCAAATCTTCGGATTCGGTCTGGCTGCTCGTCATTCGCAAGCAGAGCGAATAAGTGCGGCGATGATAGCGTTCATACAAAAGCTCGAACGCCGCCAAATTGCCCGCCGCGGCAAGTTTGGTCAATTCCAAATCCGTCGCGCTTTTTTCGACCGCCGCGGTTTCCGAATTCGCCTTCGCATAAAACACGGCAACGCCCGCGTCTTCCTCAATCGGGAAAACCGCGTCGCGCTCAATGGCAATCGAGGTTGAGTCCATATTTGCTCCTAAAATTGTGCCGTCGGAATTTAGAAAATTGCTGCCTTTTATGATGAGCCACCTCCAAAATTTGGTTGCTTTGCGGGCAAAGTTATTTTATGACAACTCGCCGAAAAGGTAAATGTTTAATTTTATCCGCCGGGGCAAAATTTAATCAGTTGAAAGACTTTTCGGCGAAAATTTGGTATAAAATCAGACGTTCCGAAGATTTATTAAGAATTGTAAAGCTCTTCAAAGCGAGACAAAAATTATGCTCTTCCTCGTCCAATCAGCCGCCGTCTATGGAATTGACGCGCTCATCGTTGACATCGAAGTAAATTTACAGCCCGTAAAAGGCGAAGCCGATTCCGCGCCGACGGTTTTGATCGTCGGTTTGCCCGACACGGCGATTCGTGAGTCGCGCGAACGCATCCGCGCCGCAATTACGAACAGTTCATTTTTCTTTCCGTTTCATAAAACGACGATTAATCTCGCGCCTGCCGATGTCAGAAAAGAAGGCGCGAGTTTCGATTTGCCGATTGCGCTCGGAATTTTGGGTGCGAACGGCGATTTGGGCAACGGCGACGCGCTCGAAAATACTTTGAGCATCGGCGAATTATCCTTAGACGGTCGCGTTCGTCCCGTTCGCGGCGCGCTTTCGATTGCTTTGCGAGCCAGAGAAAACGGCATCAAAAATTTATTATTGCCTGAAGAAAATGCGACCGAAGCGGCAGTCGTTTCCGGCATTGATGTTTATCCGGTTCGGGATTTGCGCCAAGCCGTCGAACTGTGCCGCGATTTTCAAAGCGGGCAAATGCCGCGCGTCGCGCCTTTAAAATTAAACATCGCCGAATTAAAGGAAAAAGAAAATAAATATCGCGTGGATTTCGCCGAAGTGCGCGGGCAGCAAAATACGAAACGCGCGTTGGAGATCGCCAGCGCGGGCGGACATAACATTCTGCTTATCGGTCCGCCCGGATCGGGCAAAACGATGTTGGCGAAGCGCGTTCCGACAATTTTGCCGCCGCTCGAATTTGAAGAATCGCTCGAAATCACGAAAATTCATTCGGTCGCCGGATTGACCGGAAAACGCGGTTTGATCGTCGAGCGTCCATTCAAAAATCCGCATCACACGGTTTCGCAAGCCGGTCTGATCGGCGGCGGTTCGATTCCGAAACCCGGCGAAGTTTCTCTGGCGCATTTAGGCGTTTTGTTTCTTGATGAACTGCCCGAATTTGATAGAAGCGTTCTCGAAGTTTTGCGCCAGCCGATGGAAGACAAACAGGTGACGATTTCACGCGCCGCGACTTCGCTGACGTTTCCGGCGCATTTTACTTTAGTCGCTTCGATGAATCCGTGTCCGTGCGGATACTTCGGAAGCCAGCGCGAATGTCAATGTTCGCCGCTGCAAATTCAGCGTTACGTCGGCAAGATTTCAGGACCGCTTTTGGATAGAATTGACATTCACATTGACGTTCCGGCGGTGAATTTCAAAGAACTGCGCGGAAGAGACGTGCCAGCCGGCGAAACTTCCGAAACGATTCGCGGGCGCGTGATAAAGGCGCGGGAAATTCAGCTCGAAAGATTCGCGGGCGACGGAATTTTTTCCAATTCGGCGATGTCGCCAACGCAGATTCGTAAATTCTGCGCTTTAGATTTTGACAGCGAAAATTTGCTTGAACGCGCGATGCTCAAACAGGGTCTTTCAGCCAGAGCGCACGACCGAATTTTAAAAGTTTCACGCACGATTGCCGATTTGGACGCAAGCGAAAATATCCGATCAAATCACATCAGCGAAGCTATCGGCTATCGTTCATTAGATCGCAGTTATTGGGCTTAGAATGACTGCGAATCTTAAAAGACATCAAGACCGTAAAATGGTAAGATAGCAAGTTCATTTTACGAGAAAATTAAGAGAAATAATCAAATGATGGTTGCTGAAAATTTAATCGGATTTGAAAATTTGCCGCAGACGATTCCGCATTTTTGTCTCGAATCGTTTCGCCGCCACGCCAAATCCGACGCGCTGAATCATAAGGTCAAAGACGTTTGGGAGAAACTTTCGGGCGCGACGGTCATCGAAAAAATTAAACATATCGCGCTCGGACTCGCCGATTTGGGCGTGAAGGCGGGCGACCGTATTGCGATTATCTCGGAAAATCGTCCCGAATGGTCTTTGACCGATCTGGCGATTTTGTCTTTGCGGGCGGTCAACGTGCCGATTTACACGACGCAAGCCGTCGAGCAGATTCGATATATTTTAGAAGATTCGGGCGCAAAGATGCTTTTCGTGTCGGGTAAAAAAATCTTTCGCCACGCCGAAGACGCGATTCAAACGGTCGAGCGATTGGAAAAATTGATTTTCTTTGACGCGGACGCGATTCCCGAAAACGACAACCGCGCGATGACTCTCGACGCGCTGGAGACGCGCGGCAAAGAACTTGAAAAAATTGACTCGCGGATTTTTGAAAACAATTTGGCAAACATCAAAACCGGCGATTTAGCGACGATTATTTACACATCCGGCACGACCGGCGAGCCGAAAGGCGCGATGCTCACGCACGAAAATTTTACGTCGAATATCACGGCGATTTCCCGCGGTTTGCCGATTAAATCAACCGACCGGTCTTTGGCTGTTTTGCCGTTGTCGCATATTTTCGAGCGGACGGTTTTTTACGTTCTCTGCGCGAACGGCGTTTCGATCAGCTTCTGCGCCGCTTTCGACCAAATCGCTTCGCATCTCGCCGAAGTAAAACCGACGATTATGACTGCCGTGCCGCGTCTTTTCGAGCAGGTTTATCACAAAATCGTCAAAAAAGGAAAAGCGGCGGGCGGCTGGAAAACGACGCTGTTCGATTGGGCTTTGGAAGTCGGTCAGGATTATTCGGAAGCAAGAGATAAAGACGGAAAAGTTTCGGCGAGTCTCGCTCTGAAACACGCGGTTGCGAGTCGTCTGGTTTTTTCAAAATGGCGCGAAGGTGTCGGCGGAAGCATCAGATTTTTCGTTTCCGGCGGCGCGCCCTTATCGAGAAAATTATCGTATGCGTTTCGGGCAGCGGGCATTCCGATTTTGCAGGGTTACGGAATGACCGAAGCGTGCGTAACCTGCGCGAATCGTCCCGACGATAACAAAATCGGCTCAATCGGAACGCCGTTTGAAGGAATCGAAATGCGAATCGCCGAATCGGACGGCGAAATTCTCATTCGCGGCAAAAACGTGATGCGCGGTTATTTGAACAACCCTGAGGAAACCGCCAACGTCATTGACGAGATGGGCTTTTATCACACGGGCGATGTCGGCTACAAAGACGAAGACGGGCATTTTTTCATCACCGACCGCAAAAAGGATTTGTTCAAATTGTCGAACGGCAAATACGTCGCGCCGCAGCAGGTCGAAGCTCTTCTGAAACAATCGCCGTTAATTTCGCAAGCCGTCGCCGTCGGTTCGGGCAGAAAACAAGTCGGCGCGTTGATCGTTCCCGATTGGGAAACGCTCAAACAAACTTTGAAAGAAGAAAAAATTGAAGCGAACGGTTCGCGCGAAGAATTGTGCGAAAATCCGCAAATCGTCAAACGGGTTCAGCGCGACGCAGTCGAATTTACGCGCGAAATGAACGATTACGAGCGCGTCAAAAGAGTTTATTTGTTGCCGCGCGAATTCTCGATTGATAAAGGCGAAATGACTCCGACCTTAAAAATCAAGCGCGGCGTGATTGACGAAAAATACGAAGAAGCCATCAACGAAATCTGCGGAAGCTGAAACGGTAAAGAACTGAAACTAAAGGCGAATAGTTGCGGAATTAAATTTCATCAGCTATTCGTTTTTTGTTTTTCAATTTTAAGTTTTCGTTAAATCTTTACGCCTTCGTTTTCCGAGAGCAGTTTGTTGAGAGCGGAAACGTCTTTGTGTTTATTGCTTAAAAGTGCTTCGGCGAGTTCGTAAAGCGGAATCGGGATTTCGACTTTAGCGACTTTCTCTTCCGACTGCGGATAATGCGCATAAAATTCTATTTCCGAAGCGCAGAATTCGCAGTCGGTTAAATGCGCTTCGATTTTTTTACACGATTTTTTTGAGATATTGCCCGTTTGAAACGCCAACAAATCTTGTGATGAAGGGCAATTTTTGTCTTTACAAAAGGTAACCATTTTAACAGTGAACGCCATATTATATTTGAGCGGAATTTTCTTCGATTTCCGCGCCGTAAATAACAGACACATAAGTATTTTCTTTACAACAAAAGTAAATCCGTAATGCCCGCCCGCTTCCAAAACTCGCCAATTAAAAATCAAAAAAACTTGTGCCGATAGCTTTACAGAGTAGTGTAGGATGACTGCAAATGTTGAAATATGAGAACTTACGCAAACAGTTTAACAAGTTAAAAAGATACAAAAAATAGTTGCTCAAATCGAAAATAATTGCTACTATTTAACTTGTCGTCGGGAAGAAAACTTAATCCGACCGTCGCGCCTACCAAAATTAACTGCTTTAGCTCGGAGTTAATTTATAAGTTTTTACTGACCAATCTCTAGATTAAAACTATCAGGGAAACGAAGATTCGCTGAATGTGGAAGCAAAATCTCATCGGGAAGAGATTTCCATAATTCGGAGAATCGGAGCAGGCAAACTCGTCTTAAAAATAAACTGCAAAATTCAAAAAGGACACAATCGAAAGGTTTTAATATGAGTGTAACAAAAGAGCGGCAAGCCGCGCCGAAATCCATCGAACGCCGTCAAATCAAAGTCGGCAAATGGAACGAAAGCCTCAAAAAATCCGACGTAAATCAAATCTGGACTGAGCTTCACAGAATTGTTTCGTCGCACCCGTTAGTGCGCGCTTCCAAACGCGCCGGTTTCTTGGTCGAAGAAGGCAAACACAATGCTTACACGGATTTAACGCAGGAATTATTCGTCGCTTTGCTCGGCAAGGAACGCTTTAATCATTATCTCGAAACCGGGATGACCGACGCGGAAATCGAAGCGGAAATCAGCCAGATCGAGCTGACGAATATGCTGACCGCCGAGCTTCGCAAACGCTATCCCGAATCGTATCGGCTCGCCCGCCGCGTTTCGACTTTGATTCAAACCAGTCCGGCTTTTAAGCGTTTCGACAATTTATCGAGTCCCGAAATTCATCGTCGTCTTGCCGACCGCCGCTACGGTTTGGCGGAATGGAAAAACGACAAAACGCGCCGCAACGTGCAGGAAATGGAACAGCGCGTGAAAACCGTCTCGTTTCAATCGCGCGACACGCGAATGGTCGGCTGCACCGGCGACGCGCAAATCGTTATCAGCAACGTCGAACTCGAAAAACTGATTGTCAAAGTTTTCAAAGCGGTTGATTCGCCGGTTGACGTGCGCTCCTTACGCTCGTTCGTAATGTCGCGCCTGCCGATTATGGATATTTATCTCGTGCCGGTCGGCGGCTCGACCGACAACGGCGAAGAAGAACGGATGGAATTCGATTTCGCCGACACGCGCGAAAACCCGGAAGAAAGTCTCGCCCGCCGCGAAGCCGAACTGACGGCATCGAATTTTGTAGACAGTTTTTTGAAAAATCTGAACAAATCGGTGCGCGGAAAAACCAAGCAGTATGACCGGATGATTAATGTTTTGTGGTATTGCTACCTGATTTCCGACAGCGGAACGCAGCTCGAAGTCGCGGAAATGCTCGGCGTTTCCGATTCGCTCGTTTCGGATTATCGCAAGCGCATCGAATCGAATTTACAGCAGCTTTCCTTTAACGGCGTGAACGAAGCGAGACATTTTGAAAAAGCTCTGCGCCGCGCCGTCCGCGAATTAATCAACGCCGAAAAACCGGAAGAAGTTGCCGTCTAAAAAAAATTCAATCGAACAATTTCACAATCCCGACTCGAATCCCGCCGCGTCCGATTTTAACCGCCGATTTTAACTTTTCCGCGATTTGACGTATATTTACAGAGTTAAATTGGTTTTCCTACAAACTCAAAATAGCCTGGAAGAAAAGTTTATGTGTTTATGAGCAGCAGCGATTTTCTTCACCGGACATACGGATTTCTCAAGCGGAAAATTGTTCCGAATCTACGTTATTCGCAGTTGATTTACGAAGACGTTTTAAATACGAGTGTTCCGAACGGAGCTGTCTGGCTCGATGTCGGCTGCGGTCATCATCTGCTTCCGCAATGGCGTTTGGCGGAAGAAAAAGAACTTTTCGGACGGGCGCGCAATGTCGTCGGTTTGGATTTTGATTTTCCTTCTTTAATCAAGCACAAAACAGTTTCGCAAAAAGTTCAAGGTACAGCCGATCGTCTGCCGTTTAAAAGCGATTATTTCGACGTGGCGACGGCGAATATGGTCGTCGAGCATCTTGACGATCCGCGTGTCCAGTTCGCCGAAATCAATCGCGTTTTAAAGCCGAACGGAATTTTTATTTTTCACACGGTCAACGAAACCGGCTATTTCGCGGCGATGCGAAAATACACGCCGAACGCGCTCGTCAAAAAATTGGCGCGGCTACTTGACGGCAGATCTGCCGGTGATGTTTTTGAAGTTCATTACAAAGCGAACCGCGAGGAACAAATCGAACAACTGGCGCGTGAAACCGGCTTTCAACTCGAAACGGTCAAGCTCATCAGCTCGGACGCGGTTTTCGCGCTCGTTCCGCCGCTCGCGGTCGTCGAACTGCTCTGGATCAGATTGCTGATGCGTCATTCGATGCGCCGTCTGCGGACGAATATAATCGTTGTCTTGAGAAAAAATGTCGCGGAAAGGTAAATTACTTTAAACTATCCGCGTTGGCGATGAAATCAAAAAAGCCGCAAAACCATAGCTATCAATCTCTGACTCCGTCGAACAAAAAAGAAAAGTCGCGGGAGACGGATTACTCGCCTGTTTTGCCGACGAAAAACGAAGCCGCAGAAAATTCAATCGAAGAAAAAACGGCTCGCGCCGACAATTTTTCATTTGAAGAAAATTCGGAAAAGACTTTTGCGGATTCAAACTCCGGCGAAACTTTGACCGAAGAAGAAAACGATTCATACTCGAACCGGCAGAAACGTGTAAAGGAAGAAAAAAAATCGCTTGAGCGGCAGAAACGTCTGAACAGCGACAATTGGATGATGCGTAACGGTCATAATTTGACGTTCGCCGGAATTTATCTTTTCACGTTTTTCGTATTCTTTCGTCCGTATGAACTGATTCCGGGCGCGTCGTTTTTATCGAGCGGCGCGTTTATCATCGCGCTGGCGACGCTTTTGATTTATCTGCCGACGCAGTTGACGACCGAAGGCAATCTGACGATTTTCACCACTGAAGTAAAGGCGATTTCGGCTCTGACTTTAATCGCTTTTATCACCGTGCCGATTGCCAAAGACCCGCAGTTGGCGTGGGCGACGATCAACGATAATTTTCTGAAAGCCGTTTTGATGTTTATCGTAATGATCAACGTCATTCGCACGCGCCAACGCCTGAACGCGATGTTGTGGCTGGCATTTTTGGTCACGATTTATATAAGCTATTCGGCGATTGACCTTTATTTTAAGGGAGAATTTAAAACCGAAGGCTACCGCGTGTCGGTCGAGATGATGGGCTTATTCAACAATCCGAACGATATGGCTCTGCATCTGATCACGATGATTCCGATCATCATCGTTCTCGGATTGGCGACGAAGAAGAAAATTCTCAAATGGATTTATTTTTCCTGCGCGTTTTTATTCATCGGCGCGAATATGGTGACGTTTTCGCGCGGCGGCTTTCTCGGATTAATCGCTTCTTCGTTAGTTTTGATGTGGAAGCTCGGACGCGGACAGCGGCTAAAATATACGCTGATTTCGCTCATCGGCGGCGGTTTGTTCGTTTTGCTCGCGCCCGGCAATTACGGAGTGCGGCTTTTGTCAATTTTTCTGCCCGGACTCGACCCGAACGGCTCGGCGGATGCGCGCCGCGAGAGTCTGATTCTTTCAATCATCGTGACGATACGAAATCCGTGGGGCATCGGCATCGGCAACTTTCCGATTGTCGGTATTCACAATCTTGTTTCACACAACGCTTTTACGCAGGTTTCTTCGGAACTCGGCTTGCTCGGTTTGGCGGCTTATTTGGTTTTTATGATCAGCCCGTTTCGCAAACTCTCGGCGATTGAACGCACGCTCGAGGCGAAACGCGAGTATAACTGGTTTTTTTATTTGTCAATCGGGTTGCAAGCCTCTATTGTCGGATATTGGGTGTCGAGTTTTTTCGGCTCGGTGGCTTACAACTGGTATATTTATTATCTGATTGCTTACGCCGTCGCGTGTCGCCGTGTTTATCAAACCGAGCAAAAGGCGGCGGAAGCGGAAAAAGGATCACTCGACTGGCAAACGGCTTAAAATGAAGTTGGCGGAAATAGTTTTCGGATTGAATTTAACGATGTTGCTTTACGTCTACGTCGGCTATCCTCTGCTCGTTTATTTCGTCAGTTTTTTCCGACCTCTGCCGATCAAAAAAGATTCGTTCGAGCCGTTCGTGACCGTTTTAATTACCGCCTACAACGAAGAAAAAGATTTGCGCGAAAAGCTCGAAAATACTCTGCGAATCAATTATCCGCCGGAAAAGCTCGAAATTCTCGTCGCCTCCGACGGTTCGACCGATAAAACCGATGAAATCGCGCGTGAATTCGCCGCGCGAAACGTCAAACTTTTTAGGCAGGAAGGCAGAAAAGGAAAAACCTTTACGCAAAACAAAGCGGTCGAACGCGCGGCGGGCGAAATTATTCTGTTTTCCGACGCGACGACGATGTATGAGCCGGACGTTTTAAGAAAAATGCTGCCGAACTTCGCGGACGAATCAATCGGCTGCGTCGCGGGCAGATTAATCTACGTTGATCTTTCCAAATCAACGGTCGGCAAAGGCGCGCGAAGTTATTGGAACTACGAAACTTTTATCAAGCAAAGCGAAAGCCGCGCTTGTTCTTTAATCGGCGCGTCGGGCTGTTTATACGCTGTTAGAAAAGCGAATTATCAGCCGATGTATCCTGAAGCCTGTTCGGATTTTTTAATTGCCACCATCGTTTACAGACAGAATCTGCGAACGGTTTTCGAGCCGGACGCAATTTGCACCGAAGAAACGAACAAACGCGCCGACCGCGAATTTCAGATGCGCGTCCGCGTCATCGGACAGACTTTTACAGATCTTTGGCGCAACCGCCGAATGCTCAACCCTTTACACAGCGGTTTTTACGCCGTCGAACTCGTTTCACATAAAGTTCTGCGTTATGCCGTGCCGATTTTTTTAATTTTAATTTTGATTTCGTCGGCGGTGCTTGCCGCGAGTGCGACAATTTTTTTGCTGTTTTTGCTCGCGCAGATTTTGTTTTATCTGACGGCGTTTGCCGGTTGGCTGATCGAGCGCGGCGGCAGAAACGCCGGAATTTTTGCCATTCCGCTTTATTTCGCGCTGGCGAATTTGGCTTCACTCGTCGGGTTTTATAAATTTTTGAGCGGCGAACGCTATGCGAGCTGGGAGCCTTTGCGGGCGGAGACGGAAAATTAATTTGTTGAAATAATTGAAGATTAGACGTTTTGTGGAAAGCTTGATATGCAGGAAAAATTTTCAGACTGCGAACGAATTCTAGCC
Source organism: uncultured Pyrinomonadaceae bacterium (assembly GCA_964245305.1). Classification (GTDB taxonomy): domain Bacteria; phylum Acidobacteriota; class Blastocatellia; order Pyrinomonadales; family Pyrinomonadaceae. Next base: position 20,259 of record CAXTMQ010000006.1, read on the forward strand.
GGATTAACCGAGAAAAAAATCGGAGAAAAAGTAAACGCCGCCGCGCCGAAGGTGAGCGTGATTATTCCCGCATACAATATTTCCGAATATGTCGCGGAAACTTTAGAATCGGTTTTCGCGCAGACGTTTACGGATTTTGAAGTCATTTTAGTCAACGACGGTTCAGCCGATACGCCCGAATTAAAGAACGCGCTCGCGCCGTATTTCGACCGCATCGTTTACGCCGAACAAAAAAACGCGGGCGCGTCGAGAGCGCGAAACGCGGCGATTTGCCTTTCGCGCGGCGAATTGCTCGCCTTTCTCGACGGCGACGATTTATGGCTGCCCGAATTTCTCGCGGCAAGCGTCGAATATCTCGAAAAAAACAATCTCGAAATGGTTTACAGCGACGCGCTTTTATTCGGTGCGCCGCTTTTCGCGGGAAAAACCTTTATGGAAAAGTCGCCTTCAAACGGTGAGGTAACAACTGCGAAACTGATTACGAGCGAATGCAACATCATCACTTCGGGAACGATGATCAAAAAATCTTTGGTTGAAAAGTTCGATCTTTTCGACACGGATTTGAAGCGGATGCAGGATTTCGATTTGTGGTTTCGATTAGTAAAAAACGGCGCGCGAATCAATTATCAACGCGACGTTTTGTTAAAATACCGCGTGCGTCTCGACAGCCTTTCGGGAACGACGACCGACCGCGCGCGGCGCAATACTTTCGGGCTGGACGTTCTGCGCGAAAAATACGCGCTCGACGCTGAGGAACTCGCGGCTCTGGAAAACCAGACGAAGGTTTTCAAAGCCGAACTCGAACTCGAACTCGGCAAACTTCGCCTGCTCGAAGGCAAATTCGCCGAAGCCGAAGCGCATTTTGCCGAAGCCAACAAACTTTCAAATCGTCCGAAACTCGCGCTGATTAACCGCCTCGTCAAATTTTCGCCGCGTTTGACGGCGCGGTTATTCAAAATGATGCGTCCGTCCGAAGCGGCGTTTATCGCGCCGGAAAAATCTCAAAAGCAAACTTAGAAAGTGCCGCAAGAAACTGAAAAAAAAATACCGTCTTTGAAAACGCAGAGCGCGTGGCTTTTATTTGCGAAAGTCGTCGGCTTCGCGCTGAGTTTTCTGCTGCCTCTTTTGACGGTGCGCTATTTGAATCAGGAACAGGTCGGCGTTTACCGGCAGGTTTTTTTAAGCGTCGTCAACGCCAATTCGATTTTCGCGCTCGGTTTCGGAATGAGCGCGTATTATTTTCTCGCCCGCGAAACGGCGCGTCGTTCATCGGTCGTCATCAATATTTTATTGTTTAATTTCACCGTCGGCGGATTGGTTTGCCTGACTTTATTTTTATACCCGTCGCTGCTCGGCGGTATTTTTCAAAGCCGGGAAATCACGGGATTCGCGCCGAAGATCGGAATTATTATCTGGCTTTGGCTCGTCTCGAATTTTCTCGAAATCGTCGCCGTCGCCAACCGCGAGCCGCGAATGGCGACGGCGTTTATTATCGCGGCGCAGTTTACGAAAACCGCTTTAATGTCGCTCGCCGTGATCGTTTTTTCGACCGTCGAAGCGTTCGTTTACGCGGCGATTATTCAAGGCGCGATTCAAACAATCGTTCTGCTCGTTTATTTAAATTCGCGTTTTCCGCGATTTTGGACGGCGTTCGATTTAAAGTTTTTCCGCGAACAGCTTTTTTATGCTTTGCCGTTCGGCATCATCGCTTTGATGTGGACTATGCAAACCGACATTCACAATTATTTCGTCAGCTATCATTTCGGCTCGGCGGAATTCGCGGTCTACGCCATCGGCTGTTTTGAGCTGCCGTTGATCGGCTTGATCGCCGAAGCCGTAACGTCGGTTTTGATTCCGAGAATGAGCGAATTACAGGCGAACGACGACAAAAAGGAAATTCTCCGGCTGATGTTTCGCGCCGGACAAAAGCTCGCGTTTTTTTATTTTCCGCTTTACGTTTTTTTGATGATTACGGCGGAAACTTTCATCACGACGCTTTTCACCGGAACTTACTCGGAAAGCGTTCCGATTTTTCTCATCAATCTGACGCTTCTTCCCGTTTACGTTTGGGTAACCGATCCGATTATTCGCGCTTACAAGGAACTCGGCAGATTTTTATTAATCTTGCGCGTCTTTCTGCTTATCGCGCTGCTCGGAGCATTATATTTCGGCATTCAAAATTTCGATCTGCGCGGAATGATTGCGATTGTCATCGCGTCGGCGATTATCGAAAAAACGATTTCGACCGTCGTTGTTTTAAGAAAGCTCGGCGCGAAAAAAGACGATCTGCGGATGCTCAAAGCGACATTCAAGACCGGCGCGGCGAGCTTGCTCGCGGGCGTTTTGACGCTTTTGTTTTACTGGAATTTCGGCGACGCGATTTTCGTTCGGGCGGAGAATTTTATTCAGACGATGTTCGCGCAGGCGAAAATAACAATCGTTGATTTCATCGCGGGCGGCTTGGTTTTGGGCTTGTCCGCGCTCATTTTCGCGCCCGTTTATCTGTTCGCCGCCGACCGTTTCGGCGTTCTCGAAGCGGCGGACAAAGAAAAAGTTTTTTCGACTTTCAAAAAAATTCTGCGCCGACCAAGCGCGAGAATCGAAGAACGACTCGCCGAAGAACGACTTGAAACGAATTTTTAGTTTTTAGCTTATATTTATGTGCGGAATCGCCGGATTTATCGAACGTGAAAAAAACGCGCCCGTCGCCGAGCGCGCGATTTTGCTCGACCGAATGTGCAAAATCATCGAGCATCGCGGACCCGACGAACAGGGAACGGCAATCGAAGGACGCGCCGCGCTCGGAATGCGGCGGCTTTCGATCATTGATTTGAAATGCGGGCAACAGCCGATTTACACGGAAGACGGCAATTTGCTGATCGTTTTTAACGGCGAAATTTACAATTATCGTGAATTAAAAGCGGAACTCGAAGCGTTGGGACATCGCTTTAAAACCAATTCAGACACGGAAACGATTCTGCACGCTTACGAAGAATTCGGCGCGAAATGTCTCGACAAACTGCGCGGAATGTTCGCTTTCGCCATCTGGAACAAACGCGACGAAAAACTTTTTATTGCCCGCGACCGCATGGGCAAAAAACCGCTTTTTTACGCGCTGACAAAAGCGGGAAATTTCGTGTTCGGCTCGGAATTAAAAGTTCTGCTCGCGCACGGCGAAATCGAAAAGGAAATCGATTTTGCCGCGCTCGACGCATATCTGACGTTCGGTTACGTGCCGGAAGAATTCTGCATTTTCAAAGGCGTGGAAAAACTCGCGCCCGCGCATTTTCTCGAACTGCAAAACGGCAAAATCGAAACACAGCGTTACTGGGACTTTAAATATGAAAACGACGGCGCGAAAAAATCTGAAACCGAATACGTCGAAACTTTGCGCGAAAAAATCCGCGAAGCCGTGAAAATTCGCTTAATCAGCGAAGTTCCTTTGGGCGCGTTTTTATCGGGCGGCGTTGATTCTTCGACGATTGTCGCGCTGATGTCGGAGATTTCCCCGAATCCGGTGAAAACTTTTTCCATCGGTTTTAACGAAGCGAGTTTTGACGAATTGAAATACGCCCGCGTCGCGGCGAAACATTTCAACACCGAACATCACGAATTCGTCGTTACGCCGGATTTGGCTGAAACGGTCAACGAACTCGTCTGGCATTTCGACGAACCGTTCGCCGATCCGTCTGCTTTGCCGACGTTTATGGTTTCCAAAATGGCGCGAGATTTCGTCACGGTCGTGCTGTCGGGCGACGGCGGCGACGAGCTTTTCGCCGGTTACACGCGCTATGTCACGGACAGAAAACGAAGCGGTTTGGAGAAGCTGCCCGCCGCATTCCGAAAAAATTTATTAAAGCCTCTGAGCGAGAGTTTGCCGCACGGCGCGAAAGGCAGAAATTATCTTTACAACGCTTCGCTCGGCGCAATCGAACGCTACGTTGACAGCATTTCGCATTTTAATTCGCTGGGCAGAACCGCGCTTTACCAGAAAAATTTTCGCGCCCGTTTGAACGGCGATTTCGGTAGAGGCGAGCAGGTTTTCCGGCAAATCGCCGGTTCGGTTGACAGCCAAAATCCGGTTGAAAAACTGCTTTACCTCGACAGCCGCACTTACTTATCCGCCGATATTTTAACGAAGGTTGACCGGATGAGTATGGCGACTTCCCTGGAAGCCCGTGTGCCGCTGCTCGACCACGAATTGATCGAATTCGTCGGGCAAATTCCCGCCGATTTGAAGTTGAAAAATCTCGAAACGAAATATATTTTTCGCAAAGCCGTGCGCGGAATCGTGCCGGACGAGATTCTCGACCGTCCGAAAAAAGGTTTCGATATGCCGGTTAACGAATGGATAAACGCCGGTTTGCGAACGGAAATCCGCGAAGCTTTGAGCGAAAAACGAACTTTGGAGCGCGGATATTTCGAGCCGAAATACATCAAAACGCTGCTCGACGAACACGAAAAAAAGCGGCGCGATCATTCTTACGCGCTCTGGATTTTGTATATGCTGGAACTCTGGCATCGCCGTTATCTGGACAATCGATTCGATTGAATCTTTTCTAAAAGTCTGCCATGACGACGCTCGACACATACCGGGAATACGCCGAAAATTCCATCGAAAATTTCGCGCGACGCGACGCGGCGAGTCGTAATTTATTCGTCAATGCCGTAGCGGATTCGGAAGTAAAAAAAGTTCTCGATGTCGGCTGCGGCGCGGGACAGGAATTGATTCCGTTCGCCGAAAAACGCGGCGCGTTCTGCGTCGGCGTTGATTTGGGAAAAGAACTCGGCGCGGTGGCGAAAATCTTTGTCGAAAAAACGGATTTTGCTGAAAAAGTTTCTTTCGCGCGCTCAAATGGCGAGCGTTTGCCGTTTGCCAACGCGAGTTTCGATGTCGTTTTGTGTCGCGTCGCTTTGCCGTATATGAACAACCGCACGACGCTTGCCGAAGTCGGGCGAGTCCTGCGGACGGGCGGCGTTTTTCTTCTTAAAACTCACACGCCCGCGTTTTATTTCGGAATGATTAAAAAACGCCTTCGCAGTTTGAGCGTCAAGCAAATCGCGTATCCGTTGATTTGTCTGGCGGGCGGCGCGTATCATTCTCTGACGGGAAAACAACTGCAAAAAGGTTTCTGGGCGGGCAAGGAAGTTTATCAGACCGAACGATTTCTACGCCGCGAATTAGCGAAAAACAATCTGAAAATTACGGGCTTTTTGTCGGATACGAATATTGCAACGCCTTCGTTTATAATAGTCAAAAATTAAACCGTAAATTCTTTTGATGAGCGACGTTCTCAAAAAATTCAGACATAATCTGCCGTGGCTCGCGCGTTATCCGTTCGTCCGCGCGAATTCTTTTTTCAGGAAAAATTCCGCCGCCCCGAAACACATTATCATCACCGTCGCCGATCATTTCGAGCCGAGCTGGAGTCGCAACGGTTTGCTCGATATAGATAATCAGTGGCGCAGGCTCGACGAATATCACGAATTGGCGAGAAAAACCGGCGAAGCGACGATTGACGCGGACGGCACGAAATTTCGCCACACGAATTTTTTTCCCGCCGAGCAATACGATAAAAAACTGCTCGAACAGATGGCGGCGATGCAGGCGGAAGGCTTGGGCGAAGTAGAAGTTCATCTGCATCACGGCATCGAAAAGCCGGACACGGCGGAAAATCTGCGAAAAACTTTGCTCGAATTCCGCGATTGTCTGGCGGAAGAACATCAATGTTTATCGCGGTTCGAAGGCGAAAGCGCGCCGCGCTACGCTTTCGTTCACGGCAATCTCGCGCTGGCGAATTCGTGCGGCGGAAAATTCTGCGGCGTTGACGAAGAGATGCAGATTTTGCAGGAAACCGGCTGCTACGCCGATTTCACTTTACCGTCCGCGCCCGACGAAACGCAAGTTCCGATGATTAATAAAATCTACGAATGCGGCTTGCCTCTGACCGAAAAAATGCCGCATCGCACCGGCAAACGAGTTGCCGCTTTTGGAAATCAACCGCAATTGCCACTTATATTTACCGGACCGCTGATTTTTAATTGGACGCGGCGCATTAAAGGCGTTCCCGTCCCGCGTCTTGACGACGGCGCGTTGACGAGCAATCAAGCGATGGATTTGCAGCGATTCGACCGATGGATTGGAGCGGATATTACGGTTGAAAATCGTCCCGAATGGGTTTTCGTCAAACTTTATTGTCACGGATTTTTCGATTACGACCAATCGGCGTGTATCGGCGAAGAAGCGATTCGATTTTTTAATGAAGCGATGGAACGCGGCGAAAAAACGAACGCTTATAAAATTCATTTCGCGTCGGCGCGTGAAGCGTTCAACATCGTCGCGGCGGCGGTTGACGGCAAAAGCGGTTCGCCGAACGAATTTAGAAATTATCGTTTGCGCCCGATTATGAACGGCGCGGCGATTGAAAAAAAACGGCAGGCGGTTGAGATTGCGTAGTTGGAAAAAATGGCTAATCCGCTCGATAAAATCAAGAAAATAAAAGGCAAAAGCTGGCGGGAAATCAAGTCGCGCGGCGAACAGGCGATTATCGCCCGCGCCGACCGTTTCGGCTTGAGCGGAAATTTGCCGACCGACGAAGAATTTGTCGGGCTGGTTGACGAATCATTTTTCTTCGCGGGAAACGTCACGCCCGAAAATACTTTCGAGAAGTTTTTTGAAGATGCCGAGTATAATTTTTTTCCTTCTTTCAGGCAAAAAGAGCAAACAATAGAATTCTTCCGCGCCGCTTACGGCGAAAACGCGGAACAAAATATCGTCGAAAAAGCCGAACGAATCATCGAAGGAAAATTCGATCTGCTCGGTTATGAAAATCTCGATTTCGGCGCGGAAGTGAATTGGCATTTAGAACCGCTTTCGGGAAAAATCGCGCCGCTCAAACATTGGAAACAATTCGACGAGCTTTCGACCGACGAAACCGGCGACAAAAAAATCATCTGGGAACTCAATCGCCACCGGCATTTTTTCACGCTCGGCGCGGCGTTCTGGCTGACCGGCGACGAACGCTTTGCGGAAACTTTCGTTTCTCATCTCGACGGTTGGATGGAAGCGAATCCGCCGGGCAGCGGCGTGAATTGGATGAGCAGTCTCGAAGTCGCGTTTCGCGTCGTTTCGTGGATTTGGGCGTTTAATTTTTTCAAAGATTCGCCGAAATTTTCGCCCGAAATTTTTTGGAAAGCGGCGCGTTTCGTATATTCGCACGGCAGGCACATCGAAAAATATCTCTCGACTTATTACAGTCCGAACACGCATCTGACGGGCGAAGCTCTCGGACTTTATTATATCGGAACGCAATTTTCTTTTCTCAAATCCGCCAAAGCGTGGCGCGACGCGGGCGCGAAAATTTTGTTCGACGAACTCGACCGTCAAATCTTGCCCGACGGCGTTTATTTCGAGCAATCAACCTGGTATCAGCGTTACACGGCGGATTTTTACACGCATTTTTTCATTCTGCAAACACTAAACGACGGCGCGGAATTAACTGAAAAACAGCGCGAAAAACTCGCCAAAAAAGTCCAGTCGCTGATGGATTTTTTGATGGCGATTACGCGACCCGACGGAACAACGCCGCTCATCGGCGACGACGACGGCGGCAGACTTTTACCGCGCGTAAATTCCGCGTCCGACGATTTTCGCGCGGTTTTATCGAACGGCGCGGTTTTGTTCGAGCGCGGCGATTATAAATTCATTGCCAAAAGTTTCGCCGAAGAATCTTTATGGCTGCTCGGCGCGGCTGGAGCGCGGAGCTTTGAAAATCTCCAGGAAAAAATGCCTGCGAAACAATCTTTTTCGTTCAAATGCGGCGGTTATTTTATAATGCGCGACGGTTGGACGGAGACGGATAATTATCTTTTGATTGACTGCGGCGAACTCGGCGCGCTCAACGGCGGACACGCGCACGCCGACGCTCTGGCGATAAATTTAGCGGTCGGCGGCAAAACCGTTCTGGTTGATTCGGGAACTTACAGCTATCACGAATCCGTCGAGATCAGAAATTATTTTCGCTCGACCGAAGCGCATAACACTTTGACGATTGACGATCAATCTTCGTCGGCGACGGGCAATAAGTTTAGCTGGAAAACGAAGGCGAACGCCGAATTGAAGCGTTGGATTTCCGAAGATCGGTTCGATTTTTTCGAGGGAACGCACGACGGCTATCGCAGTTTGCCGAATTCGGCGACGCACACGCGCGAAATTTTGTTTTTGAAAAACGATTACTGGATCGTGCGCGATTTCGTCGCCACGAGCGGCAGGCACGATTACAAATTGAATTTTCATTTCGACGCGGCGATTAACGCGGCAGTCGAAATGAACGGCGACGACAATTTTTACGCGACCGTCGCTTCGAATTCAGAAGGCAATTTGCGGCTTTTCACCTTTGGCGACAACGGAAATTGGGCGGAAAAACAAAGTCCGTTTTCAAATTGTTACGGCAGAAAAAACGACGCGACGCATTTGCGGTTTGCTTCCGAGGGAACGGGCGCGCAGGAATTTTTCACATTTTTTCTGCCCGCCGAATCCGGCGCGGACGCGCCGCAAATCACAGAAGCTGAAGTCGCGGGCGGACGCGCCTTCGTCATCAATTTTCGCGGTTATCAGGATTTGTTCGTTTTTGCCGACGGCGATAGAATCGTTCACACGGAAATTTTCAACACCGACTTTCGCTTTTTCTGGTCGCGCATCAGCGCGGGCGAAACTCTGCCCGAAGAATTCGTTTTAATCGGCGGCAAAAACTTTTCGCTCGACGGCAGGGAAATTATCAACAGTGCGTATGATTTGGAATTTTTGACGGCGCGGCGTTTCGGCAATAAACTGAATATGCGGACATCGGAAAGCCTCTTCGGAATTTCGCTTCCGCAGAAGCATCCGTCAGCTTATATTCTGAAAAATCAAAGATAAATCGCAGCGCGAATGGCAGTCAGAAAAATCACCGAATATCCCGAAAAAATTTTAGCCGAAGTCGGCAAACCCGTCACCGAATTTGACGAAAATTTGGAAAAACTCTGCGCCGATATGTTCGAGACGATGTATGCGGCGGAAGGCGTTGGCTTGGCGGCGCAGCAAATCGGTTTGGCATTACAGCTTTTCGTAATGGACTGCGAAGGCGTAAAACTCGTCGCCGCGAATCCTAAAATTATCGCAATGACGGGCGAGCAATCCGGTTCGGAAGGCTGTTTGTCGGTCGGCAAAGTTCCGGCGGTTATCGTCCGCGCCGAACGAGCGACTTTGCGGGCGCAAAACGAAAAAGGCGAATGGTTTGAGAGCGAAGCGGGCGGTTACGCCGCGCGCTGTTTTCAACACGAAACCGATCATTGCAACGGCAAACTTTTCATAGATCTTCTGCCGAAAATGCGCCGCGATATGGTCGTCAAAAGATTTAAGAAAGAGAAGAATTGGAAATAGTTCACGTCATTTTTCTCGTCTGCACTGACAAAAGCAAAAAAGCCGCACAAATTGAAATCGCCGCGCTGATTAGAAATGCCGCGCTCGCGCCGAATTGATTCCACAACGCGCCGAAGATTATCGAAGCGGGAAAAACCGTGATTGAAAAGGCGAGATTGTAAAATCCGTAAGCCGTGCCGCGTTTTTCTTTCGGAACGAGGTCGGCGACGAACGCTTTTTCCACGCCTTCGGTCAAGCCGAAAAATACGCCGTAAATTAAAAATAACGCCCACGTTTGCCACGCCGCATCAACAAAAGCAAAACCGGCGTAGACGAGCGCGTATAAAATCCAGCCGGAAAAAATCAAAGTTTTGCGCCCGACTTTATCCGACAAATCGCCGAAAATCAGCGAACTGAAAACTTTGCTCAAATGCAGAGCCATCCACAAAAGCGGCAAAACGGCGGGCGCGATGCCCGTTTGCTCGGCGCGTAAAAGCAAAAATGCGTCGGTCGAATTCGACAAAGTGAAAAGCGCGACGATAATTAAAAGTCGTTTGAAATTGCCGTCAAATTCTTTAAGCGATAATTTTATCGGCGTGACGGCAGTTTCGGCGGCGGATTTTCGTGAACTTTCCCTGACGAAAAAAACGATGACGAATAAGCCGATGATAACGGGAATCGAAGCGTAGAGAAAAACCTGCTGGTATTCACGCGCCGTCGGATTTTCGGAGTCGGCGGCGAAATAAGAAAGCAATAGAAAAGCGACAATCGGACCGATGACCGCGCCCAAGTGATCGGCGGCGCGATTAAAACCGAAGGCTAATCCGCGTTTTTCTTCCGGCACGCTCGCCGCGATAATCGCATCGCGCGGCGCACCGCGAATGCCTTTGCCGACGCGATCCGTTAAGCGAACGACGAACACCTGCTGCCAGCTCGCGGCGAAAGCGAGAAACGGGCGCGTGATGCTCGCCAATGAATAGCCGAGAAAAACCGGCAGTTTGCGGCTGTCGAATTTATCGCTCAAATAGCCGGAAAAAAGTTTCAAAAGCGCGGCGACGGATTCGGCAAAACCTTCGATCAAACCGATGGCGAACGGCGACGCGCCCAAAGTCAGCGCGAGAAACGCGGGCAAAAGCGGATAAATTATTTCGCTCGAAGTATCGTTGAGCAGGCTGACGAGGCTGAGGGCGAAAACATTGCCCGGAAGATTTTTGTAACGGGCGAAAAAGCGTTTGAGGTGAGAAAACATTTGAGAAGAATTTTCAGCGCGTTTTTTTGATGGTCGCGGGTTGTTTGTCCGTTCCGCTGTTCGTGCCGAACCACCAGAGCGACGCGCCGCCGACCAGCGCGATCAGCAGAATCAGCGCGACAATCGCCGCGCGAATCGCCATTTTAACGGCTTTTTTCAAAACAAAAAACGTGATCGCCGCCGTCGCAATCAAAAACACCGCGAAAATTATCGCCGCAATTTCCATAATTTAATATTTTTCTTCTCTTTCTTTTTCCTGCAAGGCGCGTTCGATTTTATCCAAATCTTCTTCGCTCAAACTGGTTTCCTGCGTCGGCAGCGCGTATTTTTCATCAGCCCATTCGCCGAAATCAATCAATTTGCATCTTTCGGAACAAAACGGGCGAAACTCGTTGCCGCTATATTCGGTTTCGCGGTTACAGGTCGGGCATTTTACAATTGGCATAACAGTCAAATCAGATGTTATTTTACCACAATTATTTGTCGTCGAAAGTCGGCGGCGCGGGCGGCGCGGCAAAACTTTCTTCGTCGGGAATAATCGAAACGCGCCGCATTATCAGCCAGATTCCGACGAAACTTGCCGCCCAACCCAATACGGTAACGATCATTGCCGTTCCGAACGGCAAATCATCAACATCGCGGATCGGTTTTCCCGAAATCGCCATTATCACCGCAATCACCATAAAAATAATTACCGGCAAAATGATTTGCAAACCGATGCCGACCGCGACGGTCAGCAAAGACCAGCCGACGGCGTTGCGATTAGTATCTTTGGCAGTTTTATAAACAAAATAAGCCGCGATGAAGATGGCGATAAGACCTAAAATTGAAAGCATTTGTCAGCACTCCTTATTTGAATGTTAGTTTACGTCAAACTTCGGCTTGGCGTTGCCGGTTTTTCGATAAGTTCCTTGCGAGCTGACATTGAAACCGAAGCCGCAGTCGCTCACGCCTTCCTGCGAAACTTCAATCGTGCCGCGCTTGACGAATTTGATGGTAATCACGCAGCCGGTCGTGTCGGGCGGCGAAAAAGTTGCCGTGTCGCCTTCGATAGTCGCCGTGCCTTCGGCAGTTCCGGTGTTTGCCATTAATTCGCCGCTCGCCATCGTATACGGATAAACCAAATCGAAAGCGACGCGCAATTTGCCGCCGCCGAGCGCGAGAATTTTTATTTCGTTAAAATTTCCCTTATATTTGCCGCCGAAATAATCGCGGAAAGTTCCGTTGACTTCCGTCGCGCTGACCGATTTTCTCGTTTGTCCATTGATTGTTTGAACGGCTGAGAACATAAAAAACAATCCGGCTAAAATTAACAATTTCTTCATTTATTGACTGTTCCTCAAAATTTAAGATTTATTTAAATCGAATAATCTGCTATATTCTGCCCTAAACTCTTCCAAATTTAAACGCAGGGAAAAAATTAAAATGAGTGTTTCGGCAGAAAACATCGGTTCAAAAGCTGACCGCAGTTTTTTCGGGCATCCGGCAGGACTTTCCACTTTATTTTTTACGGAAATGTGGGAACGCTTCAGTTTCTACGGGATGCGGGCAATTTTATTTTTGTATATGACGAAAACGACTGCCGAAGGCGGTCTCGGTTGGAGCGAGGAATTCGCCGGTCCAGTTTACGGATTGTATGCCGCGTCGGTTTATTTTCTGCCGTTGATCGGCGGTTGGCTTGCCGATAGATTTATCGGGGCGAAACGGGCGACCTTTATCGGCGGCGTGATTATTATGCTCGGACATTTTGCGCTCGCCGTGCCGACGATTCAATTTTTCTATCTCGGTCTCGTGCTGGTTGCCGTCGGCACGGGTTTTTTGAAGTCGAATATCAGCGCGATGGTCGGCGACCTCTACGGCAAAACGGACGCGCGGCGCGATGCCGGATTTTCAATTTTTTATATGGGCATCAACATCGGAGCGTTTTTATCGCCGCTGGTCTGCGGTTTTTTAGCGCAGAGCGACCGCTTTAAAAACTTCATCGCCGGATTCGGCTTCGATACGAACAGCAGTTGGCATTTCGGTTTCGCGGCGGCGGGCGTAGGAATGTTTTTCGGGCTGGTACAGTATGTTTTGGGAAAAAGAAAAATCGCTGCCGTCGGCTTACCGCCAAATGAAAATCCGCGCTTGGCGAACGAGCCGCAAACGGCTAATTTCAGTCCGAAATATCTAACGCAGATGGGGATTTTGATCGTCCTGGCAACCGCGATTGTCATTGTTTCGGCTTTTATTTACGATGCGACGACGGCGATTACGGTAGTTTTAACGCCGGTCGTGGTCGCCGCCGGTCTGGTCGCGGTGATTTTGACGGGAATGCAGGATAAACTCTCAATCGAAGATTGGAAGCGCATCGGCGTAATCATCATTTTATTTACCTTTTCGACACTTTTTTGGATGGGTTTCGAGCAAGCCAGCACGAGTTTGAATTCTTTCGCCGACAAATTAACCGTAACTAAATTCGCCGGTTATGATTTCCCGTCGAGTTGGCTGCAGTCGGTCGAACCGTTTTTGCTGGTTATTTTCGCGCCGGTTCTCGCCTTCGTCTGGTTCAAACTCGACAAGAAACAACCTTCGGATTCGATAAAATTCGCTATCGGTTTGTTTTTCGGCGGTCTCGGTTTCGTTGTCGTCGCCTACGCCGCGAATTTGCTCGGCTCGAACCCGGACGGTTCGATTCAAACGAAAGTTACGTTTTGGTGGCTCGTTTTGGTTTATTTCTGTCATACGATTGGCGAACTTTGTCTCAGTCCGGTCGGCTTGAGTTCGATGACGAAACTCGCGCCGGCGAAGATGGTTTCACTAATGCTCGGCGTGTGGTTTCTTTCGATTTCGCTCGGCAACTATATCGCCGGACAAATCGCCGGCGAATTCGTCGCCAATTCCGCCGTTTTAACCGGCGTTTTCTCAAAAGTGGCGATGTTTATGATCGGCGCGGGCGTAGTTCTGGCGATTCTTTCGCCATTCGTCAAACGACTTTACACACAACCCGAAGAAGTGGTGCCGGTTGAACCGGCTTGATGAAATTCGCATTATTTTTGTCCGTGCAATTTTCAAAAAAGAAAATAAGACGGTTTTAATTTTAACAAGGAGAAATATATGGCGGTTGCGGCAACGGCAGACGGAATTATCAGCGAATCTATTGCCGATTCGGGCAAACATCCGAAAGGTTTATTCGTTCTTTTCGGAACGGAAATGTGGGAGCGATTCAGTTTTTATTCGATGCTCGCGCTTTTCACGCTTTATTTGCGCGATCCGGCGGAAGGCTTCGGCTGGACGGCGACGGAAGCGACGACGCTTTACGCCAATTATTTGATGTTCGTTTACGCCAGCCCTCTGATCGGCGGTTTGATTGCCGATAAAATCACGGGCTATCGCAAAGCGGTGATGATCGGCGGCATATTCTTTATGGCTGGTCACGGTTTGCTTTCGATTCCGGCGATGTGGGCGGTTTATGCCGCGCTGACTTGTCTGGTTATCGGCAACGGATTTTTCAAACCGAACGTCTCGACGATGGTCGGCAATCTTTATCCCGAAGGCAGCGCGTTAAAAGACCGCGCTTACAACATTTTTTATATGGGCATCAACGTCGGAGCGTTTATCGCGCCGATTGTGATGGAAATCGTCAAATCTAAATTCGGCTTTCACGCCGCGTTTGCCGTCGCCGCATTCGGAATGCTGATTTCGGTCGGCATTCTCTGGTATTTCAGAAGTCTGGTCGAGGTTCAGAACAAAGTCGCTTTGCTTGTTGACGATTATGTAATCGAAAATATCGGTTCAAAAGGAATTGGCGATCCGAATCAAGCTGCCGATACGGCGGCAACTGCGGTTGACGCGCCGCCGCACGGCATCAGCGATCAAGACGAAGGCGGACACGACAGTTCGAATAAAACCCGTCAGAATCTAATGAATTCCGTGCCGAACTGGAAACGAATTATGGCGTTGATAGTGGTTTTCGCCATCGTTATCGTTTTCTGGATGGCTTTTCATCAAAACGGTTCGACCTTAACTTATTGGGCGGACGACAATACCGACTGGAATGTCTCCGGCACGATTTCCAATTCGATCAACGCTTTCTGGGTAGTGACGCTGACGTTTCCGCTAATTTGGTTTTGGGGATTTTTGAGCAAGCGCGGCAAAGAGCCTTCGACCCCGACGAAGATGGCAATCGGGATGACTTTGACCGGACTTTCATTTCTCGTTTTGTGGTATGGCGCGACATTGGGCGAAAACCAAACGCCGACCGCGCAGCAGCTTTCGGCAGGATCGTTTCGCATCAACGAGCGCGTCGCTACGAATCTCGTCGCCGCCGGTGTGCCGAAAGATACGGTTGACAAATTAGTCGCCGCCAAAGATGCCGACGGCAAAAAGGTCATTGACGGCGTAAAATTTGCCGCCAAAGAAGACGCGGCGACCAAACAAATAATTTCCGGCGAACAGCATTTAATCAACGCCGTCAACTCGATCGTTCCGGGGGCGGGCGACCAACACCGCGAAGCGTTTCTGCAAAAATCGTATCTGTTTCGCGTGTCGGCGTTCTGGCTGATTTTTGCTTATGCCGTTGTAACTTTGGGCGAGTTGATGCTGTCGCCGATGGGCTTGTCGCTCGTTTCTAAAGTCGCGCCGGTTCGTTTGCGCGGTTTGCTGATGGGCGGCTGGTTCGTCGCCACCGCAATCGGCAACAAACTGACGCAGATCGGAATTTTCTGGGACATCTGGCTGCAATCGAGCTTCTTTTTAGTTCTCGCCGGAATGGCTTTAGTTATGGCGGTCGTTTTATTTTTACTGCTCAAACCGTTGAAAAAAGCGATGCCCGGAGTTTAGAAAATTTGTTCGCGTAAAACAAAAAGGCGAAGTTATCAATTTAACTTCGCCTTTGCCTTTTTTTCGCAAATTGTTCAATTATTCCCCAATTCCTGCCGCACCGCCGTCAGAATTTTTTCGGTTGACGGAATTAACAGCCAGCCCTTTTTCAAAATCTGCCGTTCGCCGACCCAAACCGTGAACTCGCCGCGATTGCCTTCGACGAGTTCGGGGTCAATTTTGAATTCTTCTTTGATAGCTGCCGCCGCACGGACGGCTTTCGGGCGATACGACGCTCAGATTTTACAGAAACGAATCTTGATCGGCTGCATAAATAATTTCCTCGCCGATTTTTAATTTATCAATTTAATCAAAGCATAACTGAAAACGCTTCGATGCGTAAATACCGCTTGCGGCGAATAAAATTATTGACCGCGCCGGCTAAAATCTCTTAAAATAAATTGGTCTCTTAACCGGGAATAAAATCAAATTCTTTCAACCGTATTTTGGCTTTAATTCTCATATCTCGATTTACAAATTTAGACAAAATTAAAAAGTTTATGAAACTGAAAAGTATTACGTTCTGTTTGCTGGCGGCTTGTGTTTTATCTTTGACAATTCAAGCGTCTGCCAAATCCAAATTCGACGACAGTCAATACGTCGGACAATTCGACACGACTTTAGCGGCTTACACCGAAGACACCGACAGAGTGATTTTTAACTACGCGACGAAGGACAGTTTGCGCGGAAGCAAAATCGAAGACGAAGAGGTTTATCTCAGCACTAATCGTTTGCAAAATCCGGTCGGCGCGTCGCTCGTTTCCGTGCTGGTCGAAGTTCCCGACGCGAAGCCGATGATTTTCGTTGACATCAACGCCGACAACGCCTTCAGCGAGGACGAAAAATTTACATTTAAAAGACAGGAAAAAGACAATCCGTATCTTTGGATAACGACCGTCAGCGTGCCGATCAAAGACGGATTTTTCAAACAATGTCCGATTTTTATTCGTTATTTCAGAGATGTCAAAACGTCGAAAATGAACGATAGCGACCGCTTGATTGAACAGTCAACGAAAGTGATGGCGCGCGGCGCGGCAGATGTCAACGGCAAAAAAGTTCTCGTGCAATACGAATACAGCTTTGAAGACAAAAAGGTTACGCCGGAAAAAGGCTGGCTCGGGGTGGACGCGGACGAGAACGGCGAAGTTGATATGGACAGCCTTTCGCCCGAAGCCGCTAAAGCCGACAACGAAACCATCGTTTTCCGCGTCGGACAAACTTACGTTTCGACCAAAAAAGCCGATGTCGCCAAAAATCAAATCGTGCTGCGCGAGCATCAGGCGAAAGATTATAAGCGTCTCGAACTCGCCGTCGGAAAAGAACTGCCGGATTTTTCGTTTGTGGATTTGAACGGCAAAAAACGTAAAATTTCCGAGTTTCGCGGCAAATATCTGATCGTTGATTTTTGGGGTTTCTGGTGTCCGCCGTGCCGCGCGGAACTGCCTTATCTGCGCGAGGCTTACAAGCGTTTTCAATCGCGCGGACTCGAAATCGTCGGGATGAACACCGATGAATTTACGCCCGAATCCATCAAGAAAAACTTATCGGAAAATCAGATCAACTGGACGCAGGGACGCAAAGACAGCTTCGTCGAACTGCGCGACATACAGTTCAGAATCGAATCTTTCCCGTCAACTTTTCTGGTCGCGCCCGACGGGAAAATCCTTTCGATGAGCCGTCAAGACCACGGGGAGCTTGATTTGCGCGGCAAAGATTTGCTGACCACGCTCGACAAAATTCTGCCCGGCGGCGAAGGCGGTTCGCACGAATAAAAAGCCCCGATATTTGCGGGAAGCGAAACTTTTTAATAAACTAACAGAGTTTTGCCCTTGTAGCTCAACGGTTAGAGCAGCGGACTTGATGTTTGAAAACCTAATTGGAAAAAATAGGATAATGAGTTTCTGCGTGGCAATTTAGACACAAAAGCTGACATTTATTTGCTTCTGTAATTAATTTGTCCCAAGAATTATTTGAGCATTGTCTGATGTCAATTTGGAAGGATTTTATTTTTGATCCCAAGTGATGAAAGTAAAGAGCCGAGAGATTTTTGTTGTAATTGCAAACTTCGCAACAGCCGCCTTTCATATTAATTAGTGTTGCTCGTCGCTCATGCCCTCTGCGTTGCTGTGAAACGTAGTTTCGGTGTTTATTATTTGTTAAGGCATTTTTACATTTCGTCGAACAAAATTTAGTTTGTTTACCGAAAAGTTTGTTTTTGCAAATAAGACATTTATTTTCCATATGGTTTGATAAAAATGGGTTGCTAATTTGTTATTAAATAGCATTTTAGTAGAACTTCTCAAATTCGGGGAAGCCTAAGTTATGAAAATAATACGGTAATCCCGAGCCAAGCCGAAAATTTCGGAAGGTGTAGAGACTTAACGGGAAGCGCGTAAAGCGAAGAGAAAGTCCAGACCACAAACTCGAAAGAGACGTTGAAAAACGTAGAAGGTAAGCATAATCCGTTGGTTATAGGTTCAAATCCTATCGAGGGCATTCTTTAAGATTCCGGCAAATCGCGTTAAATGCGCGGTTTGCCGATTTTTATTGGACGAAATCGCTTTTCTCCTCGATGACATCTGCGACATCTGCGACATTAATTTCCAGATTAATAGCGAAATAACCGATAAAAGATTCGAGCGCTTTTTTAAATTGGGCTTTGAATTTCTTGCGGTCTATTTTGCCTTTTCGCACCGCGTCGAAGAGGGAATCGAGCTTTTGTTCTTCTGCGATTTGCGCCGCGCCGCCGAAGAGATTTTCGATAATATCCATCGCGCGTTTCTTGCTGGTTTGAGAAGCGTGCTGGTAGTTTCCGATAGCTGACGGGTTGTCGGTAAATTCGACGCTCGTGCGGTCGTCGATTAAATTCTGGTGCAGGATCGTCGAAAAAGTGTGCCGCGCGTCGTGCAGAATAAAGCCGCCGTCGGTAAATTTTCCGTATGAAATGCCGAATTTGGCGCAGGCTTCTTTAATCTGCGTGTAGAATCCGACCTGAAGTTTGCCTCGATCAGAGAAGAAAAATTTGCCGTCCGGGTAAATTTTCGCGCCTTCTTCCAACAGATGAAGCATCGTGTCGGTTAAAGGAGAATAGATTTTCCAGCGTTTTGTTTTGAAACGGTAAACGTCGACTTCGCGCCTGGCTCGATTGAGTTTTTGTTTTTCAATCGCGCAAATTTCGCCGTGCCGCAATCCGGTCATCAGCGCGAATCGAAGAATCAAGCCGGCGCGTCGCCGCGCCAGATAAGTTTTCGGCGGGAAATTGTTATCTTCGGATTCGAGAAAATAACCGATCAGTTTTTCGTATTCCGCCGGTTCGATCAGTCTGGTTCGACCGATCGGCGAGACGCTGAATTTAAAGACTTCCGGTTTGATCCATTTCAGATTGTAATAATCTCTCACCGCAGAAAACGCTTTGCTGATCGGGTTGATTTCACGATTGACGGTCTTTTTATGGCTTTCGACTCGCTCCGCGTTTTTCGATTTTTGCTCAACTCTTTAAGACGCGCGTCGGCGAACTGCTTGTAGTGATTTTTAGTTATTTTATCAATCGTTATGTCTTTGCCGGCAATTTTGAGAAATTTTTTAAAGACGCGCATCGCGCGGGTGCGTTCGTGATAATTGTCGATGTCTTTGAGCCGCTTCTCGAAAAGCTCTTTGAGGCGCGGATATTTGATCGGCTCGCGGACACCGATCTGCTTCAAACGGTCCTGAATTTTGAGTTGATCGATATAATCCTGCGCCGCCCGCTCGGTCAGAAAACCGCGCTTGACGTGCCGCGCGCCGTCGAAAGTCGTATCAACGGCGAAAGTAACGTAAAGCTCGCGTTTTCGGTCGAATCGCCATCCCGACTTTTTCTTTCCTAAAGTTTTGGCTGTAATTTCCGTGATCGCCATAATTTCTAAAGCGAAGAATTTTCAAGCGGCTGCGTTTTGCCGGTTTTCGGATCGTATATGCCGAGAACGCAGCCGGCTTCGAGAATGTCTTCGCGCATAAAAGTTTTCTCGGGAAGCCCGCGCTCGTATTCGAAGGCGAACATGCCAAAAGCGTCAATCAAAAAGCCGCAGTGATAATCTTCGTGTCCGTCGCAGATAACGACCAACTTCGATAAATCGAGCGTTTGAAGCGGTCGCGGCTCGATGCTCAGAATCGTTCCCTTTTTCAGTCCGAGCGGGCGCAGACGGTCGTTTTGGAGTTTGAGCGCGAATAATTCTCCCGATTCGTTTTTTTGCGGTTCGTTTTTTCTGATCATGGCGGCGACCGAACGGTTCCGCAGTTTGACCTGATGCTTTTCGACGAGATCGGGGTATTTTTTAATCATCGCCGAAAAAGTCTGGTGCATTACGCCGAGCCGCTGCGCCGTCGTCGTCACGATGCCGCCGCTTTCCCGTAAAGCTATATCGAACAGGTAGCGGCGAAAATTTCTTTCCTTTTCTTCGAGATCGGTGCCGTGTTGCAGATGGACGAACTTGTTATATTCGGCGATGAAGCGTTCCGCTTCGCGCAAACTCAAATTTTCATGGGCGACTTTGAGCAGCTCGTAAAACTGTTTGGCAATAAGGTCTAATTCGCCCTGAAAAATGTAAATGCGCGTCCGCGTCCACAGCGATTCGCAAAGCTCGTGGAAATTCTCGCCCTTTTTCAGAATTTCGATTGATTCGTTGATCAGCAGCAACGCCTTGTGCGGATCGCCGCCGTCGAGCGTCAGCATGGATTTGGTTTCGAGCGCGACGGCGTAAGGATGAAGCTGATTGGTTTTCAGAAACAAATTTATCGCCTGGTCGACATATTTCATCGCCTGCGTTTTGTTCGGCGAACCGGACCGTAAATAAGCGTTCGATAAATTATTCAGACTGTAAGCCAAATAATTATCGTTTTTCGTGCGTGTCGCGTACTCGACGACTTTTTCCAAAAACGGAATCGCCTGTTTGTAATTTTCGACCAGCAGATAAACTTTCGCCGACTGATTGTAAAAACGGGTTTTGAGCCAGACATCCAGCTGCTCGTCAATAAACGGCTTAATTCTTTCAATCGTTTCAAAAGCGATTTCGGGCTGCCCGATCTTGACGAGCAGCCAGGGCAGATTCGCTTGAGCGAACAGGCAGATGCGGTTGGTCAATCGTTCGGCTGCGGAATAGTTTTCGAGAGCCGTGTTGAGATAGGCGACGGCGTTTTCGTATTCGCCGAGCCGCCAATAGGCGGTTCCGATTTCCTTTTCCGTCTCGGCGATTTTGTCGCGCACGCCGATGGCGACGGCGATTTCACGCGCTCTGGTCAGCATATCAACGGCGCGTCCGCCGTAATTTTTCAATTGACGACTTGTGCCGTGTAGCGACAGAACGCTGCCGGCAAGCAAAAGAGCTTCCCAGCCGTCGTCGTGCGAAAGCGATTCGATGTCCGGGTCGTCATCAATATCACTCCAAACCGGTTGAAGCGCGGCGCGCGCCTTTTCCGGTTCATAGCAAAATTCGTGAAAACGAGCCTGGCGAAAAATTTCGCGCAATAAAGTTGAAGTAAGATTGGTTTTTTTCATCGAGCGTCCCTTAGCAAAAAAATTTGCTAAAATAATCGAGTCGCACTTTTCCGTGAGGCGGGATGCGATCATTCCTAAATTTAAAATCAAAAAACAAGGAGCAAAAGAAAATGAAAAAATTCATTTCATCGGCGATATTGGCTATCGCCTTGGCAACGGCTGTTTCGGCGCAAACAACGCCCAATCCGAACTGCACGAAGGGTCATATTGATATGCCCAGTGTCATTTGCACACCGCCGCAAGCACGCGCCGGCGCGTCATTAGACGACAAAACCGTATCGGACGATCCGATTCTGACGACGATTAAACTGATCGCCGCCGGAATCCTTCCGTATATTTTCTAAACAAAAACTTTTAAGTTTTCAGGAAGCGCGTTTTTTCATCCTTGAAGCGACGCGCTTTTTATTTTTTAATCTTCGTCGGCGAATTCGACGGCTCCGTCAACGAGCGGAATTACCCTGCCGTCGCTCGTCGTAATCGTCTTGCCTTTTGTCTTTTTCGCCTTCTTCGCCGGATTATCGAGTACCGGAACAATTCGATCAATAGTTTCCTCTAGAGCGGATAGAAACGGCTCAATATTATTTTTTTCATCTGCAGAAAGCCGCGTATATCTTTCCGCAAGTCGCAGAAATCTTCCGTCGATCATAATATCCGCGCTCGAATCTTTGCCGCGGACAATGTCAAACAGAACCCGCTCCGGTAAATTTAACCCGTGTGCAATGGCGACAATGGACTTATCCTTTACCTCCTTCACCTGACGATTTATTACATTCCAAACCGTACCGTGAACGATTTTATAGCCTTTCTTGCGCGCTCGCTCGGCGACCTCATAAGTATTTAACTTTTGTCTTTCCATTTCCGAGCTAACGGCGACAGCGAGAGCGTCCAGATTTTGCATATATCGCATTATAGCGATTGTATTATTCATTAGATTATATTTTTTAGACAATCCGTTGACTTTTTCGATTATCTATTGTATTGTCTAAATTGTCTAATTCAATAGATTAGATAAATTATCTAATTCGGAGTTTGAAATGGTACAAGATAATCACAAAAAAAACTTATATCGAGACGATATTTTACGTTCCCAAAAAGGCGCGCTGAACTTGAAAAACGCCGATTTGGTTTGCGACGAGGTTCGCTCGGCTGCAACGGTTGCGCGCGTGTTCAAAGGCGAAAATGTTGATCTCGTGACGCTTTCCGCAATCGCAAAAAAACTCGGAATTAATATGGCTGAACTATTCATTTTTGACGACCGTTCCGCGCAATCTACTACACAGTAGAAGTGATACTTTCTAGCCAAAAATGCCGAATAAATAATTTCTTTCAAAATTATGTCCCTGATGAAATCCCGACAA
>CAXTMQ010000007.1:0-17380 GCA_964245305.1 uncultured Pyrinomonadaceae bacterium
AAGTTGATTTTCCAGCGGTTCTAAGACGCGCCCGCGAAATCGCCGAAGAATCGCGCTGCGGACTCGAAAAAGGTTTTATTAAATCAACGAATCCGAAACTTTTTATGGCGCAGGCGCGGCTCGCCGGCAGAACCGCCGACGGCAAAAATTTTCGCGTCCGGATTGACGATAAAGAAATTTTGACGACGAAGGAAATTATCTTAAACACCGGTACGCGCAGTTTGATTCCGAAGATTGACGGCATCGAAACCGTTAAATTCGTTGATGCGGGAAATTGGCTGAGAATGGACGCATTGCCGTCGCATATCGCAATCTTGGGCGGCAGTTATATCGGATTGGAGATGGCGCAGTTTTATCGTCGAATGGGCAGCCGCGTAACAGTCGTCGAAACCGGCGAACGGATCGCCAGCCGTGAAGACGAAGATGTTTCTAAAACACTTCAAAAACTTCTCGAAGCGGAAAAAATCGAATTCCGGCTGAACGCGAAAGTCGCTTCGGTTAAAAAACAAAACGACGGAAAAATCAATCTGCAATTTGACGATAAAAATAAATCGAAAACTTTAACCGCGTCGCATCTTTTCGCTGCTACGGGAAGAAAGGCGAACACCGACGATTTAGGATTGGAAACCGTCGGCGTAGATTTAGACGAACGCGGTATCGTCAAGGTTGATGAAAAATTGCAAACGAACGTCGAAGGCATTTGGGCGGCGGGCGACATTCGCGGCGGATTTCAATTTACGCATACTTCGTGGGACGATTTTCGCATCATCGAATCGCAGATGATCGGCGACAAATCGCGCACGACGAAACGCATCGTTCCTTACGCGATGTTCACCGACCCGGAACTCGGTCGCGTCGGTTTGACTGAAAAAGAAGCGCGCGAAAAATACAAAAAAATTATCGTCAATCGTTTTGAAATGAAAGGCAACGGAAAGGCGCGAGAAATCGGCGAAAGCGAAGGCTTTATTAAAGTCATCGTCAACGCGACAGACGAAAAAATCGTCGGCGCGGCGGTTCTTGCAAGCGAAGGCGCGGAAATCGTCCACGAATACGTTGATCTGATGAACGCCGACGTTTCATATAAAGTTTTGCGCGATTCGGTTCACATTCACCCGACGCTCGCCGAAGCCGTCCAGAGCGCGGTCAAGATTGATTAGCGCGTTTGACTTTGATCGGTTTCTCAAAAAATGCAGAAATAAAATCGCCAAAATATGACAAACAAAAACGCGCCGTCGAAAATATTTTCGACGGCGCGTTTTTGTTTCTTCTGCTGACCGAAGCAATTAAGTCACGGGCTGTTTCATTATTTCAGCCAGATCTTTCAATTTCGCCGAATCCGCTTCGTTCTTATTTGTCGCGGCACTTTTTTCCAGCGACGACGCAAGTTTTTTCAGTTCTTTTTTATCCGCTTTTTGGATTGCCTGCCTCAAATTATTGATCTGATCGGCGGGCAGCGAGTTTGAGCGTTCGAGTTGGTCAACGTATGCTTTCGCTACAATCAAATTGCGCGGATAAACAATTTTCTGCTGATTCTGCACATTCAATTCGCTGACGCGCACCGCCTTTGCCGCGTCAATCTCGTTCTGCGTCAGAAACTTGCTCGGCGTTAGTTCAAAAACGTCCAGACCGCGCGAGATTTCCGAGCCGTAAATGTTGCCGTTATACCAGTAAGCCGACCAATCGCCGCCGAGAATCAGCATTTTCGGATCAATCGGTCCGCGGTCGAAATAGGCGATTTCAAGCGGATTTTTCGCGTCGGTAAAATCCATAATCGAAATGCCGCCCTGATACCACGCCTGAACTTCGATGTCGCGTCCGGGAACGGGAATCAGCGAGCCGTTGTGCGCGACGCAATTTTCGCTGTCGCCCTGCGCCGAAGGCATTTTGTAATAGCTCGCAAAACTCAGCTTGTCGTTCGCCAAATTGAAAATCGCATCCGCGCCCCAGACGTTCGGATCATTCTGGCGACAACGCGCGCCGAGTCCGCCGCCCCATTCGTCGGTAAAAACGACTTTTTTTCCGTCGTTGGAAAACGATGCCGAATGCCAATACGAATAATTCGGATCGTTCACCGCGTCAACGCGCTTCGGATTCGCCGGGTCTTTGATGTCGAGCAGAATGCCGTTGCCCGAACACGCGCCCGCCGCGAGTCCGATTTCGGAATAGACGGTGATGTCGTGGCATTGATCGGTAGCGGTCGGATTTGAAATTCCTTTTGCCGTATGCGTTCCGCCGTTATTCAGACCGTTGATCACACCCGTTCTGGCATCCATAAACACGCGCGGACTCGACACGATTTTCGCGTCCTGCGGCGCGGCGAGCGGGACTTTAATCACGTCAATCCGAAACAGCGCGGTGTTCGGATTTTTGTCGGGCGCGTCAGCCGAACAGCCTGCCAGTTCTTCGCCCGGGCGGACGAAAGACGTTCCCGAAACATAAATATAGACGTTGTTTTTGTCCTTCGGATCAACGACGAGTGTGTGCGTGTGCGAGCCGCGACAGGTCTGCACCGCGCCGACTTGCTTTGGACTTTTTATATCGGAAATATCGAAAATTCTCACGCCGCGAAAACGATCTTTCTGCGCATCGGGCTTATTTTCCTGTCCCGCGACCGGCGCGGGATGCGGCGGAAAACCTTCCGCGCTGCAATCGAGCCGTCCGTTCGGCATTTCGACCGACATAAACATCAGATTTTTATAAACGGAAACGTCGCCCTGCCCGCCCGGACACTGCATCGAAGTCAGCAATTTCGTTTTCGCCGGATCGGAAATGTCGTAAATATTGACACCGTAAAAATTCCCTTGAAAAAGATAATTGCCCTGAAACGCCAGATCGGAATTGGCGAAGGCGAGCTGCGCGAAAACCAATTTGAGCGGATTCGGCATTTGCGAAGCGTCGCCGACACCTAAAAGTCCGAGCGTTTTCTTGACCTGCGGGCTGTCGGGATCGTCCGTGCCGAGCTGAAACGAATCCGGCTTTTTCAGCAGCAAAAGATGTTTCATGCCCATCGCCGCTTCGCCCGCGTCATACAATCCGGGCGACAATTTAGCGCGCGGATCATCAATATTCGAGCCGGTCATTCCCGCCGGAAGCGTCGGCGCGGCTTCGGGATTTTGCGCCGATGTTCGGGCGGTAAAACACGAGCCTAAAACTAAGAAAACGATTAGAAAACGGAAAGCGATAACGGATATTCGATTCATAATTTTTTTATTACGGTTTTTCACCGATCATATTCTGCATAATTTTAATTTCGGCGCGTTGACCGCTGTCCACATCGGTTGCGAAATTGAACAATTCGGCATCCTGTCCCGCGCCGCCGGTCGCAAATAAATCTTTGACCATCACGAGCGCGCCGCCGTGATGCTGAATCATTCCTTTCAAAAACAGCTCGTCAAACTTCGCGCCTTTGGCGTTCTTTAACGCCTCCATTTGCTTTGGCGAAAGCATTCCGGGCATCTGATGCATTTGCTGATTCGACATATCCATCCCGGGCATATCCATTCCCGGCATAGACATATCCATCTTCGGCATTGGCATCTCGACCGGCTCATTTCTGTTTTCGAGCCAACGCTTCATAAAGTTCATCTCGTCCGACTGCGATTGACTGATCCGCGCTCCGAGCAGACGCAAATCTTTGTTCGTCGTCTGCGCTTCGATCAACGCCGTCATCTCAACCGCCTGCGCGTGATGCATAATCATTCCCTGCATAAATTCCGCGTCCTTCGCCGAACGCGGCGGCAGTTTCGCTCTGGTCGTCGCCGGCAGAATTTTACTTGACTGTCCGGGCGCGCCGGGCTGTATCACGACAGGCGATTCTTTTGGATTAGTTTGCTGTGCAAAGATCGGCAGCGATAGAAAGCATACAAGCGCGGCGATTTTTACAATCCTGCTCGACTCGATCACGAAAAATATCTTTGACCGTAATTTACGTTTGATACTGAAAACACGCGATTTCATATTGGGCAACAATTAATAATTAATGACTCAATTTAACACAAAGGAAAGTCGAGAAGCTAAGAACCAATCAAAAAATTACTTGTTTTTTGATGAACGACTTCGAGGATTAGTTCGAGTAAAACTCGCTGCCGAAAGCAAAATCATCCGGTTAAGCGTATATTTTTCGATTTGAGTACTTTAGTCATATGCAAAAGTATAATGCAAGATTTGACATAATTTTTGCCAACGATTATTAAACCATATAGAGTTTTCGGCGGAGCGAACGCCAAGATTTTCCGAACCAAACATTAAGTTAAAACTTAATGCGGATGATACCGACGAAAGGAAAAATTATGAAAAATACTTTCAAACCTTTAGCTGTCTTCCTTTTAATAATATGGTCAGTAAGCGCGGTTCGGGCAGATTGGATTGATAAATTTGTTGCCGAACAAATCAAACGGCGACAGATTCCCGGACTTTCGATTGCCGTTTTACGCGACGGAAAAATTATCAAAGCGATGGGTTACGGTTTCGCCAATCTCGAGCTGCAAGTTCCGGCGACGAAAGATACGGTTTATGAAATCGGCTCGATTTCCAAACAGTTCGCGTCCGAAGCGTTGATGCTGCTGGTCGAAGACGGCAAAGTAAATCTCGACGATTCGATCAACCAATATCTGCCGCCGAACGCGCCCGAAACGTGGCGTAAAATCACCGTCCGCGATCTGCTGAATCACACTTCGGGTTTGAAGGATTGGACGGAAATTAAGGATTTTTCGTATCGCCGCGAATACTCGGCGGAAGAATTCGTCGCGCTGGTCAAAGATTTTCCGCTGAACTTTCAGCCGAAGGATAATTGGAGTTATTCAAATACGAACCTGCCGCTGATCGGAATTATCGTCGAACGGGCGGGCGGAAAATCTTACGAAGATTTTGTTACGGAAAGAATCATCAAGCCGCTGAATTTCCCGACGATTCGTTTCAAACATCAGGAAGATGTCGTCCCGAATCGCGCGACGGGCTACGAATGGCGCAATAATAAATGGGAAAACGGCGAGCCGTTTCGCCCGAAAGTAATCGCGGCAAGCGGCGGAATTCTGGCAAGCGCGACGGATCTGGCGCGCTGGTGGGAAGCCGTTCTGCAAAATCGCGTCGTCAAACAAGCAAGCCTAACGCAAATGCTCGCGCCCGCGAAATTAAACGACGGCAGAACCGTCGCGCACGGTTTCGCCTTTTTCATTGATTCGTTCAACGGTCATCGAGTGATTCAACATTTCGGCTCGACCGTCGGCGGCTTCGGCAGCATCGTGCGTTATTACCCGCAGGAAAAAACGACCGTCGCCGTCATCGGCAACCTCGAAGACGGCGGCTTCGGCGCGGAATACATCGCCAAACGAGTTTCAAATTTTTACATTCCGGGAACATTCGTCGGCGGACTAAAAGAAATGCCGGACTCAACGCCAAACCAAATGCAAACTTACTTACAAATCCTCAAAGACATCGCCGCGGGCAAAAATCCCGAAATCTTATCGGCAAATTTCGCCGCCAAAGTCAGCGAAAATTTTCGCAAGCAGCTCGGCGAAAATCTCAAACAAATGAAATCTTTCGTCTATCTCGGCACAGAAAAAATCACCGCCGACCATTTCGTGCTTGACCCGGCGGCTTTTGAATTTTCCCGCTACAAAATGACGCTTCCCGACAAAACCGTTTATTATCATTTTCGGATGAACAAAGACGGGAAAGTCGGATGGATTATTTTTGAAGATTAATGAAGATACGATAAAATCACAGTTCGAGGAAAAAATTATGTCAGCAGTTTTAGAAAACACAATCACAAGACCATCAACAACTAACGGCGTGAAACCTCATTTGATTACGGTTGCTGAATACGACCAAATGATCGAGCTTGGAGTTTACACCGAAAATGACCGCATCGAATTACTTAACGGAGAGATTATCGAACTTATGCCCAAAGGACCGAAGCACGTTTATTTTAATGAAAAAAATGCAGATATTTTCAGAGAAAAGTTAGGTAAAAGTGCCGATGTCCGCTCACAAAATCCGATAATCCTCGATGATTTTTCCGAACCAGAACCCGAAATTGTTCTGGCAAAACCGCCGCGTGAAAATTATCTGGAAAAGCATCCGACGGCAAGCGGCATTTTTCTCATTATGGAAATCTCCGACACGACTCTCGCTTACGACCGCGAAGCCAAAGCCTATTCCCGCAATCGAATCCAACAATATCTACTCTTAAATCTCAACAAAGAAACCCTCGAAGAATACCGCGAACCGAGCGAAGACGGCTACCAATTCAAACGCACCCTGCGAAAAGGCGATTCGCTGAATCTCACGGCATTTCCCGAAGTTGAAATTAAAATTGACGATTTATTTTAAGCCGCATTACAACTTTCGTCTTTTAGTTTACGACGCTTTGCCGTATTAAAAGATTAATTGATTTGATTACAGGGTAAATATTTATACGAACTCCATATAATAAACTGAATTGTTCAATTTTTGAGAAAAAATTTGTAATAATTGTATGAGAAGCAAAAGTTTTCAGCGGAGCATATTAAGGCTGAGAGTTGTTGCATTAGAACATTACGCTAAAAACCTGATGCGGATAATACCGACGAAGGGAGAAAAACAATGAAAGAAGAAATTTTATACGAAAAAACCAGTGATGAAGTGAAATTGCCTGCTTCGCAAAAAATCTACGTTGAAACCAACGGCAATACGATCAATCAAAACAAACATAATCTGCGCGTTCCGTTTCGGGAAATTGCACTCAGTCCGTCGAAGGATTTCGACGGGAAACTGGAGGAAAATCCGCCGGTGCGCGTTTATGACACGAGCGGCGTGTGGACTGATCCGAATCAGAAATGCGATGTGCGCGAAGGTTTGCCGCAATTGCGACGTGATTGGATTACGAAGCGCGGCGATGTTGAAGAATATGAAGGTCGGACAGTTTTGCCGCAGGACAATGGTTATCTGACGAAGGGCGCGGAAGAATTCGCTAAAGCGAAGCCGTCTAAAGACGGGACTCAAAACGTCGGAAAGCTCGAAGAATTTCCGGGTTTGAAACGCGCGCCGCTTCGCGCAAAGGCTGGCAAAAATGTTTCGCAGATGTACTACGCGAAGCAGGGAATCGTCACGCCGGAAATGGAATATGTAGCGATTCGTGAAAATCTCGGTCGCCAGATCGCGTTTGAAGCGATGCAGAACGGCGCGGGTGATGAAAGAGATTCGCTTTATCACCAACACGCGGGCGAATCGTTCGGCGCGGCTTTGCCGAAGTTCGTTACGCCCGAATTTGTCCGCGAAGAAGTCGCTCGCGGTCGGGCGATCATTCCGTCGAACGTCAATCATCCCGAATCCGAGCCGATGGCAATCGGTAGGAATTTTTTAGTTAAAATAAACGCCAATATCGGAAATTCGGCGATTGCTTCGTCGATCGAAGAAGAAGTCGAAAAGATGCGCTGGTCAACGCTGTGGGGCGCGGACACGGTGATGGATTTGTCAACGGGCAAAAATATTCATGCGACGCGCGAATGGATCTTGCGAAATTCGCCCGTGCCGATTGGGACTGTGCCGATTTATCAGGCACTCGAAAAAGTCAATGGAAAAGCCGAAGATTTGACGTGGGAAATTTACCGCGACACTTTGATCGAGCAGGCGGAACAGGGCGTTGACTATTTCACGATTCACGCGGGCGTTCGCCTGCCGTATATTCCGCTGACGGCGAAGCGCACGACCGGAATCGTTTCGCGCGGCGGCTCGATTATGGCGAAATGGTGTCTGGCGCATCACGAGGAAAGTTTTCTTTATACTCGCTTCCGCGAGATTTGCGAAATTATGCGGACGTATGATGTCGCGTTTTCTCTCGGCGACGGCTTGCGTCCCGGCTCGATTGCCGACGCGAACGATGAGGCGCAGTTTGCCGAACTCGAAACTCTGGGCGAGCTGACGCGCATTGCGTGGGAATTCGACGTGCAGACGATGATCGAAGGTCCCGGTCACGTTCCGATGCACCTCATCAAAGAAAATATGGACAAGCAGTTGGAAGTCTGCGGCGAAGCTCCGTTTTATACTTTGGGACCGCTGACGACCGACATCGCGCCGGGTTACGACCACATCACTTCGGGCATCGGCGCGGCGATGATCGGCTGGTTCGGCTGCGCGATGCTCTGCTACGTCACGCCGAAAGAACATCTCGGTCTGCCGAACAAACAGGACGTGAAAGAAGGCGTGATAACTTACAAGCTCGCGGCGCACGCGGCTGATCTGGCGAAAGGTCATCCGGGCGCACAGTATCGTGATAACGCTCTCTCGAAAGCGCGTTTCGAGTTTCGCTGGGAAGACCAATTCAATTTAGGATTAGACCCGGAAAAAGCCAAAGAATTTCACGACGAAACTTTACCTGCTGAGGGCGCGAAGCTCGCCCATTTCTGCTCGATGTGCGGACCGCATTTCTGCTCGATGAAAATCACGCAGGACGTGCGCGAATACGCAAAGGAACAAAACGTCGAAGCGGAAAAAGCCTTGGCAGTCGGAATGGCGGAAAAGGCGAAAGAGTTCGTCGCCACGGGAAGCGAGATTTATCACGGCAAGCCCGAAGGCGTTGATGACCATCATTAAACTTTGGAAAATATGAAAAAAGCATTCAGAGCAAAACCTTTCCTGAAATGGGCTGGCGGAAAAACTCAGCTTATTTCGGAAATCGAAAAGTAATTTGCCTGACAAAATCAGGACGAATAAATTTACCTACATCGAACCGTTCGCCGGAAGCGGCGCGGTTTTGTTTTGGATGCTGAATAATTTTCCGAATTTAGAAGAAGCGGTTATCAACGACATCAATTCAGATTTGATAAATTAAATTTATGAAACAGTACGAAGCGGTAATTTTAACACTCGAAAAGCTAGGCGGCGTTGCCACTCTCGGAAAATTAAATCAGGAAGTATTCAAAATAAAAGATTGTGAGTGGAAAACAAAAACTCCTTTTGCAAGCATAAGAAGAATCGTTCAGCTAAACGAAAATATCTATAAAATCAAGCCCTGACTTTACGGTTTAAAAAGTTATCAGAAACAAAACGAAGCCAAAGGAATTTTAGAAGAAACGGCTAAAAATGAAGATTCAAAAGAAATTGCGGAATTTAATCATTCTTATTATCAAGGTTTAATTTTAACCATCGGAAATTTGAGAAAACTTGAAACATATTTGCCAAATCAAGACAAAAATAAATTATTTCTGAACGAAAAACTCAGCAGTTTATCAACTCTGGAAAAAATTCCGTCATATTCATATGAAAATTTAGTCAGAAGAAGCGCGACGATTGATGTTATTTGGTTTAACAGTAGAAAAATGCCGCATTCGTTTTTTGAAGTCGAACATTCAACCGATATTCAAAACTCTTTGCTTAAATTTAATGATTTGCAAGATTTTCACAGCCGAATGATTATTGTGGCTCATAAAAAACGCAAGAATGAATTTTAGATAAAAATAAACTACACCGGATTGCGCGACATAAAATCAAGAATTCAATTTTTGGATTACGAAATTTTGACGAGGCGATATGAGCAAGAAATTGAAATATCAAGTTTTCCAAATTCAATTTAATTTCAGAGTAAGTTAAAGCCTGAAAAATTTTATAACTCTAAAAATCTTCCTTCGATTCCGCTGTTTTTCAAAGCCAGAGCGTTTTCTTTTCCATAGGCGACAAACACGCTCGGCGCGCCGGAAGTTCCGCCTTGAATTCCCGAAACGTGAAAAAATTTGATTCTGCCTTTGATGAAAAGCAAAGCGTCCGCCGCATACCAGATATTTTCAAAAAAACATCTTGTTTCAGTCCGTGCAAAAATTACGGCGATTCCGTTTCCGTGTCTTTTCAGTTTTTCGAGCCACAGATTCATTTGATTTCCATACGGCGGATTGCAAAAAACTCTGCCGAACCAATCTTTTTTCAAACCGTTATCTTCAATCGTATAATTTACTTTTGCGTGATAAAACGGCGCATGAATCGGACAGCACGGATCAAGGTCGAATTCGCCAAGTTTCTTGACTAATTCGGGCGGCGTGAGCCATTCGACTTTTGTAAGTTCGCCTCTTTCAAATGAAGTGTTCATAATCAGTTTTTCGATCAAAAATACGATCATTTTCAATGAATTGCAAACTGATAAGCCGATCTTTTTCAACAGTTTACGAAAGCCATATTGATTTTGTTTTTTACGTTTCAAATCAGAAACAGCGAAACCGCTTTCGGTTCCCAATCGCATAATTTTAGCTTCGACCAAGCCGAACGTCTGGATTCTCGACCCGTTTGCCGGCGGAAGCACGACGGGCATTGCGGCAAATTTGTTAAATCGCAGGTTTGTCGGGATTGACATAAATGAAAATTTTCTCGAATTAAGCAAAAAAGAAAGATCGAGATTGAATGTGATAAAATCCGAAAACAATTTCTTGAAAAACTGAACGGAGTCAGAAATAAAGCGGAAATTTATTACGGCAATCTGCCCAAAATTAAACGCGAATGAAATAGAATGAACGGAACGTATGAACAACATTAAAAGCAATAAAAACGAGTTGTCGCCGGAACAATATACAGAATTGTTTGGAGCTTTGAAGATTCGTTTTGAGAAAAATATGAACCGCCATCAAAATCTCGAATGGGCGGAAATACAATCAAGGCTGGAAGCTAGTCCTGAAAAACTGTGGTCGATAGGTGAAATGGAAAAAACCGGCGGCGAGCCGGACGTGGTCGGATTTGATAAAAAGACGGGCGAGTATATTTTTTACGATTGTTCGGCGGAAAGTCCGAAAAATCGCCGCAGCGTTTGTTACGACCGTGAAGCGCAAGAGTCGAGAAAGGAACATAAACCGCAAAATAACGCCGTTGATATGGCAGCCGCGATGGGCATTGAAATTTTAACCGAAGATCAATATCGTGAGCTGCAAAAACTCGGAAATTTCGACCAGAAAACGTCGAGCTGGGTGAAAACACCTGTCGAGATTAGAAACTTGGGCGGCGCGCTTTATTGCGACCGACGTTACGATAAAGTGTTCGTCTATCACAACGGAGCGGAATCTTATTATGCCGCCAGAGCGTTTCGCGGTTCGCTGAAAGTTTGAGTTTTGTCCGTGCAAAAAGGAGCGAAAAATTCTTTGATTATTCCGCCGATCAATGTTAATTTCCAGAGGCTGATTTAATTTTTCGTAAGACAGGTTCTTTTCGACATAAAATAAAGCAAATGGAAAAAATATCGCGCCGCGATTTTACGCGAAAAATGCTCGAAACGATGTGTTCGATGACGCTGGCGGCGAGTTTGTGCGAAGCGCAGGCGTTGAAAGGAAGCGTCAAATCAATCGCTCATAAATGGGTGTTTGAAATGGAAAGGATTTGTCAGGATTTGCGCGGCGGCAAAATCGAGCCGATTGATTGGCAAGATCAGATCGAATCGCTGTTGAATCGAGTTGATTTGCCGGATTTGCTCAAATCCATTGATTATGACCGTCTCTCGAAAACCGCCAAATTTTTCGACGACCACGAAACAGCCGAAGACATAACTTTTGAAAGGATTAAAAATTTGCCCGATAAACTCAGTTTCGCGCCGTATTTTTACGCGATGAAAAAAGGCGTGTCGGTCGTTCCGCACGGTCATCGAAATATGACGACGATGCATATCATTCTGAAAGGCGAGGCGCACGGCTGGCACTACGACCGGATTGCCGATGAAGACGAACATTTGATAATTAAATTGACCAAAGACAAAGCATTGACTTCCGGCGCGGTTTCGACAATTTCCGACGAGAGAGACAATATTCATTGGTTCAAGGCGCAGACCGAACCGGTTTTTATGTTCAATATCGGAGTTTATCGCCTAAACCCGAACGCGCCGGTAACCGGACGTGATTATATAGACCCGAATCGCGGCGAAAAATTAAGCGACGGCTCGATTCGCGTTCCGCTGATAAATCACGACGATGCCTATAAAATTTACGGCAAATCTTAAAATTCTGCTTTGTTTGATTGATGCGGAAATTTATCACGGAAATTTATCCGAAAGCGTGAAAGCGCGACATTAAAAATTAAAGAGATAATTTACGCGGCAATTGAAAAAAATAATTGTATCGAAGCAATTGAAAAAAATAATTGTATCGAAAATGAAAATTCAAAGAACCGAAAACGACAACGGCGGCAGATTTTTTATCGAAGAAAACGGCAAAAGACTCGCTTTGATGACTTATTCAAAGACGAACGCGAATAAAATCCGCATTGACCACACGGAAGTTGACGCTTCGCTGAAAGGCGAAGGTATTGGTAAAGATTTAGTCGCGGAAGGCGTGAAATATGCCAGAGAAAACGATTTGAAAATCGTCCCGCTGTGTCCGTTTGCGAAATCGGAATTCGAGAAACACGACGACTACGCGGATGTTTTAGCCGGATAAATTGAAATGATTACGCCGCGCATTTCCGCTTCCAATTATTCAAATTCCGCGCCGCTGATCTGGTCGTTTATTTACGGCGCGAATCGCGGAAAATGCGAGCTGATTCTCGACAACGCGCCGGCGCGTTCGGCTGAGCTTTTGCGGGAAAAGCGAGTTGATGTCGCGCTCGTTCCGGTGATTGAGTATCAGCGTATCACCGATATTTTGCTCGTTCCGAATGTTTGTGTCGGCGCGGAAGAACGAGTGCGAAGCGTTTGTCTGGTTACGAAAAATAAAGAATTGGAAGCGGTTGAAATTGTCGCGCTCGACGTTTCTTCACGAACAAGCGTCGCGCTGACGAAAATAATATTTCAAGAGTTTTACGGTTTTCAGCCTGAATATAAAGATGCCAAACCGAATCTCGAAGCGATGCTTGAGGAGGCGGATTGCGCTCTTCTAATCGGCGATCCGGCATTGACGATTGACGAAACGCGCTATAAAAAATTCGATTTGGTCGAAACGTGGAAACGATTTACGAACTGCGGATTTGTTTTTGCGATGTGGATGGCAAACGCGGAAAACGCGGAAACGGCGCGGGCAATTGATTTTGAAGCGGTTCGTGACGAAGGCTTAGATCATCTCGACGAAATCACGACTAATTACAAGGCGCGAATTGCCGTCGAGCGCGAAGATTTTAAAAAATATCTCTCTGAAAACATTTCTTATTCGATTAGCGATTCGATGCGCGAAGGCTTGTCGCTTTATTACAAATTGGCGCGTAAACATAATTTGATCGAAACGCTCAAACCGCTTTCTTTTCTCTAAAAATTATTGAAATAAACCCGACTGGAAAAGCAAAAGCCAGAGCGCGACTCCGACGAAAAGAAGCAAAAATACGTCTTTTCCGGCGGTTGTTTCTTCTTTGTGCTGCATAATTTTTCTCCTTTTTCTAAATTTTTCGATTATCAAAATTGTCTGCCGCTATATAACGCGAATTTCGGAAGCGAAAAGGGTCAAATTTTTGGAACAAAATTTGTCTCGCCTCATCAATAAAAACTTAATCAGGCGTAAAATTAAGTTTTTGACGGGAAATTTTTGGCGATTTGCAATGAAAAATTCGCAAATTGAATAAGAAATGCGGTTTTGAAATAAATCACGCGGCAGACGTAAAGGTTTTTGCGAGAAAAATTCGTGTTAAAATAATTTAGAGTTATGAGCGAATTTCAACAGATTTTAGATAAAGTTTTGGGCGGCGAGCGAATGACCGTCGAAGAATGCGCGACGCTTCTCGAATCGCACGATTTCGTGCGAATCGGTCTCGCCGCGCACGAAATGCGGATGCGGAAAAATCCGACCGATGTCGTGACATACATCATTGACCGCAATATTAATTACACGAACGTCTGCAACGTCGTCTGCACGTTCTGCGCGTTTTACCGCCGCCCGGGAAAGCCCGACACATACGTTCATTCAATCGAAGAAATCGAAAAGCGCATTGACGAAACCGTCGCGCTCGGCGGCACGGGCGTTTTGATGCAGGGCGGACTTCATCCTGATTTTAATATCGAATGGTATGAAAATCTGCTTTCAACTCTTCACGCGAAATATCCGAAATTTCAACTGCACTGCTTTTCGCCGCCGGAAATTCATAACATTTCGCTGATTTCAAAACTCGATTACGAAACGATTATGAGCCGACTGAAAGCCGCGGGTTTGAATTCGCTTCCAGGCGGCGGCGGCGAGATTTTGGACGATGAAGTCAGAAGAAGAGTTTCTACCAAATGCACGACGCAGGAATGGCTCGACGTGATGCGCGCCGTTCATAAGGTCGGTTTGCATTCGACCGCGACGATGATGTTCGGTATCGGCGACAACATCACGCACCGCGTCAAACATCTCGAAAGAATCCGCGGCGTGCAGGACGAAACCGGCGGTTTCACGGCATTTATCCCGTGGACGTTTCAGCGCGAAAATACCGCTCTCGGCAGAAAAATCACGGAAGAACCGACCGGCATTGATTATCTGAAAATGCTTTCCGTCTCAAGACTTTTTCTCGACAATATTCAACACATTCAATCGTCGTGGCTGACGCAAGGCTTAAAGCTCGGGCAAACCGCCTTACGTTTCGGCGCGGACGATATGGGTTCGATTATGATCGAAGAAAACGTCGTTTCAGCCGCCGGCGCGAACACCGAAGCGAACGAAAAGGAACTGCGCTATCAAATCTCCGAAGCCGGTTTCACGCCGCAGCAGCGCGATATTTTGTATAACTACATCACGCGCGAAACGGGCGAAAATTTGGACGAGCGAAAATCACTGCCGCTC
This sequence comes from uncultured Pyrinomonadaceae bacterium, assembly GCA_964245305.1. GTDB lineage: Bacteria > Acidobacteriota > Blastocatellia > Pyrinomonadales > Pyrinomonadaceae. The sequence goes on from CAXTMQ010000007.1 coordinate 14,682, forward strand.
AAACAATTGAACGTGGCATTTGCCGATTAAAAATTATGGCGAAAAAACAACCTGAAAAAGTTTATCAATTTTATATTTCGCTCAAACACGGCAAGCCGAAAATCTGGCGCAGATTTCTAATTGCGGCAGATACGACGCTTGAAAAACTCCATAAAATTATTCAGGAAGTAATGGGCTGGGAAGATTATCACCTGCACGAATTTTCGATTGACGGCAAAGATTACGGCATTGCCGAAGATTTAGATTACAAGGAAATCGTTGACGAAAAGAAAACGAAACTTGCCGATTTGGATTTAGCAGAGAAGCAAAAATTTGAATACGTCTACGATTTCGGCGATTATTGGGAACACGAAATAAAAGTCGAAAAAATTCTGCCGTTCGATGCCGCCGTCAAATATCCGAAATGTCTGGACGGCAAACTCGCCTGTCCGCCCGAAGACTGCGGAAGCATTTGGGGTTACGAAGAACTCGCTGAACTGAGCAAGCTGCCGAAAGAAGAATTGGACGAAGATCAATCAGACCGGCTCGAATGGCTCGGCGATTACGATTTTGAACATTTCAGCGTTGACGAAACGAACGCCGTTTTGTGGAAACGCTTTGCCAGATAAATTTATGCCGACGACAGTTAAAGAAAACAAAAAGACGAAAACAAACGAAAATAAAAAACCGAACTGCTTTTAGATTCGCTCGAAATCAAAGGCTATCGCTGTTTTGAACATCTGACGATTGAAAAACTCGGTCGGGTGAATTTGATTGTCGGGAAAAACAACGTCGGCAAAACGGCTCTGATTAAGGCGTTATGGTTGTATGCAAGAAGAGGCAGCATTGATGCCATTGGACAGATTTTAATTGCGAGAGATGAGATTCCTTTTTCGACGCAAGGTTTTTACGACATCAATAAAAAAGACATTTGGAATATAAAAAACTTATTTTCTAATCGTCCAGATATTGAAGGAAAAAGTTTAAACTTTGCTCAAATCGGTTCTGCCGAAACTAATGGACAAAATATAACTATTGGATTTAGATATTTTGGAGCAGGAGAAAAAGTTAACGAGCCAAAATTAATTCATGAAGTTAGAGAAATAGATGTGGCGGAACCATTTCTTTGCAGTCGGTTGAATAATAATGATGATTCAGGAAATCATGTAACAGAACTTTTTTCATTGGAGAGATTAAGAAGCGTATTACCAATTTTAGAAGAAGAACAAGAAGTTGAAGAATTTTCTAGCATTCCGATTCGCTCATCAGGCTTATCAAACAGTAATCTTATTCAACTGTGGGACAAGGTATCTTTAACAAATTTGGAAGAAAAAGTTGTTGACTCTCTAAAATTGATTTCTCCTAACATTCTCAAGTTGAATTTTGTTGGAAATTCTAGCGGAACAAATTCCAGATTTCCTTTAGTAAGAATTTCAAATTTAGAAAATCTTGTACCTCTTCGCAGTTTAGGCGAAGGTATGAGTCGTTTACTTGGTATAGCTTTAGCTTTAGCAAACTGTGAAGATGGAATGCTTTTTATTGACGAAGTAGAAATCGGGTTGCATTATTCAGTTTTGCCTGATGTTTGGAAATTGATTTTCAAAACGGCGAAAGATTTGAATGTGCAGGTTTTTGCCACGACTCATAGTTACGACTGTATTCAGGCTTTTACAGAAGCGGCGATTGACGATGAAGAATCGGAAGGAAATTTGATTCGTCTGGCGCGAAACGGCGACGAAATCAAGGCGTTTACATTTGACGAAAAACAGCTTGAAACCATCACGAAAGATAAAATCGAGGTTCGATAATGGCAATTCGCAAAAAAGTCTTGCTTGTCGAAGGCGTTAATGATAAACACGTTATCAATAATCTTCTCAAAGCTCATAATCTGGAAAACGAAATTACGATTTATGATAAAGAAGGAATCACGAATATTTTGGCAACTTTGAAAATCGAAGTTGACGCGAATCAGGAATTTCTCGGAATCGTCGTTGACGCAAATGCAAGCCTTGATTCACGTTGGCAAAGTTTGACTGATAGATTAAAAGACGCAGAAATCGGTTATTCGACTGTTTCCGAAATCCCGGTCAAAGAAGGTTTAATATTGGACGCTGAAGGATTTTTGCCGAAACTCGGCGTTTGGGTGATGCCGGATAACGAACTCGTCGGGAAGATCGAAAATTTTATTCGGCTTTTAGTTGCCGAAGACAAAGAAAATCTCTGGCAAATCGTCGAAAAAGTAATCAGCGAAATTCCGACGGAAGAAAAACTTTTTGCTGAAAAAGATTCGATCAAAGCGCAGGTTCACACATTTCTCGCCTGGCAGGATGAACCCGGCAGACCGATGGGCGAATCAATTACCAGAAGATATTTTCAAATTGATGCGCCTGAAGCACTGCATTTTGTCGAATGGATTCGCCGACTGTTTGAACTCAATTAAACTTCAAGTTTCTAACTCTTACATAACTATTACGTTTGCCTTCTCCTTAACCTGCTAACCTTGAAGCTGTAGGAATTTTTATCAAGCGAACAAAGGGAATTTAATGCAGAACGTCATCGAAATCGAACAATCACGCGAAAGAATTAACTGGAAAAATCTGTTTATCGTTACGACATTTCATCTTTTGAGCATCGTCGCGCTGTTTTTCTTTAGCTGGGAAAACTTTGCGGCGATGATCGTCGGGAATTGGATTGTCGGGAGTCTCGGCGTTGGACTCGGT
>CAXTMQ010000007.1:17390-42005 GCA_964245305.1 uncultured Pyrinomonadaceae bacterium
ATATAAAGCTATTACACAATTCTTACGTTTCTCTTGTTTTCAATCTGTTAGTCTTGAAGCTGTTATATTTTATTTTTCAATAATTTACTAAATGCAAAATGCTATCGAACTTGGGGATTCTCGTCTTTTTTTCAACTGGAAAAATTTGTTCATCGTTACGAGCTTTCATCTGTTGGCAATTCCGGCGATGTTTATGTTTAGCTGGAAAAATTTCGCCGCGATGATGATCGGCAACTGGATCGTCGGCAGCCTCGGCGTCGGACTCGGTTATCACAGACTTTTGACGCATCGCAGTTTTAAAGCACCGAAATGGCTTGAATATATTCTGACGGCGTTCGGCACGATGTCTATGCAGGACGCGCCCGACAAATGGGTGGCGACGCACCGTATTCATCACGCTTTTACAGAAGAGCCGAAAGACCCGCATTCGACCCGTCCGAGCTTTTGGTGGGCGCATATCGGCTGGGTTGTTTTGGGGACGGCGCAGGATCACGACGCGGCGACTTTTAAGCGATATATTCCCGATTTATTGAAGGATAAATTTCACGTCGCGCTGGCGAAATATTATCTCGTGCCGATTATTCTTTCCGCGTTTCTGCTTTATGCGATCGGCGGTTGGGGCGCGGTTTTGTGGGGCGTTTTCGTGCGCGTCGTCGTCGGCTGGCACACGACCTGGTTCGTTAATTCGCTGGCGCATTTCTTCGGTAAGCGTCCGTATGATACGACCGATGATTCAACCAATAACTGGTTCGTCGCGTGGCTGACGTTCGGCGAAGGCTGGCACAACAATCATCACGCTTTCCCGACTTCCGCCAGACACGGTTTGAAATGGTTTCAATTCGATATGAACTGGCTGACCATCCGACTTTTCAAACGCCTCGGCTGGGCAAAGAATATTCGCCTTTTCGACACGGAAAAATCATCGGCGGAAGCTAAAAAAATCCTGTAAATCAGCTATTACAAAACTCTTACAATCAGGCGGCGAAAAAACTGCTACGATTGCATCATAGCTTACGAGTGAGCTTTAATTCATAAATTTTTATCAATCGAAATAAAGGGGTTTATAAATAATGCAGAACGCAATCGAATTGGAAAATTCGCAGACGGAAAAAATTCAATGGGTAACGATTACGGCGGTTATCGCGTTTCATATTTTGGCGATAGCGGCTTTGTTCACGTTTAGCTGGTCGAATTTTCTGGCGGCTTTTGTTTGCTGGTGGATCGCGGGAAGTTTCGGAATCGGGATGGGTTATCATCGGCTTTTGACGCATCGCGGGTTTAAAGCTCCGAAGCCGGTCGAATATTTTTTGACTTTTTGCGGAACGCTCGCTTTGCAGTCGGGCGCGGTGAATTGGGTAACGACGCATCGTCTGCATCACGCTTTTACCGAAACCGACAAAGACCCGCACAGCCCGCGCGGCGGAACGATTTGGGCGCATATCGGCTGGATTATGAAAGGCACGGCGCAGAATCAGACCGAAGAGACGCAATGGCGTTATTCGCCCGATTTGATGAAGGACAAAGTTCATCGTGTTATGTCCGATTATTACTGGGTTACGCCGATTATCGCCGCCGTCATTTTATACGCGATTGGCGGATTTCCGATGGTTTTGTGGGGCGTTTTTCTCAGAACCGTATGCGGCTGGCATTTTACGTGGCTGGTTAATTCGGCGACGCATCTCTGGGGAACGCGCCGTTTTGAAACGCGCGACGATTCGCGCAATAACGGTTTGATTGCCGCCGTAACGTTCGGCGAAGGCTGGCACAACAATCATCACGCGCATCCGCGTTCGGCGAAACACGGTTTGGCGTGGTATGAATTCGACATCAATTGGATTCAATTAAAAGCGATGGAAAAATTAGGGTTGGTAACAGACCTTTACGCCTACGAGATAGAAAAAGAAATCGAAGCCGAACCTTTGCAGGAAGCGGCGTAATGCGAAAGGCAACAAGGCGAAAGGCGACAAGGCGAAAGTTCGGAAAATGATTTCGACTTTTGCCTTTTGCCTTTCGCCTTTTTACTTTAAAAGAATGCGTGTCGTCGGTCGTCGAAAAGCCGTCATATTTTTCCTCGTGTTGGGCATTTGTCTGGTCGCGGTGGCAGTTGCGCTCAATGTCGGCTGGATTTTGCTCAATCTGCGCGAAGTCGCGTTGATGATTTTCGGCATAATTTTCTTTGCGATTATCATTACGGGATTGGTTTTGAACACGATTTTTCTTATCCGCGAAATTCGTCGCAACGAACAGCACGACGCTTTTTTAAATGCCGTGACGCACGAATTGAAAACGCCGATTGCTTCGATTCGGCTTTACCTGGAAACTTTGCAGACGCGCGATGTGAGCGACGAAAAGCGGCAGGAATTTTACGGCGTGATGCTCGCCGACAGCAACCGGCTTTTGAACACGGTTCAGCAGGTTTTGCAGGCGAGCCGCACGCGCGACAAAAATCATCTGCTCAACATTAAAGAAATAAATTTGGCGGAGCTTCTTCAAGAATCAATCGAGCGCGTCAACTCACGTTACGGCTTGGGCGACGACGCGATAAATTTTTCACAGAACGACACTGCAATTAAGATTTTGGGCGATGCCGAAGAATTGCAGACGGTTTTCACGAATTTGCTCGATAACGCCGTTAAATACTCAACCGACAAAAATTTGAAAGTTTCGCTGACGGCAAAAAATCTCAACAAAAACTTCGTCGTCGTCCGCGTTAAAGACGCGGGAATCGGTTTGCCGCCCGAAGAATTGAAACGTATTTTCAAACGCTTTTACCGCGTTCCGAGCATTCAAATGCAGAAAACGAAAGGCACGGGACTCGGACTTTTTATCGTCCGCTCGATTATCAAAAAACACGGCGGAAGCATCTTCGCCGAAAGCGAAGGCGAAGGAACGGGAAGCACATTCATCGTTCAGTTGCCGAAAATTGTAAATCACGATTCAATATGAAAATTTTGGTCGTCGAAGACGAAAAACATCTCGCTGACGGTTTAAGATTTAATCTCGAAGCCGAAAATTACGAAGTCGAAGTCGCCGCCGACGGTAAAATCGCTCTGGAGATTTTAACGGCGGAAAACGAATTGTTCGACGCGATTGTTTTAGATGTAATGCTGCCCGAAGTTGACGGTTTCGCCGTCGCCAAAAAACTTCGCCAAGCGGAAAATTTCACGCCGATTTTAATGCTCACGGCGCGTAGTCGTCCCGAAGACGTTTTGCAGGGTTTTGAATCGGGCGCGGACGATTATCTGCCGAAACCGTTTGAATTAAAGATTTTTTTAGCGCGTTTGAACGGTCTTTTGCGGCGGCGCGAATGGTTCAAAAAGGAATCAAAACCGATGCTCGACGGCGAAATTTACGCGGTAAATAATCGTTTGATAGATTTTGCCAATCTCGAATTGCGAAGCGAAACCGAGACGATTCATTTAACATTGATGGAAGCGAAACTTCTCAAATATATGATCGAAAACGCCGGAACTGCCGTTTCGCGGAAAACGATTTTAGAGGAAGTTTGGGATTTGAACGAAGACACCGACACGCGGGCAATTGATAATTTTATCGTGCGCCTGCGCCGTTATCTCGAAGACGCGCCGGAAAATCCGCAGATTCTGCAAACCGTGCGCGGCATCGGCTATCGTTTTGTCAGAAACGATTAAAAAGACAACTTTTCGTTTTTGTTTTTCTTCTAAAAACGGTAAGATAAAAGACCTTCTCAAAATGTGGGGGCGACAGGCTTCGACAGGGGCTTGTATAGATCTTTGGATGCACGTCGGGCGTGTTTGTAAGCTCGTTAAAACTACAATCAAAACACAAATGCCAATCAAGAAATGGCTCTTGCTGCCTAGTTAATTCTAGCCACCAAGTGTTTCCCCGCAAGTCCGCTTAAAGCGCGCGGTGCGAAGCATAACTTATTTTAAGCTGGCGCGGTTTCTCCGTCTGCGAAACCGCGCGAGACGTTAGTCAGGCTGGCTTGTCGCAAGGTCTTGTCAATTCACTGACTTGCGACGGGCGAGATCAAAAAAGAGAATTGAATAAACGTGTAGATTCCCTCGGTCGCAACCTTTGGATGCGGGTTCGACTCCCGCCGCCTCCACCATTAACTTTTTTCATCTATCTTCTGAAACCCAATAAATACCGATATTAAAAGGCGCGGACGACGATTTGAAGAAATCGCTGTCTGTCGTTTCGTGTCGTTTGATGTCGTTTTTTGCTTTTCAAGCGGTCAAAATGTGGTCAAGATAAGCAGACCTTAAATTTTACCTTTTGAGAAACATTTAAGGTCTGCTAAACTGCATTTGTAATTGCCTATTCAGTTTTAAAAGAACTGAAAGAAACGGTTTGAGCGGCGAGGCTCAAGCCGGTTTTCTCTTTTAAATCCTTCGACGCGAACCATCGTAAAAAATAAATCGTCTATTTTCGCGTGTAACTGCCGCTTTATTTTCTCGCCCGCTTGCCCTGCGGATTATGCCACTAATTATGATGCCCGCATATGGATATGAAAAAAGCGTTTTTGAAAGCCGAAAAGGAAATGTCCGACGAAATCAATGATAAGCCCGTCTCTATTAATTCGGACATTGAAGCGATGGCGAAGGAAAACGCCGAAAACTTTAACGATTTCTATCAATCTTTGAAGGAGGAAAACCGATGATTGACGGCAAATATCTAAACCGAATCAACGTGACGGATTTTCCGCGCCTTGCCCAAGTCAGAACCGTGCGCGGTCTGTTCGGCGACAATCGAAAGTCTTTACCGCCGTTCCGATTTACGATAACCATTTAGCGCATCTCGGCATCTTGTCAGGCGATGATTTAATTGTGAAAGTTTCCAAACATTTCAACGAAGCGAATTTGTATGTTTGGCGGACTCCGCACGGTCAAATGGCGCGGTTCGGTGAGATGACCTGCGCGGAAATTGTTTTGAGCAATGGCGAAAATCAGCGCGAAATTTTCTTTCGTTCCGAAGTGGAGGTGCTCGGTGTGGTAGTGCGGGTTGAACGGGATTTGAAGGTCAAACGATAAATAAAATTGCGCTTTCGATAAAACCAAACTCGGAAGCGCAATTTTTGATTTGTATATTAGACAATCTTACTCGCTGGAATTTTTCACACGCAAGCCGGGAAATCCACTAATATACGAATACCCCGCGTCCTCGTCCCGCGCCTGATTTTGCGTCGCCGGAAAATTAGACTGTCGCGGTGTATTGCCCGCGTTCGGGGTTTGCAAATAAGGAAAGCGCGTAAGAAACCCTTCAAAATTATCGCTCACGCCGTCGGCAAAGACATTGTTCGGAGATACGTTGAAAGCGGGCGTGAACGGCGTTCCGCCTAAAAGAGCGCGAATTTCAATATCAACTACGTCGTCGCTGACGCGCCGACCGTTCGGAAATCCGCCGATGTCGCCGCCGAGCAAACCGAGGCGGCTGTAGCCGGTCATACCAGGCGCGACCGGCGCGATTGCCGTGTTCAAGCGCAGATATTCGTGCGGCTGACCGTCAGACAAAAACGTCGTATAATTCGGCAATCCCGGTACTGATCCAGCCGGAATGCCGGTTGCGAAAATTGATACCAGATCGTTGCGCGGCGCAGGCGGAAGATTGATTAGAGGAAGACCGCCGCCGCCGACAAATCCGAAAGCACCTACTGCATAACGGATAATTTTAGGAAATTCCGGGTCTTGAATTGCCGGCGCAGCAACCGAATCACCGGTTGGCGAAAGCACATTGAAAGCGTCCTTCAATCCGAGCGGAATGACAACTTCATTAACCAAAGGACTGCCGAGACGCGAAATTTGCACGTAGAAGCCGGACTCGATCCGCTGTCCGCTCGGTTGAATTACTCGTGTTGAAACACGGCTGGCGGTTGAAAATACACCGATGACCGCATTCGGATCGGTCGGTCCGGTCGGGACAGCACCGTTGCGGGTCAGATTTTGAATCGGAACTTCAATGGCAATCGAACTAACATTAAAACCTCTCAAAGTATCAACGCCGCCGGTCGGACCGATTGAACGATAGCCGATGGCATCGAACACGCCGAGATCAATGAAAAATCCTTCGTCGCGCTGTCCGCAGAAAACTTTTCCGCCGTTCGTCCCCAAATTATAAACTGCCGGTTGACCGAGATTTGTTTCATAATTCGGAGTTGTCCGCTGTCCGATATTTGACGGCGGCGTGCGAAGTCCGCTGGCAATAAGCTGTCCGCCCGGACCTGTTGTGCTGTCAATACGGCGCACCGTGTAGGTTTGCGGCATATTGTAATCGAGATCGGTCAGGCTGGTAATCGGTCCGTCTATATTTATCGTATTCATTCCCAAAACGGTTCGTGAATTGAGTATTTGGGTGGCAAATTGAAACTGATAAGTAATGTCTTGTAAGCCGTCGCCCGTGTTGTCAATTTTTATTTCATACAAAACCGTGTCGTCGAACCGGTAAAACTGCGGACCGCCCGACGGGTCTTGAATGGGAATAAAATTGGCGATGATAGTTACAAAACCCGAACGTCCGGCTTCGCTGCTTCGGAAAGCGTAAACGTCCGTATTGTCGGCGTATCTGTCCATACTGGTCAGAGGTGCTTCGGCGTGGCTCGAAGCAAACGTATTCAGTCCCGAAAGATTAAGACACAACGCCAAAACAAAGAAAATGCGAGTCATTTTCAAACTTTTCTTATAAAAAACTTTTTTCATTTTTCTGATCCCCCAGCAATTTACAACTGAACCGAACTTCGTTAAATTATTGGAAAATAATTTAACGAACAATCCAATCAAAAATCTTCATTTAACCTTAGTAATTAGCAATCGAGCGATTGCACTAATCCAGACTAAAGTTGCGTTTATACTGCCGCCGCAACTTCGTCTTTAGCAGAGAAATCCATTAACGGACTGAAAAAAACAATGCCGAAATAAAATTATTTACTTCGCCGATTCCAACTAATTCTGAACGCTTTAAGATAACTGTTGCGATTTGTTATTCGTGGCTTTTGTATTAACGGATGCAGGTTCTAGATAATTATTTCGGTTTTCTCATCGCACTCGCCGACGGAGGTCAATTATCGGTTGAAAGGTTTGCTCTTAACCGATCTTTATAATTGCTTTCCGCGTCGCTTATCCTCTAAAATCCCATTATGAAAATTCTACTCGTTTTCACGCTTATTTTGGCACCGGCTTTAAATTGTTTCGCGGCACCGATGGTTTTCAAGTCAAAGAAAGAAATTACCGATAATAAGGTAACGGAAATAGCTGCCTTTGACACATCCAAATACAAACAAATCAGGATTTCGATTAGGTCTGCCAACAGGACGAGACTTTTGCCGAAACCGGTAGCATTGGACAATCTTAATAATTATAAGGGTCTCGTCGAATCAACTCAGAAGCTCTTGGCGCAAGGAGTGGTTCTGCAGAGTAGAGTTGACTTGATCAAAAAAGAATTGGAAGAAGCTCAAAAAGCATACGACATGAGCGTTGAGAATGCTGAAAGCGCAGGAGTTTTCGGAGTGGAAGAATCAGGAGAGGATTTATTAATGGGATTTAGTGAGTTAATGTTAAATAAATCCTTCATCATAGAATGCCCGCCGACGAAGATAAGTATCAAAGTTTACGGGCAAGGAAGTTACTCGGTTTATATTTATGCGGTTCAGTGATTTCGGACTTATTCAATGTTTTGTGTAAGTGCAAACTTTCGGTTTTTGTCTTATCCGCCCAAACTTTGCAAAATCAGCACTTTAGCTACAACCTGATTTTTTGGACAAAGGATATTTACACAGATTTTAGAAAAAGCCCGTGATTTCCTGCATTCGCTCGCTATTTTTCTTCGCGTTTGTTTTCGGAAGCGCGCCGCGCGGAAGAATTAGGAAAAGGAGAAATTTAAGCCGAACAGAAAAGTTTTTATGTGTCGGCGGTAAATTTCATAAGATGAGCCGACTACGAATCTTCAAGCCGATTTTATTTATTGAGCGCAATCGAATGGATTAATGAACAGTAGAGGTTAATACCGCCTTTTCTTTTTCCGTCGCTTCGGATGTACAATGATTGCCAAAGTAATCCCCATACCTTTGGCGCGAACGGCTTTGATTGTTTCGTCCGCGCCTTTTGTCGAATCCGGTTCCGAATATTTTACGAATGCAAATCCGACGAGTTATCCCTCGTATCAATCGATAGGAAGCATTTTTCTTAGGGGATTGCGCTTTCCGCCGTTTGATTTAATCCGAAAAGCCGCGAGCGTTAAAACTCGCGGCTTTTGGCTTTTGCGATTCTTGTAGAAGAATGAAGGCATCCGATTTTATTTTTTCCCCAGACGGCGAGCCGGTCGAGGCAAACTATCGCACTTTAAGGCAAGTTTGCGCGAAATTGAAAATCCCTTACGGGCGATTCACCAAAGATGGCTTCGTCGCGCACGATCTGCGGCATAATTTTAGAACGGAAATCTTAAGGGAATCCGACATCGAAACGGCGCGCGAGCTGCTCGGGCATTCCAACATCGCGCAGACGGCAACTTATGTGCATACCAATCAGGACCGATTGCTCGACGCGGTGCGAAAACGTGCTAAAATTGATTACGCTATGGAGCTTGGAAACGTCTTTAAGGCGGTCAAAAAGAGCGAAATTTCTGAGGCGGAATTCGTCGAAAAAACGCGTTAATTATTTCGATTTTGAAAGCGAAACGGTCAAAAAGTGGTCAAGATTATTTTCGGATAGCTCGAACGCCCGACAAACAAAGGGCTTAAAACCTGAGTTCATCAGTCGCCGCCTCCACCAATATTCTCTTAACCAAAATTTTTTTGCAAAACTTCCATTGAAAAAGTATTATTGCAGAACATCGAACGTCGCGCCGGTTTTATAATTATCAGAGCGTTTATTCGATGGATGCTTTGTCCAAACACATTACAAAGGCTTTCTCAACCGAATAAAGCCGTCTTAAAATGTTTTCAAATCGAAACTTGATTATAATGAACGGTCTTTTTAGAAATTAGAAAATTTCTTCCCGAAACAAATTCATTTTCCGACACTTCAATATGAAAATAGCAATTTTTAATGTCAATACACCGACAAATTTATTAAAAGAGAAGTTTTTCGTCGAAAAGTTCTTTACGGTTGCCGCTTTTTTAACTTTATTTCTTGCGGCTTTTCAATCGTCCGAAGCGCAGATGCAAATCAGACTGCCGGATTTGGGTGGAAACCCGGCGGAAACTTCGCCCATTTCAAGCGAAAAAGCGGACGGCAATTTCGTTCAGTCAATGTCGGCGGAAACGAAATCGAATCGCCAATCGCTTTCATCTCCGAATGCCGACGGCGATGTTGATTCGACTTTTTCCGCCGGTGTAGCCGAGGGTTTCGGCTCGGTTAAAACAATTGTCGTTCAGCCCGATGGGAAGATTATTATCGGCGGTTCGTTTCGCGGCGTGAACGGCGCGGCGCGTGCTTATTTAGCCAGATTCAACGCGGACGGAAGTTTGGACGCGGCGTTTAATCAAAACGGCGCGGGACCAAATGCGATGATTAACGCCGTCGCTCTGCAATCGGACGGAAAAATTTTAATCGGCGGAAACGGCGCGAATTATAACGACGCTTTTTACGGCACAATCGCGCGGCTCAATGCTGACGGAACGCCCGACGCTTCGTTTAATCCTTCGGGCAGCAGCATCGGCGGCGCGGTCAATGCGATTGTCGTTCAGTCCGACGGAAAAATCGCGGTCGGCGGATCGTTCAGTTCGTATAACGGAACGCCGCGCGGCAACATCGTTCGCTTAAATGCGGACGGCAGTCTCGATCAAACATTTAATCCGGGAAGCGGTTTTAACAATCCGGTTTCCACGCTCGTCGCGCAGACTGACGGCAAAATAATCGCGGGCGGCTCTTTTATTCAATACAACGGCGCGACGGTCGGAAGAATCGCGCGTCTGAACGCTGACGGCAGTCTCGATGCCGGCTTTGCCGCGAATAACAACGGCGGCGCGAACTTGAATATCGAAAAAATCTTGTTACAGCCGGACGGAAAAATTCTCGCCGCCGGAAGTTTTACTCAATTCGGCGGAACGGCGACTTCGTTCGGGCTGGTTCGTTTGAATGTGAGCGGAACGCTCGAAAATCCGTTTCCTACTTTGAGCGTAACAGCAAAATTGACCGCCGCCGCGCTTCTGCCGGACGGTTCGATTTTGGTCGGCGGAACTTTTTTCACTTCTTTTCAGGGAATGACATCGAATTTTCGCGGAACGTCAGTGATAACTTTCGCTTCGAGTGCGACGTTTCAGCCCGGCGACAGCGACAACGATATTTTAAGCCTCGCCGTTCAAGCGGACGGAAAAATTCTGGTCGGCGGCAGTTTTACGCGCTATAAAAGTCAGGAACGCCGCCGCATTGCGCGGTTGAACACTGACGGGGCAATTGACAGCGGATTTCAAGCGGCGGCGACCACGGCGGGAATCGTGACCAAAATCGCGCCGCTTGCGGGCGGCAATATTTTGATCGGCGGCGATTTTCAGTTCGTCAACGGCGTGGCGAAACGAGGACTCGCCAGATTAAATTCCGCCGGCGCGATAGATTCGACATTTAACGTGAGTGCCGGAAGCAACGGTATTCTTTCGAGCGTTTCGGCTTTCGCCGTTCAATCGAACGGCAAAATCGTGGTCGGCGGGGTTTTCGCCGATACGGGCAGTTTGACGACCGTTCGCGTTGTTCGTTTGAACGAAGACGGCAGTCTCGATTCGAGTTTTAGTTTCACGCGAACCGCCGATTATATCAGCGATATTAAGCTGCAACCGGACGGAAAAATTCTGGTCAGCGGATTTTTCAGTGCAAGCGGCAACAGCGGCGCGACGGGAATTTTGCGGATAAATACCGACGGCAGCGTTGACACCGCTTTCGTGTCCGCATTTTCGCAGACGATTCAAACAATCGCGCTGCAAACAGACGGCAAAATTTTAATCGGCGGGCAGTTCAGCATTACATTATCGGGCGGCACAACCAGATGCGTCGCGCGTTTGAACGCCGACGGAACATTGGATTCGACGTTTATTTTCCGTTCGACTTCTTCAGTAATAGTTACCGCAATTTTCGCGCTGCCGAACGGAAAAATTCTTCTCGGCGGCATTGATTTATATAATTCCGGCGGTATGCCGCGCAGTATTTTGCGCGTTTTGCCGAACGGCGATATTGATCAGACTTTCAATAAAACCGGCATCGGCTTGAACGGCTTGATTCTCGCTATTAAAACGCAGACCGACGGCAAAATTCTGGTCGGCGGATATTTTACATTTTACGAAGGCTTGGCGGTTAACCGCGTCGCGCGTTTGAATTCCGACGGAACATTGGATTCGACGTTTAATACCGGTTCCGGAGCAAACGATTTTGTGGACGACATCGCGTTTCAAATTGACGGTAAAATTCTTCTCGGCGGCGCGTTCACGACCTTTAATAATCAACCGAAACAGGGAATCGTCCGGTTGAACAAAACAGCCGCCGCGCGTAAAGCGTTTTTTGATTTTGACGGCGACGGGAAATCCGACATCTCGGTGTTTCGCCCGTCTTCGGGAGCGTGGTATCTGCTGAATTCTTCGACCGGCTTCTCCGGCGCGCTCTTCGGACAGGCGGGCGATAAAATCGTGCCTGCCGATTTTGACGGCGACGGCAAAACCGATCTCGCCGTTTATCGCGGCGGCATCTGGTATCTTCAGCGTTCAAATTTAGGCTTTTTCGGCATCTCCTTCGGCACGAATGAAGACGTTCCCGTGCCGGCTGATTTCGACGGCGACGGCAAGGCGGATGTGGCGGTTTTCCGTCCGTCGAACGGCACTTGGTATCTACAGCAATCAACCGCAGGATTTACAGCAATAAATTTCGGACAAACAGGCGATAAACCGATGGCGGCTGATTTTGACGGCGACGGCAAAAGCGATCTGGCAGTCTTTCGCCCATCTGTCGGCACTTGGTATCTACAGAGAAGCCAGCTCGAATTCGCGGGCATTCAATTCGGACAGGCGGGCGATGTTCCTGTGGCGGCGGATTATGACGGCGACGGAAAAGCCGACATTGCGGTTTTTCGCCCGTCTGCCGGAAGCTGGTATTTCAACGGCAGTCAAACGGGATTTACGGGCATTCAGTTCGGCATTTCGACGGACTTGCCCGTTCCTGCAGATTTCGACGGCGACGGAAAGACGGATGTCGCGGTGTATCGAAACGGCGTGTGGTATCTGAACCGTTCGACGCAGGGGTTCACGGGCGTTCAGTTCGGCGAGGAGAGCGACAATCCTGCGCCGAATGCTTTCGTTCGATAAAATATCCAACTCGCATCAATCAAAAAGCCCTCGTTCTTCAGAACGAAGGCTTTTTGATTGATAATTGCCCGCCGGTTTTCGATATTTATTTACAAAATCAGTCTTTAAATGCTACTTTGCCTGCTATGGAAACCGAAGAATTTGTCAGCGGGCAAGCGGAAATCGTTATAGACGACACGCTTTTAAAAATGAATCTGACGTTGCCGGCAAAGCCGGTTAAAGCGCGTCGGTTGCTGCCCGTTATCAATCAATTGACCGGTATTTTCGTTGATATGGGCGTGGCGAAAGCGGAAAAGGAAGGCAGAACGGTTTCGTGTCAAAAAGGCTGTTCCGCGTGTTGCTCGCAGCCTGTTCCGATTGCGGAATTCGAGGCTTACAATCTCGCCGAAGTCGTCTTGCGAATGCCCGAACCGCGCAGAGATGAAGTAATTAAAAAGTTCGACGCGGCAATCGCTCATTTCGCCCGGATCGGCTGGTTTGAAAAGTTTCAAAAATTCACTTCGCTGATGGAAGAAGGGTTTTCCGAAGTGCTGCTCGAATATATACGGGAAGATGTTCCGTGTCCGTTTCTGCTCGACGGCGCGTGTTCGATTTACGAAGATCGTCCGCTCGTCTGCCGCGAATATTTAGTGACGAATCCGCCGGAAAATTGCGCGAATCCGAATTCGGAAAATCTGAGCGTCGTCAAAATTCCCATCGCGCCGTCGCAAAATCTTTTGAAATTCGGACAAGTCGAACCGTTCAGCGCGCTTAATATCATTCCGCTGATTCTGGCACTCAGATTAGCGATTTCAAACCCCGAAAACGCGCCGGAAAAAACGGGCGAAGAATGGATGCAGGAATTTTTTCAAAGCGTAACAAAAGGAGAAATTCCAAAGGACTCTGAGGAAAATCCGTTTTCCGAAGACGAGAAAACCGAATCGTAGATCGCGTTATTCGACGCTATTCTTTTTTATTAAACAAAAGCGGAAATAAGCCGATGAGCAGACAACCGACCGCTACGGCGTAGCCCCAATAACTGACTTGTCCGGTTTGCGTGGATTTGTAAAAAATAAATCCGATCAAGACGAGTGAAATAACGATTAGAAAAATGCTCAGGGCTTTTAGTTTATTTGGTTGATTCGACATATTTTATTCGATGTTTTTCTGCGAAAGTTTTGTCTTTTCCGCGAAAGTTTTTCGGCTGAATTTTGAAAAACACTATCATAAATAATTGCAAAGACAAAGAATTTCCAGGCGATTTCCCAAATGCCCGCGCTTTTGTTCGGTAATAGCGAATGCGAAAAAACGGCGGCTTAAATCTTTTGATTTAAGCCGCCGTTTTTTCAACATTTAGCTTTAATTTTTCGCCTTGAAAACCTTGTCGTCAACGGCGACGTTGTGTTTGACTTCTTTTACGATAACGATTAAATCGCCGTTGGTCGAAGAAGAATTGACGGTTTTGAATGGAATCATCACGCCGTCAATCGGGCGATAATCTTCGTAAGTCTCCGAATACGGCAGGCTGATATTCTGCGTCGAAAATGAATTTACCGATTCGAGTTTAAGCGGCAGAAAAGTTTTTTGCGAAAAATAAATCGTGTCCTTATTGCCTTTCTCCGGCTCGAAAACGACGACGTATGCGTCTTCGCCGCCGACCTTCGCCGCGCCTCTGAAATCGGCTTTCGGGTAAAGCGTTTTCCAGTCGAGCAAGCCGTAAAAATCCGCGCCGATCCGCGCGTCTTCGAGCTGTTTGCCGCTGTATTTATCGGCGGGCGCGAAACTCGCCCATTCGCCGCCGTTCGCGCCGTCGAAATATTCCGCAAACGAACCGATTGGTTTGCCGAGCGCGGTCAAATTTATATTCTGCGCCGATTTATTCGGAGCTTTCGCATAAGTTTCGCCGAAACCTTTGACACCTTGATTGACGAAATCAATTTCGACTTTAGCGACGCGCGAATTCAATTTGCGCCACGCCGCTTCACCGCCGAGCGCGCCCACGACTTTTGCCATCAATTCGTCCGTCGTCATTTTCGGTTTTTCGCTCGAATTTGCCGCGTCGCCGTCAATTCGATTAAAGCCGAATTCCCCTTCGGGCTGCATAATCGTAATGCCGTTGATTTTGCCGCCTGCGCCGCGCTTCGTTTTGACTTTGTAATCGTCGGGCAAAGGCGACATCGCGTATAAATCCTTCGATTTTTCGCGCAGAGCGTAAGGCTGCTGCCCTTCGACAACAAGCGAAACCTTGCCTTCGACTTCATTAATATCAACGGTTCGCGCCGCATTTTTCTCCGAAGCGTATCTGCCGACGAGTTCCTTCGCCGCGTCGGAAACATTCGCCGGAATTTCCGCGTCCGCCGCGACTTTCGGCAAAGTATAATTGCCCTGCGGTTGTTCGAGAAACATTTCCTTGTCCTTGAACGCGGCGAAAAATCCGTCGGGCGCGCCGCTCAATTTATAACGGCGGTCGCCGACTTTTTCTAGAATGTAAGTCGGCTGACCGGGAACGACGGCGACGAGCTTGCCGTCCTGCATTTTGACTTCGATGTCGAAGCCCGCCGCTTCAAAACGATATTTGCCGATTTCTTTGCTTGCATCCGCTGACGCGGTTTGCGTCGCGGCATTCGGATTGCCCAAAATATTTTCCCAGACAATCGGCATCAATTCGCCGCCGAGCGACGAGCCGGAAACATTCGTCAGCATCACGAAACCGATTTTCTTTTCGGGAATCATTGCCACCATCGAATTAAATCCGTCAATATTGCCGCCGTGCTGAACGACTTTCAAGCCGTTCCAATCTTCCAAAAACCAGCCTAAACCGTAAGAAGTTTTGCCGCCGACTTTCATCTGCGGCTTAAGCCATTCGTCGAAACTTTTTTCGGAAACGAGCCGTTTGCCGTTGACTTCGCCGCCGTTCAAAACGAATCGAAGCCAGTTTGCCATATCTCTCGCTGAAGAGTTTATCGAACCGGCGGGCGCGACTTCCAAAATATCGCGCATCGGCAAATTGCGCGTTTCTTTCGTGTCGAAGTTGTAATCGTAGCCGAACGAATAATCTTTCGCCTGCCGCATATCTTTGAGCGACATCGTAGAATTCGTCATTCCGAGCGGTTTAAAAATTCTTTCGGGAACGAATTTTTCCCAAGGCTCTTTCTGCGCTTTGGCGACGATTTCACCGGCGGCGGCGAACATTATATTTTGATATTGAAATTTTTCGCGGAGCTTTGCCGTCGGCTTGGCTTCGCCCGCGACGCGGATCAATTCTTCGCGGTTTAATTTTCCCGTGACCATCGCCAAATCCGTGCGATTCAAACCCGATGCGTGCGAAAGAATATCCCGAATCGTAATCCGCGCGTCGGTGTCCGTATCGTTGATTTTAAAATACGGCAGATATTTTTTCGGATTGTCGTCGAGCGATAATTTTCCTTCGTCCTGCGACATCAAAATCGAAAGCGCGGTAAAGGCTTTCGTCGCCGAGCCGATGGCAAATTCCGTGTCGGGCGTAACGGCGATTTGTTTTTCAAAATTTTTGTAACCGAAACCTTTGGCGAAAATAATCTGGTCGTCTTTGACAATCGCCAAACTCATTCCCGGAATGCCGAGTTCTTTGCGCCGCGCATCGGTTTTTTGTTCGATGACGGCAAGCCGCGCCTGTAAATCGCTCGAAATTGTCTGCGTTTGTGCCGATGTCTGCGCCGAAATGCTTGACGGCAGCGAAACCGCGAACAGCGAAACGATTAACGCGAGCGAAACGATGAAACGAAGATAAGTTTTTGAAATCATTTTTTTCTCCGAAATTTTTTTGAATGTGAAAAACGCTTTTTTGATTACGTTAGAAAAAAATCTAATGTTTCCGAATTGTTTTTGATTAACCAAGCGATTAAAAATCAGACGATTTTTCCACAAGCGAAAATCTCAAACGAAAAATTCTACAGGGAAATTTTTCTCAAATCCTCGATAATTTGCGGCAAAATCTCCAACACGAAATCAACTTCCGCTTCGGTATTATATCTTCCCAGAGAAAATCTAATCGCGCCCATCGCGTCGGAATACGAAATGTTCATCGCTTGTAAAACCGGCGATGCGGCGTGCGTTTCCGAGTTGCAAGCCGAACCGGTCGAGACGCAGATTTCGGCATCGTTTAATTTAGCGAGAATCAATTCGCCGTTTAAGTTTGAGAAAGAAATATTCGTCGTATTCGGCAGGCGAAATTCGTAATCGCCGGTTCCGTTAAGACGAGAATTTGGAATTTTTTCCAAAATTTCGTTTTCCAATTCGTTTCTTAAATCAAAAATTTTCCGCATCGCCGAAAAATCTTTCGCCAATTCCGCCGCGCGACCGACGGCGGCGATTTGGTGAACGGCTTCCGTTCCGGCGCGCCTGCCGTTTTCCTGTCCGCCGCCGACGGAAAGCGAAGGCAGATCAACGCCGTTGCGGATGTAAAGCGCGCCGATGCCTTTCGGCGCGTGAAATTTATGACCGGAAATGCTGAACAAATCAATCTGCGTAGTCTTTAAATCAACAAGGATTTTACCGACCGCGTTCACGCCGTCAACGTGAAAAATCGCGTCGGAATTCGCTTTAACTATTCGAGCGATTTCCGCGACGGGAAAAAGAATTCCCGTTTCGTTGTTGGCAAGCATCGCGGAAACAATCGCCGTGTCTGCGCGCAGAGCGTTTTTCAATTCGTCGAGATTTAAAAAGCCCTTTTCATCAACTTCGAGCCAGGTAATCTCATACGTTTCGCGCTCTAGTTTTTCGCACAATTTGCGAACGGCTTCGTGTTCGACGCGCGTTGTGATGATGTGTTTTTTTGACGGATTTGCCGCGAGCGCGCCGCGAATCGCCCAGTTGTCGCTTTCCGTGCCGCCGGATGTGAAAACGATTTCGCTCGAATCGTTCGCGCCGATTAAACCGGCGATTTCTTCACGCGATTTTTCGATAACTTTCCGCGTATCGCGCCCGAATTCATAGGCGGACGAAGGATTGCCGTAAAAGTCCGTCAAAAAAGGCTGCATCGCCTCGAAAACTTCGGGCGCGACGCGCGTCGTCGCATTGTTGTCGAAATAAATCATACGAATAATGGTAAATGGTTAATTGTTAATGGTAAATTGTAAGTGGAGTTTATCAGGAATTAACCGTTAACAATTAACTATTTACCAATAATAAAGTGAGCGCGACTCTTAAAATTACTGATGCGAGCGGTAAAAACTGGGAAGTTGAATTGCTTTCCGGCAAGACATATAACATCGGACGCGCCAAAGATAACGATATTGTTCTCAACGACCGCCGCGTTTCGCGGCATCACGCGCACGTTATCGCCGAAGCATCAAACTTTAAAATCATTGACGGTTACAACGTCAACGGCGAAATTCTTCGCAGCGTCAACCGCGTTTTCGTCAACAACGTCGCGCAGTTTGAAAAAACGCTCGAGGAAAACGACCAGATTCTCATCGGCGAAAGCACTCTGGATTTTCACAAAAAATTCGAGCCGCAAACTATGGACGTTCCAATCGGAACGTCCAAAAATCCGGCGAATTTCAATTACGCGGCGAGCGTGCCGACGACCGGCGTAAATTACAACGACCAACCGCTCGGACATACGCAGCTTCAAATTTCCGCCAGCGATATTATCGGGCATCGGGCAAATCTTTCGGTCGAGACCGGCATTGCCACGCCTGAAGAAATCAAGGAACTGCGGCGCAAGGCGAAGGCTCTCGATTTGCTTTACGAAATGAGCAAAACGCTCGGCACGGTTTTTGACTTGAAAGAAATTTTCGTCAAAGCGACGGATTTGATTTTTCGCGGAACGCCCGCCGAAAGAGTCGTCGCGCTGCTGGCGGACGAAACATCCGACGGCACGATTCTCGATTTTAATCTGAATCCGATTGCGGCGCGGGCGCGTGATCCGCAGTTTGAAAATTTAACGGAAAAACTGACGATTTCGCGGACGATCACGCAAAAAGTAATGCGCGAAAAAGTCGCGCTTTTGTCGCAGGACGCGAAAACCGACGCGCAATTCAGCGGCGCGGAATCAATTGTTTTGCAGGGCGTTCGGTCAACCATCTGCGCTCCGCTGCTTACCGAATCGAGCGTTCACGGCGTAATGTATGCCGACCGTCTCGATCCGTTCGCCAAGTTCAGTCCCGACGATCTGGAATTGATCGGCGCGGTCGCGGCGCAGACGGCGATGGTCGTTGAAACCGTCAAAGCGCACGAACGTCTGGCAAGAGAAGAAGTGGCGCGGGCGAATTACAAGCGGTTTATGCCCGAATACGTCGTCAAACAGCTTCTGGAGAATCCCGATTCGTTCAAGCTCGGCGGCGTAAATCAAACGGTAACGATTTTGTTCGCCGACATTCGCGGATTTACCGCTTTGAGCGAGCGCGAAAATCCCGAAAAAATCGTCAGTCTTCTCAATCGCTATTTCAGCGCGATGTCCGAAGAAATTTTCGCGCACGAAGGAACGCTCGATAAATATATCGGCGACGGTTTGATGGCGATTTTCGGCGCGCCGACCGCCACTTCGTCGGATGCGAAAAACGCCGTGCGAACGGCGGTGGCGATGCAGCGGCGCATCGCGCAGCTCAATCAGGAATTGATAAAAGAAGGTTTTAACCAGGTCAACGTCGGCATCGGTCTGCACACGGGGGTGGCGACTATCGGTTATATCGGCTCGAACCAACGCTCGGAATACACGGCGATTGGCGACACGGTTAATCTGGCTTCAAGGCTCGAATCGAACGCCCGCGGCGGCGAGATTTTAGTCAGCGAAGCGACGGCGCGGGAAGTCGGCGATTTGTTCGATTATGTTCAGCGCGAATCTCTGACGGTAAAAAATCGCGTTCAGCCCGTTTCGCTATTTGAAGTAAGATGGAATTGAGATAAAATTGATTGTCTTTAAATTGAATAAAGATTCTCTCCGTCGGCAGTTGGTTTTTTACAGGCAAAGTTACACAAAAATTTAAAGGAAGCCTCGTATGATGGGAATTTCGTCATTAAAAAAATTCGTTACCGATTCGATGGCGATTGATATGGGAACCGCCAATACGATCATCGCCGTCAAAGGGCGCGACATCGTTTTGGACGAGCCTTCAATGGTCGCCGTTAATGAATTGACGGGCGAGACGGTCGCTTACGGTCAGGAAGCGTTCGATATGCGCGGGCGCGAAGGACGCGACATCACGGTTTTCGCGCCGCTTTCGGGCGGCGTGGTCGCCGATTTCGAGCGCACGAAAATTATGCTCGCGCATTTCGTCAAAAAATCGAAATCCGGCGGCTCGCAAGTTTCTTTGCAGGCGGTGATGAGTATGCTCGGCGAAGTCACGCATGTCGAGCAGCGTGCTTTGATGAACGCGGCGGAAGACGCGCACATCGGCAAAGTTTATATGATGGAGGAAGGCTTGGCGGCAGCCTTCGGCGCGGGCGTGAATGCCAAAGACAAGCGCGCGTCGGCGGTGATCGACATCGGCGCGGGAACAACCAATATCGCCATCGTCGCCAAAGGCAACGTCATTCACACGCGCTCGGAACGCATCGGCAGCGACGAAATAAATCTCGCGCTGTCAAATCATCTGAGAAAGCATCGCGGGCTGCAGGTCGGCGAGGAAACGACCGAAAATATCAAATCCGAGTTTGCAACCGCTTATCTGCCCGAAGAAATTGATAAAACTTATCTCGTGCGCGGGCGCGACGTGCAGACGGGAAGTCCGGGCGCGGTCGAAATCACGCTCGGCGAAATTTATCCGGTCGTCGAAGCGATTGTCCGCCGCGTCGCGCAAATCGTCGCCGACACTTTAACCGAACTCAGACCCGAAGTTGCCGCCGATATTTACGATAGAGGAATTATCTTGACCGGCGGCGGCGCGCTCCTGAACGGCGTTGACCAGTATTTGCGGAATTTCGTTAATTTATCGGTCATCGTTTCCGACGAACCGCGTTACGCGACCGTGCGCGGGTTGCTGAAGATGTTCGACGAACCCGAACTGCTCGAAAAGGTTTCGCGCACCGAAATGTATGCGTTGCAAAACGCCGAGATTTCTTACGAAGCCTGAAATGTTTGAACGAAAAATGTAGCGATTTTGATATTTGCCGCTTCTCGGAGCGGCATTTCTTTTGCGCGAAATTCGGGATTGATTTATCTTATGATTTAATCAAAACGATGCGGATTTTCCAATTTCTCAAACGTCAAATTCTAATCGCGCACATCTCCGGCATTCCCGTGCAGGTTGATTACCGATGGTTTTTCGTGCTGGCGATAATGACCTGGATCACGGCGGACGGCGTTCAGTCTCTGACCGAAAGCATTTTTGCGAGTCTTCTGCTCGGCTTCGTTACGACGCTGATTTTTTTCGCTTCGATTTTTCTGCACGAACTCGCGCACGCCGTCGTCGCCAGATTTGAAAATGTGCAGGTCGTCGAAATCATTCTGCATCCGTTCGGCGGTTTGGCGCGGTTTCGTCACGCACCTGAAACGCCGCAAGCCGAATTTCGCATCGCCGTCGCCGGACCGGTCGCCAGCTTTCTGCTCGCGCTTCTCTTCTTGGGTTTAATGGCGATTTTCAACCGCGTCGAATCGAAAATTTTCGCGCCGCTTTTTTTCACGCTCGCGCTCTGGAATTTTCTGCTCGCGGTGTTTAATTTGTTTCCCGGTTATCCGCTCGACGGCGGCAGAGTTTTGCGGGCGTATCTCTGGCGGCGCGGCACGGATTTGAACGAAGCGACCGTTTTAACCGGCAGATGCGGGCAGATTATCGCGGGCGTTTTAATTCTTTTCGGCGTTTTCATCGCGCTCGTGCAAGGAGATTTTTACACGGGTTTATGGACGATTCTAATCGGACTTTTTTTATTCGACGCGGCGAAATCAATTATCACGCAAACGCGCAAATCCGAATTGATTCCCGTCGAAGAGGCGATGAAAGTTCCCGTCGCAGTCGCGCCTGAAATGCCCGTGATGCAGTTTGTTGACCGCGTTCTCGTCCTTCACCGGCAGACGATTTTTCCCGTCGCCAATAATCGTCAGCTTTACGGAATGTTGATTTTGGAAGATTTAAAATCTCTGCCGCGCGACAAATGGAACGACACGAAAATTCAAGAAGTAATGCGCCCGATTAAGCCCGAATATTTTGTCGAAATTGACACGGTTTTGCCCGAAGCCAAAGAATTAATGCGCGAAAACGGCATCGGCGCGCTCGGCGTGATTGACGCGCAGGGCAATCTGATCGGCTTTCTGCAAAGCAAAAAATCGAAATGATTGACGAAAAGTTAAAAATTTTATGTGATATTCTTGGAAACGGCACGGCGCGGAAAAACATCTCTCCCAAAGCGATTTCGCGCTTTGATTGAGCGAGCCGTAAAATAAAAAGTCGAAATTCGATGACGAAAAATTGATTTTCGACGCTTTCCGAAAATGCAGTTAAGCGAGCATCTTCCGACACTTACCCTGTGGTCTTTACTCGATATGGCGTTAGTTTTTCTAATCGTCTATGTCGTGCTAAAACTGCTGCGCGGCACACGCGCCGTGCCGACCGTCGTCGGAATGGTTATTCTCGCGCTGCTTTACTGGCTGGCGGTCGCGCAGGATTTGGCGACGCTCGAATTCGTTCTGCGTTCCGCCGTTTTGTATATCGGCGTGGCGATCATCGTTCTTTTTCAATCGGAAATCCGCCAGGCGTTGATTTATTTCGGCAATCGTCTGCGTTTTCCCGTTCTTCGCCGCCAGCGCGGACAGCTCGGCGAAACGATTTACGACGAAATCGTTTTGGCGACGACGACGCTTTCGTCGGAAAAAATCGGCGCGCTGATCGTCATCGAGCGCAACGTCGGCTTGCGAAATTTGATTGACGCGGGCGTGTCGCTCGACGCGCGCGTGAGCTACGATTTGCTCGTCACGATTTTTAATCCGGCAACGCCCCTGCACGACGGCGCGGTGATTATTCAAAACGAGCGCATCGCGTCGGCTTCGAGCTTTTTGCCGCTAACGAAAAATCCGGGAATTTCGCGCGAACTCGGCACGCGCCATCGCGCCGCTATCGGCGTAACCGAAGGCTCGGACGCGATTTCCGTAGTCGTTTCCGAAGAAACCGGCTTGATAAGTTTTATCGAAGGCGGACAATTCAAACGCAATCTCGATGCGAACGCCCTTCGCTTGCTGCTTTTGAATGCGATGGAAATTCCGGTCGTCGAAAAAAAACGCGAAACGACGAAAACGATGAAAGAAGCCGAAACGGAAATCACGCTCGGCTGATTTTTGGTTTTAATTGAAACGATTTTCCGAAGTTAAAATACAAAAAGCGGAAATGTATTCTCCAATCGAAAGGTTTTTGCAGGGCGAAGAACGCGGCGTAGTTTTGCGCCGTTTGTTTCGTCGCGTTTTTCTGGAAGATTGGCTGATTAAGATCGTC
Organism: uncultured Pyrinomonadaceae bacterium; assembly: GCA_964245305.1. Lineage (GTDB taxonomy): Bacteria > Acidobacteriota > Blastocatellia > Pyrinomonadales > Pyrinomonadaceae. The sequence continues at coordinate 40,029 of CAXTMQ010000007.1, forward strand.
GCGCTTTTTATAACCGTCGCGCTTTGGCTCGGCGTTACGGGGCTTCGCGCTCCGACGACGGCGCGGCTCAGAAGTATTCCGCTGAATATTCGCGTGTCGAACGACGCGGAAGTTACCAATTCGCCGGTTCAGGAAGTTGATCTCGTGATTACCGGCGACAAGCGCAAAATCGAACAGCTTAATCCGCGCGATATGGTCGTCGCGCTCGATTTGATTGACGTTCCGGCGGGCGATAGAACCGTGCAGATTACGCCGCAGAATGTCAATGTCGAACTGCCGACCGGCGTAAAACTCGAAGAAGTTCAGCCGAACAAAATCGCCGTCAAGCTCGAAAAAGTCGAAGAGCGTGAAATCGCCGTCAAAGCCGAGACCGAAGGCAGTCCGGCGGAAAATTTTGAAGTTTACGGCGCGACGGTCGTGCCGGCGAAAGTTCGCGTGCGCGGACCGATCAGCTTTGTGAATTCGCTTGATTCGATTTCGACCGAACGAATCAATCTCGACAATCGCCAAACGGATTTCAGCGAGCGGCAAGTCGCTTTGAACGTCGTCAATCCGAAAATCACTTTGCTCGATACGGTCGTTGACGTAAATTTTCGCATCGGCGAAAAGCGCGTCGAAAGGCTTTTCACCGTGCGTGTCGGCGGCGAAATTGAAAAGAAAACCGCGTCGGTTATTTTATACGGCGCGCGTTCGGTTATCGAATCGCTCAAGGCGGAAAGTCTGCGCGTCGAAAACATCAAAAACGAAGCGAACGAAAATTCTTTAAATTTAATTTTGCCGTCCGAATTGCAGGGAAACGTCGAAGTCAGAAAATTAAAGCTGAATTAATTTTTTTGAAAAAGGTAAAAAACAAAAAGCGCGTCAAGAATTTTTCTTGACGCGCTTTTTGTTTTCGATTACTTCGGTTTAATTTTCTTGGTTCTCGCTTGTTGATTTGCTTTTTCCCGAAAACGCCTGCGCTTGCGGCAGCGGCATTCCGACGGCATCGGATTTCGTTTCCGGTTCGTTGTCGGGCATTTCGTCTTCAAATTCATTGACAATCATTTTGCCCGATTGCTTTTTGAAAACGAGCTTGTTTTCTTTGTCGTCGAAATCAATCGTGACCAGATCGCCGGTTTCGACCTGTTCGGTCGCCACCAAATTCGACAAAGGATAAACGAGAAATCTTTCAATCGCGCGTTTCAAATGTCGCGCGCCGTATTTCAGATCAATGCCTTCGCCCAAAAGAAATTCTTTCGCCGGATCGGTGCATTCAAAGATAAATTTCGTGCCGGCGGAATCGGTGATTCTGTCCTGCACGCCGCGCAGTTCGATGTCGAGAATCCGGCGCAGATGATGTTCTTTCAAACTTCTAAACACAACGACTTTATCAATGCGATTCATAAATTCCGGCGAGAATTTACGTTTTGCGGCTTCCAAAGCGGTGCGATAAATTTTCGTGTCAATTTCGTTATCGTCCTGCTGTTTGTTGGCTTTGGTCGGCGCGAAACCGATGCCGCCGGAAATCATTTCTGACATTTCTCGCGCGCCTAAATTGGAAGTCATAATGACGACCGTTTTCGAGAAATCAACGCGCCGGTTGTCGCCCAAAGTCAAAGTCGCTTTATCCAAAATTCCGAGCAGCAGTTGCCACAGCGCGTCCGAGGCTTTTTCGATTTCGTCGAATAAAACAAAGGTTAATTTATTTTCGTCGGTGTGCGCTTTATCTAAATTTTCCTGCGTCAGCATCGGCGAAGTTTCGCGGTGTCCCAAATAGCCTGGAGGCGAGCCGATGAGTTTGGCGATTTCGTGCGAATGCTGGAATTCGGCACAGTCAATTTTGACGACCGCGTGCGGTTCGCCGAATAAAACCTGCGCCGCCGCTTCGACGACGCGCGTTTTTCCTGAACCGGTCGGACCTAAGAAAAGCATCGTTCCGATTGGTCGCGCCGGATTGTTCATTCCCGCCAAATAAATTTGAAAAAGCCCGCTCATTCG
>CAXTMQ010000008.1:0-645 GCA_964245305.1 uncultured Pyrinomonadaceae bacterium
GGCGACACGCTGAACGCCGTCCGCGCCGGTCAACGTAATTCCGTCCGCGCCGGTTAATGTAATTCCGTCCCCGCCGGTGAGCGTGATGCCGTTTAAATTTGTTACGAAAATACCGGCTTGAATCGTATTGATTCCGAACGCCAGAAACAGTAGAAGACAAATTGTAGAGCGCAATTTCATAGATTAAAATTCCGGCTTCAAAATTATCGGCTAATAAATCGTTACAAATGCTGGAATTACGAATTTTTAGAATAAAATCAAGACGCTTCCGACCGGAAAATTTGCTAAAAGATATGCAAAAATTATTCCTTATAATATTAACTAAAATTATAGTCAAAGCGGCTTGAGAAATTCTTGAGAAGAAGTTCGACGGCGGGCGAAAAAGAGATTCAAAACTTTTTGCGAAAAAGTTTCCGCGCGCAAAGCAACCGCCTCGAAATGCGCGGCATCAAGTTTAATAGGCTGATGAGTCGAGCCTTTTGATTTTTTTGAAGCGTTAAAAGCGCGGCTTACAAGTCTACCGACAGGTTCCTCCTGTTTCTTTTTCCCGCCGGGAACGTGACCCGGCGGTTTTTTTATTTTTGGGATTATTTCTGTTGAGTTTTCCGCGCCGCCGAAGCGAGTTGTCCGGCGCGCGGCAGAGAT
>CAXTMQ010000008.1:655-18397 GCA_964245305.1 uncultured Pyrinomonadaceae bacterium
GCTGATCCTCCGTTCCCTCCCGGTCGCCACCGCGGCGCTCGTCGTCCTCGTCGGACTCGGCCTCGTCGTCCGCGGTCTCGCTGCCGGCTAGCGGCGCGCCCGTCGGGACCGACCTGCGCGTCGGTCTCGATTAAAATCTGGTTCGCCGCGACGCTGCCGAAAGCTGCCGTTCCGAGATTGAATCTGAGGCGCGTTTTGATGAATTCCTTTTCCGCGTCAATCGCTTGAGCCGAAAACTCTTGATTTTTTTCGCTTAAAACGTAAATTTTGAACGCCTCGAAAATTTCGTCCGTAACCGGAAAATCCGCCGAGCCGATGCGCTTGCCGAACTGAGTCGGCTTGTTGATTTTGTAATTCTCGAAATTTTTGACTTTTCCGCCGACGATTTCTCTCGTGAAAAAAAATAAAGGATCGAGCAAAGTCGCTTCGGTTTCGTTCATCGGCGCGTTTTTAACGGATTCGTCGGGCGTGATGCCGTCGCCGCCGAAAACTTTTCTTCCCGTTACGGTTCTACTCGTTTGTCTGGATCTTTCCGGGTCGGTCAAAGCGACTTTGTGGTTGTAATAATCGTAAAGATTGCCGTTTGAATAATCGCGCTGAATCGAGCGACCCGAAGGCGTGTAATATTTCGCCGTCGTCAAAGTCAAACCCGAACCGTTTGGCAGATTGATGACGCTCTGCACAAGACCTTTGCCGAAGGTGTTTTCGCCGACGATCAAAGCGCGGTCGTAATCCTGCAATGCGCCGGTCACAATCTCCGAAGCCGACGCGCTGCCGCCGTTAACAAGCACGACGAGCGGCATCGTTTCGGCGAATCTGTTCGACGATTTCCACGTGCGATTATCAATCGGAAAACGTCCGCGCTGCGTTAAAATCGTGTCGCCGGCGGGCAGAAATTTTTCCGCGACGCGCACGGCTTGCTCGACGATGCCGCCCGGATTTTCCCTTAAATCCAAAATCAGCGAAGTCATTCCCTGCTCGCGCAAACCGGCGAACGCGGCGTTTAATTCCTCGAATGTCGTATAGTTAAATCCTTCTGAAAGGTCAACATAACCGATGTTTTGACGAAGTAGATAAGCGTCGGGAATCGAAGGCTGCGCGACGCGGTTGCGGCGGATTTCAATCGTTTCGGTTTTCGAGGAATCGGCGCGTTCGATTAAAATTTTAGCAATCGTGCCTTTTTTGCCGCGCGCTTTGTCACGGACATACGCCGAAGATTTGCCGCTCATCGCTTCGCCGTTGATCGAAATTATTTTGTCGCCGAAGCGCAGACCGGCGCGAAACGCGGGCGAATCGGGAAACGTCGAAGTAACGAAAGTGTCGAAAACGCCGTCTTTTTTATAATTAACAATCGTCGCGCCGATGCCGAAATATTCGCTGCGCTGATCGGTCAGCAAGTCCGCGTATTCGGAAGCGTCGAAATAATTTGAATGCGGATCGAGTGTGCGGAGCATCGAGGTAATCGAAGATTTGGTCAGTTCGCTGTATTCGACTTTTTGCCCTTCGACGTGATTGCTGCGAATAATTTCGAGCGCGGAATTGAAATCATCGACAATCGTTTCGCTGCTGACTGTCTGCTTGTTTTTCGCCGGAACAGTTTCTTTCGTTTGCGGAATCGAGGCGTTGAACGATGTGCCGCTGGCGATTTTGAACGGTTCGCCGTTCGGAAATCGAGAAATCGCTTTTTCTTGAGCGTAAGAAAAATTGGCGAGAAATGCGAAAATAACGAACAGATGAAAAAGATTTCTCTTCATAATTTACAGGAATAAATTTGTCGGCTTTGTGGCGAATCTTACAAGAATATCCGTCCGGGCGCAACTGCCTGAAAGCCTCGCCGCCAAAATAAAAATCCAAACTTTTTAAGTGCTTCTGAAAAGTGGCAATTCGCGCGGGTTTCCAGCAAAAAAATAATCGCGCTTTGAGGCTTGAAAACCGGCGGCAAAGTGAGCGAAAATTCTGATTATGTCCGACGCTCAAAATTCCGATTTGGAAGCGAAACTGCGGTCAATCGTCGAAACGATTGACGTTGCCAACGCTCTGACCGCGCCGCTGACTTTATCAATCGAAAATCTTTTGAAAATTTCCGCCGCCGAGCTTAATTCCGAAGAAGCGTCGGTTTTGATCCGCGACGGCGACGGCGGCGATCTACGATTTTTGTCGGCAATCGGCGCGGTCGCCGAGCAATTGAAAAACTTGAAAGTTCCGGCGGGCAAAGGGGTGGCGGGTTTCGTATTTTCTTCGGGACAGCCGATGGCTCTGGCGGATGTCGGCGACGAAGATTCGTTTTACGCCGAAGTTGACCGGCAAACCGGCTATTCGACGCAGACGATTTTAGCCGCGCCCCTGCATTACGAAGGCGAAATTATCGGCGTTCTCGAATACGTCAACCGCATCGGCGCGCCGCCGTTCGAGCCGTTCACGTCCGCCGAAATGGATAAAGTTTCGCTGTTCGCCGAAGCCGTCGCGTCTTTGGTGAACGCTTATGAATCGGCAAAATTATTTAGAGATTTAGGTAATAAAATGCTTGCTGCCGACGAAAAATTAAAACTCGAAGAAGCCCGCGAATGGCTCGACGATCTGCGCGAAACGAGCGCGCACAGGGAAATGATTGATCTGGCTTTGACCTTGCGCGAACTGGCGATGCGCGGCAAAGCCGAGCGGCAAATGTGTAAAGAAATTCTAGATTCGATTCTGCGCTTTTCCGACGCGGAAACCGAAACGAGCTACCTGAATTTTTAAGACTCTGCCGGAACTTTTAAGAAACGAAAATCAGCAGGCGATTAAACATTTTTATTAAAATATGACGACGGTCCGAGCGTATCAGACAAACGAAGATTCGAGTGAAAGCCAATCGCCGTTCGCGTATTTTCACATTGACGACACGTGGCGCGGCAGAACCGGCAAAGGCGTGAGCGTGGCGATCATTGACAGCGGAATCGAAACGACGCACGCGGAATTGCTCGGCAAAGTAAAAGAATCGGTCGAAGCCAGAGCCGACAACAAACGCATCGTTTTCGACCGATCCGACAGCGGCGATTCCGCCGGACATGGCACGGCTTGCGCCGGAATCATTTCGCGCATCGCGCCCGAAGCCGAATTCTACAGCATCAAAGTTCTCGGCGCGGGCGGACTCGGCGACGGCATCGCCTTTCTCGCCGGTCTCGAATACGCCGTCAAAAACAAATTTCAAATCATCAATTTAAGTTTGGGAACGACCAAACCGCAATTTTTCGCGCCGCTGCACGATCTGCTCGACCGCGCTTACCAAGCCGGCTGCATCGTCGTCGCGGCGGCAAACAATCTGCCGCAGCCGAGTTTTCCGTCGGTTTTTTCGTCGTCCTTGATTTCCGTCAGCAAACACGAAGACACCGACCCGTTCAATTTCGGTTTCCGCTATGGCGAAGTCATCGAGCTGACCGCGCCCGGCGTGAACATCCGAACGCCCTGGCTCAACAACAGTTATAAAAGTCTGACCGGCAACAGCTTCGCCTGCCCGCACATCGTCGGCATCATCGCGCTTCTGCTTGAAAAATATCCCGCACTGACACCGTTTCAAGTAAAATCCGCGCTCTACGCCATCGCCAAAGAAAATCAGGAACGCGACACAGCGGAACAATCCGACGGTTAAAAAATCTGTCGGTTCAGATAATCAATTTAAAATCCAAATGCCGAAAAGCAGGAAAAATTAGTTTGGCAAAATTTTTAGCGCGAAACGGATTTTCATCAAACGGTTTTTGACGGCTTCACCATTTGGACGAATCGCGTTCGATATAGACGAATTTCCAAGGATGCAGAGTCAGAGCGTTCGGATACATTCCTTTGACGTAAGGTTTTTTGAGCCAGTTGGTCGAGCTGGTCGTCAAAGGAATGATCGGCTGCTCGTTTAAGAAAAGCGTTTCGGCTTCAGCGAGCAGTTGGTTGCGCTTTGTTTCGTCGAGCGTTCGGTTGGCGACATCGAGCATTTTGGAGTATTGTTCGTTTTTCCAACCCGTTCCGTTGTCGCCGCTGTCGTTGGCGAAGATGCTCAGAAAACTGTACGGGTCAACATAATCCGCCGCGTAGCCGTAACGCGCGAAGCCTTTGTAGTCGAGTTTCGAGGTCGTGCTGACGAACGCTTTGGTTTCCATATTTTTGAGCGGCACGGTCAAGCCGAGATTTTGTTTCCACTGCGATTGAATCAGCTCGGCGGAAAATTTATTTCCGGCTGAAGTATTGTAAGTAATCGCCACTTCCTCGATTGGAAATTTGCCCGCGTCGAAATTTCCCTGCTCGTCTTTATAACCGGCTTCGGCGAGCAGTTGTCTGGCTTTTTCGGGATTGAATTCGACCGCTTGAATCGAAGGATAGCCTTTGAAAATATCGGTCGGGATCAATGTGGATAAAGGCTTCGCGCTTTGCAGTGCTTTGGCGAGCGTCGTTTTGTCGAGCGCGAGCGCGAACGCCCGTCTGACCCGCGCGTCGTTCATCGGCGGCTTGGTCGTGTTGATAATGTAATATTCAATCGAGGCTTCCACCGCGTCCTGATAATCGCCCTTGTTCTTCATCGCATAAAGCCACGCGCGCGGAACAGAGCGATTATACGAGGCTTCGATCTCGCCCGCTTTGTAAAGATTCATCACCGTCGCTTGATCTTCGACGGCGAAAAATTTTACTTGATCGAGCCGGACGTTCGCCGCGTCCCAGTAATTCGGATTTTTTTCGACGACGATCTGGCTGTAAGGCGACCATTCTTTGAGCCGGAACGCGCCGCTCGTGACGATATTTTGCGGCTGAGTCCATCGTTTATCGAACTGCTCGATAATTTTTTGCGGCACGAAGCGGAATAAATTATACGGCAGAATTTTAACGAAAAACGGAACGGGCTGAGTTAAATAAATCTTCACCGTGAAATCGTCAACCGCTTCTACGCCGACATCTTCGGCTTTGACGGGAACGAGCGTTTTACCGGCGATCATTTCTTCGAGTTTCGGATTCGCCTTGAACGCGGCGGCTCGTTGTTTTTCGCCCTGCGGAACGGTCAGGCGCGTCGGCGTAACGGCTTCCGCGTCCATTAAAAATTCGCCGTTTTCCGAATTTTGCACGAAAGCCGCGCCTTCGTTAAAAGCCTTCGCGTTGCGGATATAAAAAGCCTGTCCCGCGCCGCGCGAAGCGAGTTTCGGATCGAGTCCGCGCCGCACGGTGTAAACAAAATCACGCGCGGTGATCGCCTCGCCGTTCGACCAGCGCGCGTCGTGGCGCAGATGAAACGTAAATTCGGTCGAATCGCTGTTCGTTTCCCAACGCTCGGCGATTGCCGGAACGGGTTCGAGCGTCTGCGGATCGTATTCGACCAGACCTTCGTAAAGCGCGACGTAAATTCTCTGCTCGACTTGTCCCGTGCCGATTTGCGGATCGAGCGATTCGGGTTCGGGACCGCTCACATAACGCACGATATTTTCGGCGGGCGGCACGGTTTTGCCAAAATATTTTTCGTCCTCGTTCGGAATCGAACACGCCGCGAAAACGATTGAGGCGAAAAGAAAAACTGCCGGAAGAAAACTTCGCGTATTCAAATTTGGAAATCGTAAAACGCTCTTAATCATAAATTTAGAGTAAACTTGCCGGACGTTTTGAAATTTGAATTGTAGATCGGATTGCGCCGCTCGTCTCTGAAATATTCGTTTGCGTGAATAAAATTCGATGACGAACAAGCTAATATTGAACTTTTTTCAAGTTTTACTCAAGTCTATCCGGCTAAAGTAAAATCGTATGATGAACTTATCTTCACACGAACTCGATACGTGGCGCGACGCGGGCGGTTTTTATGATTTTTCGCCGACCGCCGCCGAGTCGAAACCGAAAACAAGATTCGACGCGATTAAACTTTTCGCCGACAAGCTGAAAATGCCTTCGTCCGATTCGGAAATCGCCAGACCGCGCCTTATCCGGCATCTCGAAAAATCGCTCGCGCAGTTTTCGGCAACCTTAATTGCCGGACGCGCCGGAATCGGCAAAACGCTTCTGGCGGCGGATTTCGCGCGTCGAAAAAATTGCCGCGTGGCGTGGTATAAAGCCGAAACCGCCGATGCCGACTGGCGCATTTTTTCGAGCTATCTGCTTGCAAGCGTCGGACAAAATGATTTGGAAACTGACGAGTCAGCCGTCGTTTTCGATGAAAGCGCAATTCCGACGGCGACCGAAACAATTGCGGCGCGATTCAGCCGAGCCGCTGACGGAAATTCCCTTCTAATCGTTCTCGACGATTTGCATTCGGTTTTCGATGCCAATTGGTTCACCGAATTTTTTAACGGTTTCGTGCGCTCGCTCGCGCCGAACGCGCAGCTGCTTTTAATTGCCCGCACACTGCCGCCGCTTCCGCTCTGGCGGCTTCGTTCAAAGCAGGTTTTGGGCGTTTTGGACGAAAAAATGCTGACCTGCACTTTGGACGAAGCGAGCGAACTTTTTCGCAAATATCAATTATCTTCGGCGGCGGCGCGTTCGGCGCATAAACGCACCTACGGCAGAATCATCAAGCTCCGCGAAATCGCCGAAAAAAAATCTTCGCTTTTGTAATAGTGTTTTTGTTCACCCGCGCTAAATCGTTATAATCGAAAATACGACGACACCCAAGTTGACAGCCGATGAACAAGCCGATTTTTTTTCTGCGGACGAAACTTATGCCGCCGCGCCACGTGCCGGAAATTTTGCCGCGTCCGCGTTTAATCAAAAAATTACAGGCGAACTTGAACGCTCCGGTAACGCTCGTCACCGCCGACGCGGGCTGCGGAAAAACGACGCTCGTCGCTGAATTTCTGCGCGGACAACCGCGCGAAACCGTTTGGTATCAGCTCGATCACACGGATGCTGATCCGTTCGTTTTCTTAGGCTATATCTGTCAGGGCATCAAGCGTTTCGCGCCCGCTTTCGGCGAAACCCTAATGCCTTATTTGAACGAAGGCGGCGACGATCTGCTCGCGCATCCCGAACGCGCGGTTGATCTGCTTTTAAATGAAATTCTCGAATCAATCGAACAGCCGTTTGTTTTAATTCTCGACGATTATCATCACATCGGGCGCGAAACGATTGTGCATCAACTCGTTGACCGTCTTTTGCAGTATTCGTCGGATATGATTCATCTGATTATCACGACGCGAGACGTGCCGCCGCTGGCGATTATGCGCCGCCGCGTCGGTTCGGCGGCGACAATTATCAGCCGCGAAGATTTGCTTTTCACCGACGAAGAAGTGCGCGAACTTTTTCGCGCGACCCTGCATATCGAACTCAAACCCGAAGAAATCGCCGAATATCGCGCCAGAACGCACGGCTGGGTCACCGCTCTCCAACTCGTCCGCCAAGCCGCCGAACAGGAAATAAATTCGCACGGCGGCGCGATGAATCAATCGAATTTGAGCGAAATGCTCAAACAATCGGAAAAGGATATTTTCGACTATTTCGCCGAAGAAGTTTTTTCGCGCGAATCAGCGGAAACGCAAAATCTTTTGATGCGTTTGGCGTTGCTCGACTCCTTGCCGCTTGAAGTTTGCAGTTCGCTTTTTCCCGAAATGCGCTGCGCGGCGGAACTGCCCGAACTCGTCAAAAAAAATATCTTTTTAACCGTCGCGGGCGAGCGTCAGAGCGGCGAAGAATATCGCATTCATCCGCTTTTTCGTGATTTTCTGCTCAGGCGTTTTCGCACCGAACTGGGTCGCGCCGAAATCGCGCAAGAGCGCGTTCGCATCGCCGATTTTTTTCTTTCAAAATCGCTCTGGTCAACCGCTCTGCCGTATCTGCTCGAAGCCGAAGATTTTTCCCGCGCCGCCGAAATTATCCACGAACACGGCAAAGCGTGGCTGGCGAGCGGCGCGGTGATGACGCTCGGTATTTTCGCGGCGAAAATTCCCGGCGAATTTTTAGACAAATTCCCGCGCTCTCTGCTTTACGCGGCGGAAACCGCGCGTCTGCAAGGCGAAACCGAAAAAGCCGCCAAGTTTTTGCGGCGCGCCGTCAAACTGCTCAACGCGCAGCGAGACGCGGAAGGCGAAGCCGAAGCTCTGCATTCTTTGGCAAGCATCGCCCGACGGCGCGGCGAATGCTCCGGCGCGCTCGATTTGCTCGAACAGGCGGAAACGCTGATCGCCGAAGATTCCGAAGTGCGCATGAAATGCGAAAACACGCGCGGACTTTGCCTGATCGGAACGGGCGCGTGGATTGATGCCGAGCGGCATTTCCGGCTCGCGCTCGAACTCGCCGAGAAACATTCAAACGAACAATACGTTCGCCTTATCACGCATAATCTGGCTTTACCGGCTGGCTTGCGCGGCGATTTCAGCGAAGCTCTGCGCTGGTTCAAGAGAATTTTTCGCGCCGGTAAACCCGAAGCGCAGCTGCCGCAGGAAGCCATCGGTCATTTAAATATCGCGCGGCTTCATCTTTACCGCGGCGAATTAAACGAAACCGAAACGCATCTCGGCAAAGCTCTCGAACTCGCGCAGCTTTACAACTTGAAACATTTGAACGGCGAAATTTTTGAATGCTATGCGAATTTTTATCGTGAAAAGCGCGATTTCGCGCACGCCGCCGAGTTTTATGAACGCGCCGGAAAATCTTTTGAAGAAGACGGCGTTGATCCTTCGACGCGCGAATTGAACGAAGAACGCGCCGCGCTCGCGTGGATGCGCGGCGATCTCGTAACGGCGCGAAATCTGCTCGAAAATCTGCTCGCCGTCCGCCGAAAAAACAAAAACGAAATCGGCTCTTACACCGTTCGGCTCGGCTTGTGCCGGATTAAATTGGAGCGGAAGGAATTTGATAATCTCGCCGACGAACTTGAAGAAATCTTGAAATTTTTCCACGACAGAAATCTTTATTATTACGAAACGGCGGCGGCAGTCGCGCTTTCGGCGACTTTGTTCGAGCAGAATAAACGAATGGAAATGCTCGCGCCCGCGCAGCGAGCTTTGGATTTGGCGGCGCGTTTCGATTACGAATATTTTCTGCGCGGCGAAACGAAGCGTTACCCGGCAATGTTCGCCGACGAAGAAATTATCGGCAAACTGCCGCTCGATTTGCGCGAAACGCTTCAGAAAAACGGCGATTCGCAAACAGCGGTTTACAAAGCCGAACCTCGAGCACACAATATTCAATATTCGACGATCAGCACTCATACTCCGATTGTTGATTTGACCTTGAAAATGCTCGGACACGTCGAAATTTACCGCGATCCGACCAAACAATTCGCTCCCGACGCTTGGACGACGCGGCGCGCCCGCGACATTTTTTGCTTCGTCGCCGCGAGCCGTCACCGCCGCGCCGATAAAGACGTGATTATTGATACTTTCTGGACGGATTCGGAACTCGATTCGATTGAAAAAAACTTTCATCCGACGATTTCGCACATTCGCAAAGCCTTAAACAGCCGCCAAACTTTCAAGCAGAATTTTTTGATTTTCCGCGACGGCGCGTATCAGTTGAATCCCGAATTGTCTTATTCGATTGACACCGAAGAATTTGAAAATTCGATTCTCGGCGCGGAAAAAGCCAAGCGCGAAAACGACGCGGAAAATCTTCGCCGCAGTCTCGAAACGGCGCGTGAATTGTATCGCGGCGAATTTATGGCGGGCGTTTACGACGATTGGGCGGAAGAACGCCGCGCATATTATTCCGAGCAGATTTTGCGCGTTTTGAACGGTCTAGCAAAGCTCGCGTACAAGGAAAAAAGCTGGGCGCAGGCTTTGAAAATCGCCAGCGAAATTTTGCAGATTGATCCGTTCCGCGAAGATGTTCACCGCTTGATAATGAAAATTTTCGCCGCGCAGGGCAAACCGGCGAAAATCAAGGAACAATTTGAAACATTGCAGGAACTTCTCAAAAAAGAACTCGGTGTCGCTCCGGCAGTCGAAACGCGCAAGACTTTTCAAGAATTGTTCAAGTAGCGTTTCGTAAATTGGTTTTACGAGGGCATATGAAAAAATTATTTTGTTTTGAAAATTCGCCGCGTCATTTTTTTTGTTTAATCGCGCTCGCCTTGATTTTTTCGACATCTCAAGCGCGTGCCGACGTACAGTTTGAAACTTCGAGAAGCGCGGGCAGTTTCGCCTCGCTCGGAGTCAGACCGGCTTCGATAACGATTGCCGCGCATCCAATCGGAAACGGCGCGAACCGCGCGATTTTCGTCGGCGTTTCGACGCAGACGACGATGATTCCGCTCGCCGTCAATCGCGTGACGCGCGTAACCTTCGGAGCGCAAAACGCTTGTCCCGCGCCGCTGCCGCAAACCGTTTCGACCTGCGAATTTACGCGCGTCAACGCGATTGCGACTTTTTCGCCCGACAATCAAAATGCCGTCGAGATTTTCCAGTTAATCAATCCGCCGAACGAAACGCGCGACATTGAAATTTCCCTGATCGCGGCGGGCGTTGATTACGTCGTCGCGGGTTCGGCTTCGTTCACGGGCGTGAGCCAGACGACTCCGAGCGGAGCTTATAATCAGAGCAGCGGAACTTACAATCAAGCCGCCGGAACGCTTCAGCCTTCAGTAACTGTCGCCGACGGCATCAGCGGCGAAATCGTTTTTGATGTTTTGAGTTTCTCGTTCGGCGGCAGTTCGCTTCCCGACGCGGGACAAACTTTGCTTTATCAAGGCAGAAGTTTTTTCGGCGGCGTTGCCGATGTCGGCGCGGGCGGCATCAAGCCGGACACGACTGTTAACTCGACTGACAATGTAACTTTGAGCTGGCAGTTAAACGCTGACGCGAGCTGGGCTTTGGGCGCGATAGCGATTAAACAATCGCTCGTTTCCGCGAGTCCGGCATCAATCGGCGGTCAAGTCAAAACAATTAACGAAGAGCCTTTGGCAAACGTCTCGATTGCGCTGCAAAATCTGGAAAACGGCGAGATTTTTTATACGACGAGCGACGAAAACGGCTTTTATAATTTTCCCGATTTACAATTAACGAATCTTTACCGAATCGAGGCTTTCAGCCGATTTTATAATTTTTCGCCGGACAGCCAAACGGTGAATTTAATCGAATCGCTCGAAGGAATAAATTTTTACGGCTCGCCGCGCAAGCGAATCAACAAATTTATCAGGCAGGGAATTTTCAAATAACGAATTAGAAGAACGCAAAAGAAAAAGCCGCGTGAAGATTTGCGCGGCTTTTGGTTTTTATAATTATCAATCTTCGCTTGAAATCGCGCCTCAAGTTTGTCTCAAGTCTCTTAAACATCAACAAAATCCGATACTCAAGTATTTCTCAAACACCTTTGTTTATTCTCGAAAACATATTGAAGCGATTCATTTAACTTTATTGAAAAAGACCAGAGGAGAAAACCCCGTGAGAAATAATTTCAACCGAGCGCGACGCGGAATTTTAAGTTTAATTTTTATCTTTGCCATCGCGGTCATTTCGGTATTTCAAATACAGGCGGCGAAATTAAGTCCGACGCTGCAAAACAATTTAACGACGCTCGCCGATAATGCATCAATCGGCGTTGTCGTTGTCAGCTTTAAGACTTCTAACGGCTTGCAGTCGTCGCATTTGAACATTTTGCGAAACGTCGGAATTGTCAAAGGACGCACTTTTCCGCAGTTGGGAATGGTCGCGGCGATTTTAACAGCCGGACAAATTCGCGCTTTACAGAACAATCCGAACGTCCGCTCGATCTGGTCGAACGATCCGCTGCAATATTATATGAATCAAGCCAGAATGTTGACCGGCGTTGACAAATTGCGCTCGGATAGTCAACTCACGTTTCGCAACGGCGGAATGCCGGTTTCGGGCGCGGGCGATTTTTCCGTGCTGATAATTGATTCGGGCATTGACGCGACGCACGGCGATCTGCCGTTCGGCACGAAGGTTATTCAAAACGTGCATCCGATCACGGCGACCGACACGCTCGAAGGGTTTACGCCGAGCTTGGCGATTGAGAATATTCCGAACACCGACGAAACGGTCGGACACGGAACGCACTGCGCCGGAATTATCGGCGGTTTGGGAACTCGTTCGGGCGGTTTATACGGCGGTGTCGCGCCCGGAGTGAAATTGATCGGCGCGGGTTTGGGCGCGGGCATTCTGGTCGTCAATCCGCTCGGTGCTTGGGAATGGGCGTTGTCGCATCAATATCAATATAACATTCGCGTCGTGTCGAATTCCTACGGTCCGCTCGGCGGCGGCGCGTTCGACCCGGAAAATCCGATTGCGATTGCGAGCCGAATGATGTATGAGCGCAATGCTTCGGTCGTGTTCGCCGCCGGAAACGACGGCGCGGCGAAAAACACGATGAGTCCGTATGCGAAAGCTCCTTGGGCAATCGGTGTCGCGGCAGGAACGAAAGACGGAACTTTAGCAGATTTTTCATCGCGCGGAACGCCGCGCGGCGAAAGATTAAACGATGCCGATCCGCTGAATGACAACGACGCGCCGACGATTACCGCGCCGGGAACGGGACGCGCTTTTGAAACGAGTTTGGCGAAATACGGTTTTACCGCCGCGATTGTTTCGACGCGCTCGACCTTGAATTTGACCGCTAACGGCTTGACCGACGACACGGAATTGCCCGTCGGAATGATTCCGTTTTACACGCAGATTTCCGGCACTTCGATGGCGACTCCGTTCGTCGCCGGAACAATCGCGCTGATGCTCGATGCCGATCCGACTTTAACGCCCGACGAGATCAAACAAATCATCACCGACACCGCGAGCAGAATGCCCGGCTACGACGATTTTGAAGTCGGCGCGGGTTATATCAACGCATACGCGGCGGTTGATAAAGTTTTCAATCGCTCGAAAAATTACAAGAGTTTCCAGAATGTTTCATTCAACGCGCAGTTCGGCGAAGAACGCCCCGCCGCGCAACCGTTTCATATAGATTTCGATCCGTCGGTCAACGGCGCGAATTCGGCGAACGCCAAAACTTTTTCGGTTGACCAAAACATCAGCGTTCTCGATGTGTATGCGAAAGTTGACAACGCCGCCGGTGAAGGCACGGGTAACTTTGTCGGCATCAGAATCGTCGCCCCGAACGGCACGGTTTACAAAACCGGCATCGAAAATCCGGTTATCGGCAGCTCGGCACGCGAAATCACGGTGCAGAATCCGCAGTCCGGCGTGTGGACGGTTGAAGTGCGCGGCGCGAACGGTTTAGCCGCTGCTCCGCAAGCCTCTTCGCCGAATCAAATTGCTTCGCCCGGTCCGGTTGATGGTATGGTGACGCAGGTCAGATATGTTTTGCCGAATATCGCTGACATTCAAGGCATCCAAAATCAAACCGCTATTGAATTCGCTTTAAAGAATCGATTGATTGACACCTACGCCGACGGCACTTTTCGTCCCGATCAAACGGTGACGCGCGAAGATTTAGCCCGTTCCTTAGTTTTGAATTCGGCGTTAAGACAAACGCTCGGCGCGACGGCGAAATTTACCGACGCGAGCGGCGATTTGCGAAACGTCGTCGAAGCGGTGACGGCGAACGGTTCGACTCTGCGCGATTATAATTTCGCGCCGAAGGGAATGATGAGTTTTACGGGTTTGAGTTTTAATCCGTCAACCGCCGTCAATCGGCTCGATTTGGCAGTCGCTTTCGTTCGCGCTCTCGGACACGACGCGGAAGCCGTCGCGCTCGCCAACTCGAACGTAACATATAACGGCGCGACGCTTTCCGACAACGCTTCGATTCCGGCAAACTTGCGCGGATATGTGCAAATCGCCATCAACAACGGTTTATTTGAAGCATATCCGGCGGAAGTCCGCAATCTCGGCAACGGTCAATATCAAGTTTTGCCCGGATCGAGATTTGAACCGAATACGACCGTCAATCGCGCGACTCTGGCGACGAAACTTTCGAGTTTCAGACAGTTGTTCTCAACCGGCGGTTAGTTAAAAAGTTTTCGCTTTAGGGGAGCGAAATAAAGATGCGGGGCGAAGAGAAGCGATTCTTTTCGTCCCGTGTCTTTTTAAACGCGGAACACAAATCATTTTCTTTAATCCGGTACTCAGCAATTCAGCGTCTCCCTCAAGTCCGCCTCAAGTGGATACATACGCCGGTTCTTAGAACATCAAGCCTTTCTCAAGCGTCAAATTTTATATTCAAAACATCAAGCAGTGAACCCCGATAAATTCTAGGAAAAAAGAGAGGAAGAAAATGAAACGCAGAGTAAACGAATCAACCACAAACTTAACAATTAAAATTTCGGTATTTATGCTGATGGCGGCGATTGTCATCACGGGATTTTATTTACCGTTCAATAAAACGGCGAGCGCGGCGGCAAGCCGGGATACGGTGGCAAGCCTTTCGCAATTAAACCGCCGCAGCGCGCCGAACTTTGATTTGAATGCATCGCGCAGCTTGGCGAATTTGCGACAGGCAACAGGCGAACAGCTCGCGGCTTTTGAAAACTTAAAATCGGCGACGAACTCGCAGAACGCGAAAATCCGCTGGAACGAATTCGGCGGTTCGCCCGACGCGATTTATGATTTTGCGAGCGCGCCATCGCAGGCTTCGCCCGAAGACGCGGCTCGCGCGTTTTTATCGAGCAACTCGGCGTTATTCGGAATTTCCGACGTTTCGAGTTTGCGCGTTTTCACGAGCCGCGAAGCGTTGGGCGGTTATTTGATTCGTTTCCAGCAAACCGTCGGCGGCGTTGATGTCAAAGACGGCGGCATCGGTATCGTGATGAACGATAAAAAACAGGTCATAATGGCTTCGGGTCCTTATTTCCGCGATGTCAACGTCAACACGACTCCGACGATTTCGGCTGAACAGGCGCGCGGCGTGGTTGACGCTAATTTAGGACAGTTTCAGGCAAATCTTCCTTCTTACTTAACGAATTTACTGCAAACCGGCTACGCGGCTTTGTCGCAGCAAGCCGCTTTCGTCAACAACGAACAGCCGCGTCTCGGCATTTACCCGACCGCCGACGGTTATCGCCTCGTTTGGAAAGTCGCCAAGTTTTCGACCAATCCGTTCGGTTTATATTTAATCTCGGTTGACGCGCACACGGGCGAAGTCGTTTCGCGCCAAGATTTCGTGCATTTCCAGCAAGCTCCCGGAACGGAAACCGCCGACATTTATCCGAAATATCCGACGATTACCGATGAATTAAAAGATCAGGGCAAAATCAGCGTCTGCAGCGGAATTCCATGCGGACAGGAACGAGTCAAACTTCGCGCCTTCGACGCGCAGAACCGGGCTTCCGGTTTGAACGGAACTTTGACCGGTACGCACGCGCTCGTCAACAACGCGCTTGTCACGAAACAGCCGTTCGCGCAAGCCGCATTGGGAACTTGGCATTTCCGCAACGACAATCCGACCGGCTTTGAAGCGAGAACGAACGAACTCGACCAGTTTTCAGAACCGGCGGAACATCAAGACGAAATCAATTCTTTCTTCTTCGTCACTTATCTGCTCGAATACGTTGATTATCTGCACGTCGGCGACGACAACGGCACGTTCGGCGGCGGCAGTTTCCCCGACGATTATCCGAACAAAACGATTCCGCTTCCGGCAACCGTTCATATTCCGAATATTTATCTCGCGCTCGACGCGACGGGCGGAACTTTGCCGACACCGACCGATCCCGATTTGGCGCAGAAGGTTTTAGGCTTGGACAATGCCTTCGCGCTCAACTTGACGAGCATTCTCGAAGGTTTGACGGGAACGAAATCGCCGGTCGTCGTCAATCCGACTTCTTACGGACATGGCTATCTTTTGAACGATTTAGCACTCGAAGGAACGGTTCCGTATCACGAAGGAATGCACGCGATCACTTCGCCGATTGCCGGACTCGAAGGCGCGGAAGAAGGCGGCGCGCTCAACGAAGGTCAAGCCGATATGTGGGCGTTCACGATTACCGACAATCCGAGCCTGGGCGATTACGTCGTCAACGCCTTCAAATATCGTCAACGCTTCCGCGATTTAGGACGCGATCCGAATTCGATCGCTTATATCCGCAGCGCGCGTTCGACCCTGAAATACGGCGACATCGGAACTTTGCTTGACCGCACGACCGGCGCGCCCACGTTTGAAGAGCATTACGACGGCGAAATTTATATGTCAACGATGTGGGACATCCGCGAAATGTTCAATCGCCTTTATCCGAACAATACGACTTACAAACGTCCGCGTCCGGTTGACGGACAGGCTTTGAAACCGATCACGAAAGGAACGGAAATTTTCGAGCGCGACTTTTTAGGTTCGATGTATGTTCTCGGCACGACCGCGCCCGACACGATGGTTAAGGCGCGCGACGCGATGATCGTCGCCGATCAGATGCTTTACCCGTCGGACGCGACTGAACCGACCGCTCCCGGAAAACACCGCGCGATGATCGAACAAATCTTCGCGGCACACGAATTGGGTGTCGGGGCGGTCGAAGTTTCCGGCGGCAAAGCGACGATCTCCACGCAAGTTACCGATTTCGTCGGCAGCCAAGCCGCTCCGTCAGTTCCCTCAAATGTTAGACTCGAAGCTGCCAGCCCGCGCAGTTTGAAAGTTAGCTGGAACGGAGTTTCCGGCGCGGTTTCCTATGAAATCTTGAAACGCCGCACGGATTTGGCGAACATTCGCCAGCAAAACGGCAAGCGCGAATTTAACGACGGCGACGCTTCGACGACCGGTTTTCGTCACGTCGCGTTCGTTGACGGCAGCCAACTTTCCTACGAAGACAAAGGCGCGGTTCACGAAGTTTTCGCGCCCGAAGGTTTGAACAATTTATTCGACAGCGAATACGTCGTTCGCGCCATCGGCACAAATCAAGGCGGGCAGTTAGGATTTTCAAATTTGAGCGGCGCGACCCGCGCGACGCAAACCGCGCAGGATTTAACCGCGCAAGTTGACGCGGCAATCTCGAACATCAGTTTTTCAAACGGCGTGATGGCATTCGACAACAAATTGACCAACACGCGCGGCGCGTTGTCGAACGACAAAACAATTTACGCTCCCGTCAAATTTGAAATCACGAGCATCTCGAATCCGACCGTCACGGTCAAAAACGGCGACGGCGCCGCGAACGGTTTTATCTATAATCAAACGCTCGCGCTCGGCGCGACATCAGCCGCGAAACGGCTCGAATTCAACGATCCGGCGGCGCAGATTTTCAGCTTCGACGCGAAAATCACCGGCAATGCCTTTACAAGCTCGTCGGTCGGCACGGGTTCGCAAAACGGCGACGGCACCGGCACACCGCCTGCGCCCGTTACATATTCGATCTTCCGCGAAAACAAATCCGGCACGCTTCTGGCAGGCGATCCGACAGCAACCGGCGGCGCGAGCGCGACGTGGGGCAATCCGACTTTCAAAGGAATTACCTGGGACGATATCGCTGTAACGACCAAATCCGACGCTATATCGCTCGACGCGACCTTGAGTTCGGCGACGGCGGTTGATATGGATTTCGATCTTTTGGATGCGAACGGACAATTAATCGCAAGCTCGGCAGGCGCGACCGCCGCCGAACACGTCTCGTCGGCAGTTCAGCCGAACACCACTTATATTCTGCGTGTCAAAGGCTTCGCAAACGGTCCAGCGACTTACAACATCATCTGCGACCAACTTTTACCGAACAATTCGCCAAACGCCAACGCCGGAACGCAAACTTCAGGCGGCTCAACCGGCGGAACTACAGGTATCGTTAAATTGGTCAGATTCACGGTCAATCCGCTGACGAAAAGCGTAACAGCACAGTTGCTGAGATAAATAGGAATCAATCAAAAAAGGAGAAGCGGGGGGGGTGTTAATTTAAAACCGCCCCGGAGGCAATTTTTTAAA
>CAXTMQ010000008.1:18407-36984 GCA_964245305.1 uncultured Pyrinomonadaceae bacterium
ACGCTTAACAGCAATTTTGCTTATAAAAATCGTATTTTATCTAAAAACGCAAGCCGGGGTGTTTTATAAATTGAAAGCAGCCGCTCTTCCTTTTTCCGTTAGCTTGACTTAAAAAAGCAGACGGAATCCGAACCGAACGCCGCGCGGCGACTGGAAAGTACTGGGTTTGCCATAGCGGGCATCTCTACGGTTGATGTTGTTCGCGTCTCCGTTCAAATAATTGTTGATCGGAGTCAATAATGCGCCCGATGTATAAGCATTGGTAAATGCGATACCGTTATTGGGATATACAACCAGCGGACCGGTCGGGTTTGCCGGAAATAAGAAACGCTCGAGAACCGGACCCGTAATAACAGCGGTATTTACATTTTGAACGACAAATACATTGGTTACGGTGTCCTGATCAAACAAATTCAAGATGTTCAAATCGGCGGCAATCGTAAAGCGATTGTCTCTTCCGAAGCGGTAACGGTGCGTGATGCCGAAATCCGTTTGGCTGAGCGTCGGACTTCTTCCCAAATCACCGCGTTTCGTGAAAATCGCCGGAGTAATTGTCGAAACGAGAAAGATTCTCGATGTCTGCGGTGTGCCGGAGCCGATGAATTGAAACGCCGATAATTCGGTCGAATTGGTTTTATCTCCGAACCAATCGAAAATATACGCGCCATAAGCGTTAAAGACGTGCGGACGATCCGTTTCCAATCTACCGTTGTCGGGTTCGCCCGTCGCGGTGAAACCGATAAACGGCAAGTCGAACGAACGCGAAGTTCCCGGAGCTAACCGTCCGGTCGGCGCGTTGATTTCGTCGGAACTCGACAAACCTGAATAGTTTCCATACAAGCGGCTATAAGTGTGATTGGCGTTGAAATACCAGTTACTCGACAAGCGTTTTTCGACAACGAATTCCAATCCGTCATAGCGACGCTGCGGTTTCGCCGATTTCGTATAACCTAATTGCTGCAAAGTCTGATGAAGTCCTTCGCCCGGATTGCCGATAATATAAGCCTCGCTGTCCTGCGCGTTTCTGATGCCCGCGTGGAAATTATCCCGGACAAACATAACATAATCGCCAACAGCAATTTTACCAAAGCAAAATTCTTTTTCATTTTTATCTCCTTTACTAAAGTTTTTTCACTTAAAATGACGTGAATAAAATCTTTCAGCCAAAAATTTATTCAGAATCGAGTATTTGAAATTAAGCAAAATCTGAAAGACCGTCAATTCTGAAAAATTAGAATAAACAATTCAATTATTTATAAATTCCTTCCCTTGGAGTAATGGTTCGGATAATCAAACCTTATGTAAAACTTAGAGTAATTGAGAAATGATTATGTAAAATAGCACAGATGTTAAAAAAAAGTTAAGCGAACCGGCAACAATCTCGAAAATTATTTTAAAAATAAAGATCCCGCACATAATAAGTGCGGGATCTTTACTGCAATCGCATAATAAAAAAATCGGGCGGGAGAGTTTGAAATTTACGGTCGTAAAAAAGTGAGCTGCGGAAAGTCGTTAGCCATCGCTTCGATATGGCTGTCAAAATTTATACTTTTTCCCGCGCCGCCGCCGCCGCTGTTTGACCACGATTGTCCGGCGACGGGCGGATACAGTATAGCCGCTGTCGAGCAGTCAACATCGAGCGCGTGAATAGTCATTACACGGTAACGCTTGTGAACCGTATCTATATTTCTGTTTTGATACAAAGCCGGTTCGATTAACCCGTCAACTTTTAGCAAAATTTGTGCATTTGCTTTTTGATAAATATTGATCGCCTTCAAAGTCAGATTATCGAAAATGCCGTTCACCGACGGCAAATCTCCCGAACTTATCGCGCGACTAAAAGGATTGCTCGGATCATATTTTTTGATAAACCGAAGCATCGCCTGAATCAGCTTTACATCTTCAGTCGTGTTCGCCATACGCCCGTTATTTCGCATAAAGCCGACCGGATAATCTATATTCAAACATCGCTGCCGGTCGCCGTTCATTGTTCTCGTATCTACTTTCGCCATTTTCTTTATTCTCCTTTCTAAATTTTTATCGTCCCCTTATATTTCCGACTTAGGACGTTATTTACATTCATTTTTCATCGAACCGCTTTTCTCGCCTTGATCACGAAAATCGCCGCGACAAGAGTTATCAGAAAACCTAAAACGAATACTAAAACCGCCGGAATGAATCCGAGCAACGCTTCGTCAAATTTGACGCGGTTGTTCGTCAGCGAAGGCAGCAGCAAACAAACGATGCCGCCGATACCCGCCAGAACCATCAATAGAATTCCGATTATCAAACTCGCCATTCTCATAAAAATTTTCTCCTTTTTCAGACAGTTTTTTAATTTTGGCTGACCGCCGTGATCGTGCCGGAAGTGTTGGTCGCGTTGCCGCGCACGCGGTTGTTGCCGTAACTTTCAAAAAATCCGAGATTGTAAAAACCGTATTTATTGCTGGTCGAAACGGTGTTTGAAACGCGCGTGTAAATGCCGGTCGGCAGACCGCCGCCGCCGTTGTAAATTCCGGCATCGCCGTTGCCCGTCGCCGCGCAATCGTCGAGCGCGGCGGCAGCCGCCACGCCGCCGAGCGTCGCAAAACCGTACCGATTATTATTCGCCGCCGTCGTTCTTGTCGCCGTTAATTTACCGCTCGAGACAGTATAAAATCCATCCGAATTTCCCGTCGAAACGCTGTCGGTGACGGCAACTCTGGCATTCGTGGAAATGTAAACTCCGATACCGACGTTATTTTTTACCGTCGTCTGTTCAATGGTCGCCTGAATCGCGCCGGAGGAAGTAAAAATTTCGATGCCGAGATAGTTGTTTCGCACGACGGTATTTTTTATATAAAGTTTGCCGGGCGCGATGGCGCGAACGCCTCTGGAAGTCCCGTCGGCGATCACGCAGTCTTCGATATGAAGCGCGCCGCCTGAAACGTATTCGACGTTGTATAGACCGCCTTTGATCGTCAAACCGCGCAAAACCACTGCATCGGTCGCCGCGGCATTTATCAAAACGCCGCCGTTGTCCGCGGCACTTTTCAAAATCGTCGCCTGCACGCCGGCGGGCGCGACGATCTGCATTGATTTAGTAATGGTAACCGCACCGTAACTGCCCGAATCGAGAACCGTTACTTCGCCGCCCGCGTCAAGCTGATTAATCGCTCCGGCAAACGTCGCGCACGGCGAAACGCGGTCGCAAGGATTGGCATCACTACCCTTTGCAGACACATAAACCTGCGGCGCGGCAGCGGCGAACGCGGCAAACGTCAAAGTCAAGCAAACGACGGCAAAAAATCGAAATAAAATTTTGGTTTTAATCATCTTTAATTGTCTCCTTTCAAATCTTTCCAACAAGCTATTTTTGTTATTTCTCGATTTGATAAGACAATCCGGCGAAAATATTTCATTACTTTTGAAAAAGCAAAAACGCGCCGTATGAAGGCGCGTCTTTTTTAATTTTGATTTTTGAAATCGGCGTTGAAAAGTTCAACGCTTGCCGTCGAGATTCGCCCATTCGCCGGACTGAATAAACGCCGCCCAAAAGAACGGGTGTTGGCGGTCTCTGCGCTTGAGCATCGTTAGCTGCGCTTCGCGCAGAGCCGCGCCGCGCCCCGTTCCCTGTTTGAGATTTTTGTAATAATCCGTCATCAATTCGCGCGTTACATAATCGCTGACCGACCACAAACTCATCACGAGAGTTTCCGCTCCGGCAAGCGTGAACGATCTTCGCAAGCCGTAAACGCCTTCGCCGTTTTTCACTTCGCCGAGTCCCGTATCGCAAGCCGAAAGAACAACCAATTTTGTTCCCCAAAGATTCAAACCCGACGCTTCGAGGGCGGTTAAAATTCCGTCGTCGCCTTTGTCCGAGCGTTTATTCGCGCCCGCCAATGCCAGCCCCGAACGCAGCAGCGGATTTTCGATTTTAGCGTCGGTTTCCGCTCGGCGAACCGCCGTCGTTTTATCATCGCCGACGAGCGAATTTTCATCTTCGAGAAAAAATCCGTGCGTGGCGATGTGCAAAATGCGCGGCGCGTTTACCTTCTTGAGGGCGGTTTCGGTCGCCTGCGATTGGCTCAAAAGCGTCGCGTCGGGAAACAAAGTTTGAATCGAACGGGCTTCCTGAACCGTTCCGCCGAGCGGCGCGAAATACGTTTCCGACAAATCTCTGGCGGCGGTTATACTGCGCTGTTTTTTGTTTCGCGCAGTAGTTTTTACCTGCGCCGTCGCTTCGGGCAGAGGCGCGCCGAACAGCGGATTGGCAATTAGCAAAGGCTTGTCTTTGCTCGTTCGCGCCGTCTGCATTCTGAGCAAATCGCGCCCGCTGCTCAGATACGTGAACGAGTAATTTTCGACGAGATATTTATTTTGTTCGTCAACCAAAGCCTCGAACGGAATCAAATTCAACTCGCCGTCGGGCGAAACGAGAATTTGTTTTTTATCGCCGAGCATTTCGCCGAGCGGCTTCCATATTTTTTCGTCAGTTGCGCGTCCGAGTTTTGCCGCGTCGGTTCGCGCCGGATCGTGCAAGGCTTGCCGGAAATTTTCGATTGCCGAATCTATTTCGGCGGCTTTGCCCAAATCCTTCATTTGAACGTCGCCCGCGCGTCCGACGATGTAGGCGACATAACGCGCTTCGCCGAGGTCCGACGTATTATTTTTCGCATCTTTGAGATACGGCTGAAAAACGGCAAATTCGACGAGCGCGGCATCTTCGGGAATCAATTGCCTGACGGCTTCGAGCGTAACGGGCTTCGATTTTTCGTAAAATCCGGCGGCGCGGCGACTGATTTCATTTTCTAACTGATCGCGTTTTTCTTCGAGCGAGCCGACTTGTTTTCCTTGTTCGGAAGGATTTTCGCGCGGCGTTTCGCTTAAAACCAGCAACGCTAACTTGGCATTCGTTTCACTTAAATTATCAAGCAGCCCGCGATCTTTTTCGTCGAAACGGCGGCGCAGAACCGACAGCGTATCCGCCATCGCGTCAAGCACGCGACCTTTGCGCTGAAGAATATTCGTCAACGCCATTTCGTTCGCATTTTTTTCGTTTCCGGCGTAAAAACTAATGGTCAGCGTTCGGTTGAGTTTTTCTGAAAGCGTCGCCAGATAATCGAGTTTTTTCTGCTCCGAACCGAGCGCGAGATTGAGCGCGAGTTTGTTTTCGACGATTCGATTGGCTTCCTTCTGCGCGTTTACCGCCGCCGGAAAATCCTTTTTCGCCAAATAAAGCGTCGCCAGCGCGGTCAGAATTTTGGCTTTGGTCGGATGTTCCGCGCCGAGCGTTTCGTCGTAAATTTTCAAAACGCGGCGAAACAGCGGCTCGGCTTTATCATATTCGCCTTTTTCCGTGTAAACGCTGGCAAGTCCGGTGAGCGCGTAGGTTAAACTCGGATTATTCGCGCCGGGAATTTTTTCCGCGACCGCCAGCGCGCGAAGCATATAATCTTCGGCTTTGACCAGATCAAATTGGACGCGATGCAAATCGCCGAGATTGTAAAGCGACTGCACGATCCACGGATGCGGCTTGCCCTGAAATTTTTTCTCGCGGATTTCGAGCGAACGCGAATACGCTTTTTCCGCTTCAGCGTAATCTTTTTTATCCTGATAAAAATTGCCGACGTTGTTGAGCGATGCGGAAACCATTATGTCTTCCGCGCCGAGCGATTTTTCTCTGATGGCGAGCGCGCGTTTAAACATCGGCTCGGCTTTTTCAAGATCGCCCATCTCACGATAAACACCCGCCAGATTGTCGAGATAAATGGCGATGCTCGGATGTTCCGGCGGCAAAGTTTTTTCGCTGATGTCCAGAACTCGCAGATACATCTGTTCGGCTTTGACGTTATCGCCGAGTTCGCCGGCAATCAGAGCCAGACCGTTCAGCACCGAAGCGATTGACGAATTGGTCGGTTCTAAGGTTTTTTCACGAATCGCTAAAGCCTGTTCGTAATATTTTCGCGCCTCGACATAATCGCCCGCGTCGAACGAAAGATTGCCGATGCTTTGCATCATTCGGGCAACTTCGGGATGTTCTCTGCCGAAACTCTGCTCACGAATCGCCAGCGATTTTTGATACAAAGGCAGAGCGCGTTCGGGTTCGCCGCGCAGACGATAAACCACTCCCATATCGCCGATTGTCAAAGCGACGAGCGGATTCGTTTCGCCTAAAACTTTCGTGCGGATCGCTAAAGTTTTTTGATACGCGGCTTCGGCTTTTTCATAATCGCTCGTTTCGGCGTAAAGATTGCCGAGCAAACTCGAAACAATCGCCGCGTCGGCAGTTTCGGCATCCGAATTCCTCTCAAAAATTTCCGACGCGCGAACGGCGAGCGGAATCGCCGCCGGAGATTTTCCGGCGCGGCGCGATGCGACGGCTTGGTTGTAAAGATTTCGCGCTTCCTGCAAAGATTTGTCTTTTTCCGTCGCCGGACGCGATTCGGCGAAATTTATTTCAAACTTTCCCGCCGGAAGCATTTTATATTTCGGCGAGATTTCAACGCGATACGTTTGCGCCGCGCCGTTCGTAAATTCAATCGTCTCCGCGCCGTTGACGCGCCATTCCGAATCATATTCCGCGACGGATTTGCCGTCCGCGTCGAGAATTTTGGCGATGATGTCAACGCCTTTCTGTTCGACGATTATTTTTTCGTATTGATCGGCGGCGAACGCGACTTGAAAAATTTGTTTTTCGCCGCGCGCGGTTTCACGCTCGATTTTTTTTCCCGGTTCGAGCGCGGTTTCCGGCGGATTTTGAATCGTCGCGGTCTGCGCGTAGTTGATTTGAACAATCAAAAAAACGATTGCCGAAGCGAATTGAAATTTGAAAATATTCGTTCGTTTTACAAGGGGAAATTTTTGTCGAAGCATTCGTCGCACCTCTGCAAAAAAAATCTGAATTTTAGGGGAACGCGCTAATTATCGCACAACTCGAAACGGATAGTCACTAATAATTTCGGATTTGCCGTCGGCGGAAATGCCGGAAATTTGCAAAGTATAAATCTGCGACTTTAAAAGTTTCGCCGGAAAACCGACGTTCAGTTGTTTGTTCGCGCCTTTGCTTTTCGCTTTGATCGTTTCGCTTCGCCATAAAGTTTTTCCGCTCGACGGGTCAATCAAATTAACGCGATACGACGGATAATCGTCGGTTTCGAGCTTTAGCTGAATCGCCGCGTCGGTAATTTTTTCCGAAAGCGAAAGGCTTTGAATTTTGCTGCCGCCGCGCAGAGAAGGCAAAAGCAGAAACGACGCGACGATCGGTTTTGACGGCAGCGTCGTCTCTTTCGGTTTCGGTGTCGGCGTTGGCTGAGCCATCGTTTGTTTATTCGTTTTTTCCGTTTGATTCGCCGTCGAATTGTTGTTGGCGTTCGCCGTCGCAGTTTTATTTTCGACGTTTGAATCAGCGTTTTGATTCGACAAATTTGCCGCGTTTTTTTCTTCGACGCGCGGCGTTTGCCGTTCGAGATTGACAGGCGAATCAACTTTGGCAATTTGCGTATTAATTTGATTGAAAATATTTCTAAAAATCAACACGCCGCCCAAAACTAAAATCAACAGCGTCGCGGCGGCAAAGCCGAACTGCAAAAAAGAATTTCGGTTTTTGAAAATGTTCAGTGACGCAAAAAATTTGCTCAAACCGCTTTTCGACTTTTCTTTTTCAGCCGCGATTTTTTTTTGTGACGCGGCAATTTCGCGTCCGGCGAATGTTTGAAATTGGCGGGCAAATTCAATCTTTTCGCGGCGTTTCGGCGAAGCGAGGTAATACGATTCAAAGCGTTCGAGTGTCGCGCCGCGCAATTCGCCTTGAATATAACGGTCAATCAAATCCGCTTCCGCCGCTTTGAGCGCGTCGGCAAAATCATTGTCGGTGAAGCTCAATTCGTCGAAATGTTCCGCTTCATCTTCGAACAGAGAGCCGAGCAGATACGCTTCGATGTTTTCCTTATTAAATCTATCTTCGTTCATATACTTAAGGTTTTTCCCAAAAACCTTTCTCGCATCTATAAGACGAAATCAAAAAAATATTTCATAGACGAACTTCAAATAATTATTTGCCAATTTATTTGCCGCTCTGAAAATCAATTTTCAGCCGTGCATTTGCCGACGCAGATTTCGAGCTTTTCACGAATCCGGCAGGCGCGAATCGTCAAAGCGTTCGTCGAAATTCCGAGTTTTTGCGCCAACGCGCGGCGGTTGTCAATTTTGACACGCTCTTCGCCGAAATAATAACTGACGATAATTTCGCGGTTTGCCGCTTCTAATTTATCGGCGCACTGTTCCAAACAAACGAGCATTTTTTCTTTGGTTTCTTTTTCTTCCGAATCAGTTTCGGGCGCGGCGAATTGATTATTGTTCGGATTGCGCGAAACGTCGTCAATCGAAACGCTCGCTTTGTCCGCGCCGCGCAAGTATTCCAAAAAGACGAATTTCGCCGTGATGTAACAATATTTTTGGGGCGTTTCGCTTTCGATTTTTCCCGCCTCGACGATTCGCCGCGCGACGCGATTTAAGGTTTCGTCGGCGAGTTCATCGGGATTCAGACAATTTTTGCGGTCGAAATAAGCGACCAGCCGACGGCGCGTTTCGAGATAATTTTGCCCTTCGGAATTCGTTCCGTCGTCGAGCCATTCGAGCAGGCGTTGAAAAGCGTCGGCGTTGAGCGTCCAATCTTTTTTTGCAGCCTTCTCCATAAAATTATTTTTCCGACGCTGACGATAAAATCATCGCCGTCGTATTCTCGGTAGGCGGATTTTCGATTAGTATATTGAGTATTAAAAAATATAAATTTAATTTCAAGTAAATCAACATATTGCCGAAATGGAAAAAAAGGAAAAAATTGTTGTCGCTTTGTGCGTCGTCGTTTCAATCGTCGCCGGAATTTTGCATTATACGGAAGCAAACGCGGTTTTGTCTTTCGCGGTAACGGCTCTGGCTCTGGCTTTGCTGGCGGTAATGGTCGGCGACGCGACCGAACAACTCGGCGCGCGGCTCGGTCCGGCGGCGACGGGAATTTTGCAGTCGGCTCTGGGCAATCTGCCCGAGCTTTTCGTCTGTATTTTCGCGCTACGCGCCGGATTGTCGAACGTCGTGCAAGCCGCGCTGGTCGGCTCGATTCTCGGCAACTCCTTGCTCGTTTTCGGTCTCGCGCTGTTTTTCGGCGGCTTGAAAAACGGCACGCAGCGATTTAAATCGGAAACGCCGAAGATGATTGCGACCCTGATGATTCTGGCGATTTCGGCTTTGATAATTCCGACGCTCGCCAAAGAGCTGCACACGCCCGCCGAGACGCACGTTGATAAATTGGATATTGTCTGCGCGATTGTTTTGCTCGCCCTGCTCGCCGTCAGCGTTCTTTTCTCGATCAAAGGCGACAAAGCGGTCAGCCCGAATCCCGAAGACTGCGCCGATGAACATCCTAAATGGTCTATGGGTTTGACGATTGGCATTTTGGCGGGCGCGGGAATCGGCGCGGCAGTCGTCTCCGATTGGTTCGTCGCCGCGCTTGAACCGGCGATGAAATCTTTGAATATCTCGGAAACTTTTGCGGGTTTGGTGATCGTGGCGATTGCCGGCAACGCGATTGAAAATATCATCGGCATTCAACTGGCGTGGCGCAACCAAGCCGATTACGCCGTCAGCGTTATTTTGAACGGCTCTTTGCAAATCGCGCTCGGTCTTTTTCCCGCGCTCGTTCTGCTGTCGTTCGTTTTGGGCGGCGCGATTTTAACTTTCGTTTTGTCGCCTCTGCTGATCGTCGCGCTCGCGCTGGCGGCAATCGTGACGGCGTTCGTCGTCTACGACGGCGAATCAATCTGGCTCGAAGGCTTGGCGTTAATCGCGCTCTACTGCATCATCGCGGCTTCGTTTTGGTGGGGCTGATTTGAAGGCAAAAGTAAAAAGGCAAAAGGTAAAAGTGAAGAATAAATTCCGAACTTCTACCTTTTGCCTTTTTACTTTTGCCTTCGTTTATTTTCTATCCTTAAACGAATCGTAAAGTTCAGTATGCCGACTCGTCAAAGGCAATAATCTACCGTTGATGAAAAGATATTTGACGTTCGTGCGCGGCTCTAAAATATCGCCGTCGGCGACGACGATATTGGCGATTTTTCCTTGTTCGATTGAGCCGACGCGATCCGCGATTCCTAAAATCTGCGCCGGATAAAGCGTCACGGATTTGAGCGCGTCGTCTTTTGACAAACCGTATGCGCCCGCAAGTCCCGCATGATACGGCAAATCGCGGATTTCCGGTCCGCTGTCGCCGGTCGAGATGCAGAATTTTATTCCCGACCGCGCCATTTTTGACGGTGCTTCAAACAAATAATCATAAGCATCGTCATCGCGCACGGGCAGCGCATAAATATTCGTATAAACGACGGCAATGTCATTTTTCTTAAGATCGTCCGCCGCCTTCCACGCTTCCTGTCCGCCGACGATCATCGCCTTGATTTTCATATCGCCGACGAATTTCGCAATGCCGCGAATGTCGCGCTCGCGCTCCGCCGTGAAAATCACCGGACGCTCGCCGCGAACGTAAGGCACGAGTGCCGCCATTTTCAAATCGGTCGGCGAAGTCGGCAAATTTTTATCCTGCGCTTCGGCATCTTTCGCTTTGGCGTAAGTCTGCGCGTCGCGGAAAAGTTTTTTCAAATCTTCGACGCGCTGGTCGCGGCGTTTTGAGGCTTCGTTAAAATCAACCTGCTGCTGCGTCCCGAACGGGTTAAAACCGCCGCCGGTCGTGATGCGCGGAAATTGGATGACCAGACCGAAAGTCGGCACGAGAGCCATTTCCGCCTGCGTCGAACCGTTCAAATTGATAATCGCCGCCTGACCGGAAACGATGCCCCCGACCGGCATCGAAAGCACGGTCGTAATGCCGTTGACGCGCGTAACATTGATGTTGGTCGAATGCGGATTAATGCCTGTAATCGCCTTCGTGTTCGAGTTCATATCGCCGGTTTCGGCAACGTCTACCGAACCCGGAACGCCCTGCCCGATTTCCGATAAGCCGAGATTCGTTCCCGCGTCAATCAGTCCGGGGAAAACGCTCAAATTCGTGCCGTCAATACGTTCCGCGCCCGCCGGAACTGAAACATTCGCGCCGACCGCCGAAATTTTGCCGTTGCTGATAACAACCGTTCCCTTTTCGATCACTGCGCCGGAAACCGTGACGATACGTGCGTTAGTAATCGCAAAAGTTCCCGCTTTACCGATTTGATTTTGCTCCGAACCGTCGTTCTGAGCGAAGGCGGAAGAAACGAATCCGACGATAGACGCAAACAAAATCAGAATCGAAAATGATCTGAAAAACTTTGAACCTTGAACTTTGAACTTTGAACTTATCATCGGTTTCCTCCGTCGGTTTCCGCGTCGTCTAAATCGGCTTTGCGCCGCTCGCTCGGTCGCGCGGGCGGCGTTGAACGCTCGCCGCTTCCGGGCGGACGATTGACATCCATTTTTTCGAGCGTTTCGCGTTCCTTCTGCAATTCGGCGCGTTTCGCAATGTCTTTGGTTCGGTCGAAATAAACTTCGCCTTCGATCATCGTCGTTTCGGGATGCGCGTAAACGCTGAACGGATGCGCCGACCAGATGACCAGATCGGCATCTTTGCCGACTTCAATCGAGCCGGTGCGTTTATCAATGCCGAGCTGTTTCGCCGGATTGATCGTAATCATTTTCAGCGCGTCTTCTTCCGGTACGCCGCCGTATTTTTCGACCTTTGCCGCGTCGAGATTCAGACGGCGCATCCGCTCGTCCGAATCCGAATTGATCGAGACGACCACGCCCGCCTTCCAAAGAATCACCGCGTCATACGGAATCGCGTCGAAGGCTTCGAGTTTGTAGCCCCAGCTATCTGTAAAAATCGAAACGCCCGTGCCGCGCTTGGCGATTTCCGGCGCGATTTTATAGGCTTCGAGTCCGTGTTGAATCGTCGCTATTTTGAATCCGAATTCGTCGGCGATTAAGAGTAAATTTAAAAGCTCGTCCGAGCGATAACCGTGCGAATGAACGAGTCGTTTGCCTTCTAAAACTTCGACGAGCGGCTCTAACTCCAAATTGCGGCGCGGCTGAGTCAAAGTTTTTTTCTGGCGAAAATCGTCCCAGGATTTTTTATAATCCCTGGCGCGGGCAAATGCGTCGCGGATCGTTTCCATCACGCCCATTCTTGTGCGCGGATAACGAAACGTCGCGCCCGGGGTCGGATTAAAATTCGTTCTTTTGGGATTTTCGCCGAGCGCGAATTTTATTCCCGGCGGCGCGTCGGCAATCGGAAAATCTTCGACCGGCTTGCCGTATTTAAATTTGACGACCGTGTTTTGTCCGCCGATGGCGTTTGCCGAGCCGTGCAGCAGATTCGCCGTCGTTACGCCGCCCGCCAGAGCGCGATAAATCGCAATGTCGGTCGGGTTAAGAATGTCGCGCGTCCGCACCATCGAAGTTACCGAATAGGAAAATTCGTTGACGCTGCCGTCCATCATCGAATGCGAATGGCAGTCAATAATTCCGGGCGTGACAAACTTGCCGCTCGCGTCGAAAATCTGCGCGTTCGACGACGCTTTCAGATTTTTGCCGATTTTCGCAATCTTGCCGTTCTGCACGAGAATATCCGTATTCTCGAGCGTTCCTTTAACAGCAGTCATCACGGTCGCGTTGCGAATTAAAACTTCCGTCTTCGCCTGCGCCGCCGCAAATCTGAACGAAAGCAAATTTATCGAAATCAACAATAAAATAATTGTTATTTTTTTCATCTTTCCAGTCCCAAAAAATTCTTAACAATTAAAAAACTTTTCACTATTTAAGGCGTTTTCGTTCCGCTGAAAGGAATCGCGCCCTGTGGCGAGGTCATCGTTCCGCTGATGCGATTGCCTTCGACTTTGCCGCTGACGGCTAACTCGAAGGTCGAGCCGCCGTATTCGACGGTCGTCGTAAAGCTGAAGCCGTCCGCGGCTACCTTGCCGTCTTTAATCGGCGACGTGCCGAGCTGCGTTTGCAGACTGCCGGTTAAAATTTCGCCCTGCTGCGTCAAGCTCAAAGTTCCGGGCAAAGGCTGTCCGGGAATGTCAATCGTAATCGAATACGCGCCGCCGACAGTCGCCGTCGCCGGAGGCTGACCGCCGGTGGTCGGTGTCGGAGTTTTCGGTTTTTCCTTTTGCTCGAAAAGTTTTCCGTCAACGAAAACGTGCGTGATCGTTTTGTCTTTCGACAAAATATCGCCGCGCGAAACGGTTAGATTGGCGATTTTTCCTTTTTCAATCGAGCCGAGCCTATCGTCAACGCCGAAAATTTCCGCCGCCGAAAGCGTCATCGCTCTGATTGCGGCAGTTTTGTCCAATCCATTTTCGACCGCTTTATTGGCGTTCGTAAAAAAGTCGTTGATGTTCGTCATTCCGCCGGATTGAAATGCGAATTTCACGCCCGCCTGCGCCAAGCGTCCGGCGGTTTTCGGCGTTTCGGCGCGCAGACGCAGAATATCAAGGCTTTCCGCGTCGGCTTCGGGCGAAGCGGCGGCGGTTCGTTTCGGAAAGTTCAGCGAAAGCAAAACGGGAATTTTCTGTGCTTTTAATCTGTCGGCGACTTTCCACGCTTCCTGCCCGCCCGCGATGATCGCGTTCAAGTTAAATTCTTTCGTCAAATCTAACGCGCGGATAATTTCCATTTCCGTATTCGCGTTAAAAACAATCGGCATCGAGCGGCTCAAAATCGGCAGCAGCGCGTCGAGCGATTTATCCGCTTCGGGACGTTTCATTCCGCGCGGATTTTTCGCATAAGTCAGACGGTTCGACTGCAAAGTCTGCGCGTCGAGCAGCATTTGCCGCAGAGCGGAAATCGTTCCCATCAAAGCGGTCGGATACGCGCCCGTTCGCAGCGTCGTAAAGCTGAAATGCTCGGCGAACGGAGCGCGAATAATCATCTGCGAAACCGATTCGCCCGCGAGATTTATTAATGCCGACTGCCCGTTAAAAACGCCGTCGCGCGAAACGGTTAAAACGGTCGTAAATCCGACGTTGCGGTTCGTTTCAAACTGCGCTTCGCCCGCTTTCAAATTTTCAGCCGCCGATTCTTCCGGCTGCAACCCGTCGGGATAATTCGAGTTCGATTGATTCGCCGTTTGTCCTGCCGACTGCGCCGCTTGCGCTCCGCCGCCCTGACGCGGCGCGGGCGGCGCGGCTAAACCGAGACTCGTATTCGCGTCGAAAAATCCCGGATAAACGGTCAATCCCGCGCCGTCAATCACGCGCGCGTCCGCCGGAACTTTGACGTTTTCGCCGACCGCTTCGATCAAACCGTCGCGCACGACAATCGTGCCGCGCGAAAGCGTCGGACCCGAAACCGTCGCAATCTGCGCGTTGGTAATCGCAAAAGTTCCGGTCTGCGCCCGAACCGACCAGCCAAGAGCCGCGCACGCAAAAACAGCGACGAAAAATCTCAGAAAAATTTTCTTCATAAACTTGAATCGAAATGAATTGTAAAACGGAACTGCCGAGTTGCTACGCAGTATAAACCAAAATGTTTCGATTCGTAAATGGTTAATTGTTAATGATAAATCGAAGATGATTCTCAAAACTGCAAATTTATCGTCGATTAACAATTAACAATTAACCATTTACCATTTACCATTAAATATATGAGCGCGATTATTCTTTTCGACGGCGTGTGTAATTTCTGTAACGGCTCGGTCAACTTCATTATCGAGCGCGACGAGGAAAATTATTTCAAATTCGCGCCTTTGCAGTCGGAGATCGGACAAAAACTTCTCGACGAACACGGCATAGACAAAAGCGTTACCGATTCGGTCGTTTTAATCGAAGACGGCAAGGCTTACGTTCGGACGACCGCCGCTCTGCGAATCGCTCGAAAACTGCGCGGCGCGTGGCGATTTTTTTACGGCTTCATCGTCGTGCCATCGTTTATCCGCGATGTTTTTTACAAACTGTTCGCCAAATACCGCTACAAAATGTTCGGCAAACAAGAAGCCTGTATGATGCCGACACCGGAAATCCGCGAAAAATTTTTGGCGATGAATTAATTTACTAAATCAAGGAGAATTTTTTATGAAAGCATATTGGAACGGCGAAATTATCGCCCAGAGCGACGACACGGTTGTCGTCGAAAACAATCATTATTTTCCGCCCGATTCGATCATCAAACGATTTTTCGCGCCGAGCGATTCGCACACCGTCTGCGGCTGGAAAGGCACGGCAAATTATTACGATGTCGTCGTGAACGACCAGATAAATTCTGACGCGGCGTGGTATTATCCCGAACCTAAAAACGAAGCGCAAGAAATTAAAAACTACGTCGCGTTTTGGAAAGGCGTTGAAGTTATTGCTTGAGAATCTGCGAAAAAATCTGGAAATATGAAATATGTCATTGTTATTTTCATTGTTTGGATTATTTTTACCGCTTTGGGCTACGGAATAGGAATGTTTGCTTTCAATTCGCCTGACCTCGATCATTTGGCTGAAAAAGGAGTAGGCATTTACGGAATAGTTACTGGTAAAGAGCCTGAAAACCATTCCAATATAAAATATTCATATCAGGTTAACGGTAGAAACTATCAACAAAATGGCAGCGCGGGACGCGGCAATCCTGACTTTGACCAAATACAAATTGGGCAAAAAGTCGTCGTTTATTATGATTCTGAAAACCCCGAAAAAGCTATTCTAGGTTATCCGCAGTTCTACTCAACGACGAATCGAAATGCAATTTTGCAGACCACTCTGTTTCTTCCCTTTTTTCCTTTGATGATTACTATTATTATCCTTTTGGCTTATCGGAATGCCGCAAAAAATCGGGAAAAGATTGAAACCGGCGAGTAAATAATTCAACAAAAATAATGAAACCTTTGATTAACGAAACAAAAAATATCATTCTCATCAAACCGGACATTCTGTTGGCGGCGTGGATTTATCACGAACTGAAGAACGCGAGGACAAAAATCAAAACCACGTCGCGTTTTGGAAAGTCGTTGAAGTCGCGGAGTAAAAATTCCTTTAGCAGGCGAAAAGCGCCGGTGATATAATTTCTTGAGGTGAAATATGGGACAGATAGTTATTGATTTGCCTTTGCGGATTAAGCGGCACTACAAAATTGACGACGTGGAATCAGCCAATGAATTGTTAGCCGAATTAAAGATCAAGGCAAAGCGCGTTGAAGACGATTCGGAAGAATTGACCGCCGAAGATTTGGACGACATTCGCTATGCTAAACGCGCTCTTGAAAAAGGCGAGTATATCAGTTTGGATGAATTAAAGACCGAACTCGGAATATGAAATACGAGGTTGTCTTTGCCGCGAATATTGCCAAACAACTGCGTCGTATTGATA
The DNA here is from genome assembly GCA_964245305.1 of uncultured Pyrinomonadaceae bacterium. Taxonomy (GTDB): domain Bacteria; phylum Acidobacteriota; class Blastocatellia; order Pyrinomonadales; family Pyrinomonadaceae. The sequence continues at coordinate 34,718 of CAXTMQ010000008.1, forward strand.
GGAAATGGCAACTGAAAATTGTCGCCGCCGCTGAATCTCTGGGCAATAATCCGCGCCCTTTCGGATATAAAAAGTTAGTTGACGAAGGCGGTTTGCATCGAATAAAAGTCGGCGATTATCGCATCATTTACGAAATTCGAGACAACATTCTGCTCGTCAGCGTCATGAGAGTCGCCAAATGCAATGAGCGAACTTATTAAGATTTTTCAATTTCGATTTCAGCAAATTCGTCGCTGCCGATTATTAACCAAATTATCCGAAAATGCTTGCTTGTCGTTCGAGCAGGCTTTTATTTATTGAATTTTATGCAATCCTTAACGACTTTAGAATACGGAAAAATGCTCGCGCTCGTCGCCCGTTACGCGCAAACGCCGATGGGCAGAGATTTGCTTGAAGATTTGCAGCCGTTGACCGACCGTGTTCGGCTTGAAAATGATTTGCGGGCGATTGACGAAACGATTCGCCTTAACGAAGAAAAGCAGGTTTCGTGGTCGTTCAGCGGTTTGGAAGACCCCTCGGACGCGGCGGCGATTTTGCGGATTAGCAATGCGACGCTCGAACCCGTTCGGCTTTTGGAAATCACGCGGCTTTGCAATCAGGCGTTGTTCGCCAAATCTTCGATCCAACCGGAAAAAGATTTCGCGCCGACGCTCTGGCAGTTTGTCGAAGCGATTCCGAACGCGCTTTTCCAAGTCATTGAGCGCACGAACAAAAAACTTCTGCCAAGCGGCGAGATTGACGATGCGGCTTCGCCCGAACTTCTGCGCCTTCGACGCGAAATAAATAATCAGCGCGGGCGACTGCAAAAAGCCCTCGAAGCGACGATGCGCTCCGCCGGCGACGCGATTCAGGATGCGATTGTTACGCAGAGAAACGAGCGTTACGTGATTCCCGTCAAAGCCGATTTTCGCGGTAAAGTCGGCGGCGTGGCGCACGGTTTTTCATCGAGCGGCGCGACCGTTTTTATCGAACCGCTCGAAGTCATCGAAGCCAACAACGAACTGCAAAATTTAAAGGGCAAAGAAGAACGCGAAATCGCCAAAATTTTATTTGCCTTAACTGAAGATTTGCGCGAGCAATTACCGGCAATCGAAGCGGCAATCGCGGCGGTCGCCGAACTCGATTTCATCAAAGCAAAAGTCGAATTCGCTCGAAAATTTAAAGCCGTCGCGCCGCAGATTTCCGATGACGAAACTTTAGATTTAACTGACGCGCGACATCCGATCCTGGAAGAAAATCTGCGCCGGACAAACAACGAAATCGTTCCGGTTTCATTCAGATTAACGAAGGAAAAATCAGTCATGATAATTTCCGGCGCGAACGCAGGCGGGAAAACGGTTGTGATGAAAACCGCCGGATTACTGAGTTTGATGGCGATTTCGGGTTTGCCCGTTCCGGCGCGTGAAGCGACGATTCCCTTTTATAAATCCGTTTTGGCGGACATCGGCGACAATCAATCTTTGTCGGCAAATCTTTCGACGTTTTCGTCGCATATTTCAAACATCGCTTCGATGATGGAAAACTGCCAATCGCCGTCGCTCGTCCTTTTAGATGAAGTCGGAACAGGCACAGACCCCGATGAAGGCTCGGCTTTGGGCGTGGCAATTGTTGATTATTTTCGTCGAAAATGCGACGCGCAAATCATCGCTTCGACGCATTATCGCGGTCTGAAAATCTACGCCGCGAACGACTCGAATATTATTAACGCTTCGGTCGAATTCAATGAAAAAACTTTACAGCCGACGTATCGCCTGCTCGTCGGTTTAGCGGGCGCGTCTTCGGGAATCGAGATCGCGCGTCGCTTCGGCATCCGCGATGAAGTGATCGAAACGGCGCGGGAAAATTTAGACATTTCCGCGCAGGAAGCGCAAAATTATTTGCGAAAACTGCAAATTGAAACGACGAACGCCGAAGATTTGCGCGTCGCCCTCGAAGAAGAACGCGAAGCCGTCGCCTACAAATACGCGACGCTCGAAATCGAAGCGAAAAAGCGCGAACGCGAACGCCGCAAATCGTTTGAAACCGAACTCGCCGAAACCGTCGCCGGTTTTGAAAAACAATCGAGGGCGTTCATCAACTCCATCGAGGACAAAGCGTTAAAAGCGAAACTCGAAAAAGAAAGAGTGGCGAGAAAAGCCGAATTAAATCGCGCTGTCCTGTCGCAAGTTCAAGGTTCAAAGTTCAAGGTTCAAAGTTCTTCGCCCGAATCTCAGGATTTGGAACTTGTTAATCAGGATTTGCCGCTCGCCGTCGGCACAAAGGTTCGC
>CAXTMQ010000008.1:37021-41733 GCA_964245305.1 uncultured Pyrinomonadaceae bacterium
AAATTCAGGCAAAAAATTCCAATCTGCGTCTCGACACCGAAGACTTGTCGGCAGAACTGAATCTCATCGGCAAACGCACCGCCGATGCCGAATACGAACTCGACAAATTCCTCGACGAAGCCTATCTCGCCGCGCTCCCGCGAATCCGTGTCATTCACGGCTTCGGCACGGGCGCGCTGAAAAATTTCGTTCATCATTTCCTAAAAAATCATCCGCATGTCGCCAAATACACCTTCGCGCCGCCCGACCAAGGCGGACAAGGCGCGACGATTGCAGAATTGAAACAATAAAATTATATGAAACTACAAAAAGTCTTTCTCGTTTTGATAATTTTATTTGCTTCTTTTCACGTTTGCTTCGGACAGGCTAAACCTAAGGCAGTCCAAGTTGATGAATTTGGATTTATTACCTGTGATGATTTTCTGTCGCGGGTTGATAATTTTTTTATTGAGCTAGAAAATCATCCAAATTCTCAAGGGTATGCAGTTATAAGCGGGGAAAACAATTATTTGAAAAAGAAGCTGACTTACGGACTTTGGCTAAACGGTGCTATCCGAGAGGCAAAACGTGATGGCAGCAACATTACAAAAATTAGAAGCGAAGAGACGGGAGATTTTAAAATTCAATTTTGGATAGTTCCCGCTGGTGCTGACAAGCCTAACTTTAATGAAGCCGAATGGAATTTTGTTTTTCCGCCAAAAACCAAACCTTTCGTTTTCCACGACGATTATGAGCAGATATGTTCATCAGTTTCTTTTGAAAAAGTTTATACGGAATATCTGTCGGCAAATCCCAAATCTCGCGGGCATATCGTGATTTACGGTAAATCTTTGAAAGAATATCAGACAGAAAAGAAGGAAGCGCAAAATTTATTGTCCGATATTCCTCAACGACAACTCAGATTCTTTTATGTCAAAAGCGATTATCCAAACGTGGAGTTTTGGCTTGTACCAAATAAGAAAAACTAGATGCTTTATCCCCAACATTTCATAGACGAGCTGAAAAATCGCGCCGACATTGTGCGGATTGTCGAAGCGCACGTTCCTTTGAAGAAAAAGGGCGCGAATTTTTGGGGAAATTGTCCGTTTCACGGCGAGAAAACCCCTTCGTTTTCGGTTAATCCGTCGAAGGGATTTTTCAAATGTTTCGGCTGCGGAAAAGGCGGTTCGGCTTTTAATTTCGTGATGGAAATCGAGGGTCTGAATTTTCCCGAAGCGATTAAAAGAGTCGCGGAGATTTCCAATATTCCGCTGCCCGAACCGGTTGACGATAAAAATTACGAGCGCAACAAACAGCGCAAGCAGGAACAAAAAGCGATTGCCGATCAGGTGATCGAACTCAATAATTACGCGCTCGAATTTTGGGAAAATCAATTGCGGGAAAACAATCAGCACTCGAAAGCGGCGCGTGAGTATTTGGAAAAACGCGAGATTTCCGTTGAAACACAGAAGGCTTTTCGCATCGGTTTCGCGCCCGACAGTTGGGACGCATTGATGTCGCTTTTGAAATCGAAAGGCGCGGATGAAAAATTGATTGAAACGAGCGGTTTGGTTTCGGTCAACGAAGAAAAAAAGCGCGTTTATGATCGCTTTCGCGGGCGCGTGATGTTTCCGGTTTTGGATATTAAAGGAAATCCGATTGCGTTCGGCGCGCGGATTTTGGCGACGGGCGAACCGAAATATCTCAACTCGCCGGAAACTCCGGCTTACACGAAAGGCGAGCATCTTTACGGGCTTTTTCAGTCCAAAGAGGAAATTCGGCAGAAAAAATTTGCGATATTGGTTGAGGGTTATTTGGATTTAATCGCGCTTTATCAACACGGTATTCGCAACACGGCGGCGAGTTTGGGAACGGCTTTCACGCCGGAACAATCGAGGCTTTTAAACCGTTTCGCCAAGCGCGTCGTCATCAATTACGACGGCGATAAGGCGGGCGTGAAAGCGGCGCGGCGGGCGATTGAAATTCTTCTGACGGACGATTTTGAAACGAAAGTTTTAATTTTGCCCGAAGGACAAGACCCTGACGATTTTCTAAAAGCGAACGGGGCGGAAAGTTATAACCAAATGCGCGGCAACGCTTTTCCGTTTTTGCAGTTTGTTCTCGAAAACACCGAACAGGCGCATCGTCTCTCGTCACCGAAAGAAAAAGCGGAAGCGATTGAGGAATTAATGCCGGTTTTGTCGGCGATTAAAAATCCGATCAGCAAGCGCGACGCTTTTGACCAAACAATGAATTTTCTGCGCGTTGACGACACGATTCTCAAACGCGATCTGTGGCGAACCGTCAAACTCGGCACAAAGCTCGAAACGCAGACCGTCAAACAGCAAGTTGCTCGCGCGACGCAAGCCAGAATGACGGTTGCCGAACAGCATCTGCTCGAGCTTCTGATTTACGATAAAGATTTACGCGACGTTATTTTGCCGCAATTGGAAGAAACCGACTACGAACCGTTGGCGACCGCCGAAGTTTTTCGCGCTCTGCTCGCTTTGCGCGAAATCGGTTCGGACATTACGAGCGAAAATTTGATGGAACTCGTCGCCGACGACGCGGCGGCGAGCGATTTTGTTCCCGTTCTTTTGATGAGCGAACCGGCGCGTGATCTGGACGAAGCGATTGACGAAGTTTTGGTCGAAGCGGAAAATTGCGTCGCCACTCTGCGTTCGATGGCGATTTCGCGCCGCATTCTGGAAATCAGCCAAGAATTGGTTTTCGCCGAACAAACCGGCGATATTGACTTGCGCGACGCGCTCGTCAATGAACAAATCAGTCTCGCCCGAATGAAGCGCGACTTTGAAAAACGCATCGGCGAAAAATGATTTTCGGGCAAAACGATTGACAAGTTAAATCGAAATTCGCCGTCCGGCAGACGCAAACGATTTTTTCTTGCAAGAATTTGGATAAATCAAGTTTTATGCTCTATAATGACAGATTTCATATTTGAATAATTGCCCGATTTTCAAAAGTTAGAAATTATTTGCTAATCGCCGTTTTCAGGTTTGAAACCTTTTCACGGTCGGCGGCGTTTAGATTTATTTTATAAACAACGATTTAGACGATTTTTTAATCAAAATTTTTCATAAATTTATGGCAGACTACGACGAAAAAGAAGATTTGGTGGATCGGCTGGTCGCGCTCGGAAGACGCAAGAAATTCCTGAGTTTCGACGAGCTGAACCGCGAGATGCCCAATAAAATGATGTCGCCCGACGACATCGAAGATGTTTTAACCAGACTTGAAGGCGCGAATATTTCGGTTGCCGATACGGATGCCGCTTTACTTGAAAAAGCGGCGAGCCTCGCGCTCGACGAAGATTCGGACGAAGATATTGACGAAGACGATCTGGATTTGGATTTGTCAGCCGGAACGCTCGACAAATCTAACGATCCGGTGCGTTTATATTTGCGCGAAATGGGCGTTGTGCCGCTTTTGACCCGTCAGGGCGAAGTGACAATCGCGCAAAGAATCGAGCGCGGACAAATCAAAACGCGCAAAGCGATTTCGCGTTCGCCGATTGCGGTCGAACGCCTTTTGGAAATCGGCGACGATCTCGAAAGCGGTAAAGGCTACATCCGCGAAATCGTCACGTTCTCCGAGCAAGCTGAACTTTCCGGCGAAGAAGACAAAGCCGAAGAATATCTGCGCTGGACGATTGAAGGCATCGGCAACATTCGCCTGACTTTCAAAAAGGCTTTGAAGGCGTATGACAAATTATGCGAAGAGAAGAAAAATTCAAAGGGGAAATCTACGAAAAAGCTGATGTCGCTCAAGCGGCAGACGGCGCGTTTCCGGCTCGAAGTTTCGCAGGAAATGAAAAATCTGAATCTGACCGAACGCGCGATGCAAAAATTGATCAGCGCGATTCGCAAAGTTTCCGACGAAATCCGCAAAGCCGAGCGCGAAATTAAAAAGGCGCAGGACAAGCTCGAAAACAAGCGCATTACGCCCGAAAATAAAAAGGAACAGAACAAAAAGGTTTCCGAATCGAAAAAAATCATCCACGAAATCGAAGAGAAATATAATCTTCCGGCGATTGAAATCAAACGCTCCTTGCAGACGATTCTGGTCGGCGAACAGCAGACGAATCAGGCGAAACGCGAACTCGTCGAAGCCAACTTACGTTTGGTTGTTTCGATTGCGAAAAAATATACGAATCGCGGTTTGCAGTTTCTTGATTTGATTCAGGAAGGCAACATCGGTTTGATGAAGGCGGTTGATAAATTCGAGTGGCGGCGCGGTTATAAGTTTTCGACTTACGCGACTTGGTGGATTCGACAGGCGATCACCAGAGCGATTGCCGACCAAGCGAGAACGATTCGCATTCCCGTCCATATGATCGAGACGATCAACAAATTGATTCGCACGTCTCGCGCATTAGTTCAGGAATTAGGACGCGAACCGACCTCGGAAGAAATCGCCAAGAAGATGGATATTTCCGTGTCGAAAGTCCGCAAGGTTTTGAAAATCGCGCAAGAGCCGATTTCTTTGGAAACGCCGATTGGCGAAGAAGAAGATTCTCACTTAGGCGATTTTATCGAAGACAAATCTATTATGAATCCGGCAGAATCGGTCACGTTCGGCAACTTGCGCGAAATCACCGACGAAGTTTTGGCAACCTTAACGCCGCGCGAGGAAAAAGTTATCAAAATGCGTTTCGGTCTCGGCAACACGGGTTCGGAACACACGCTCGAAGAAGTCGGACAGCATTTCGCCGT
>CAXTMQ010000009.1:0-39833 GCA_964245305.1 uncultured Pyrinomonadaceae bacterium
CAATCGAAGTCAAACAGGAAAACGAAGACGAAGATGTCAAAGAAATTCGCGCTTCATTCGCGCGCGGTCGAATGGCGGCTTACGAAAAACATCGCCACGCCGTCCGCGACGCGCACGCCAAAAGTCACGGCATCTTAAAAGGCGAACTGCAAATTTACGACGATTTGCCCGACGAATTAAAACAGGGATTATTTGAAAAGGCGCGCAACTTTCCGGTCATCATTCGTCTTTCGACTTCGCCCGGCGACATTCTGCCCGACGGCGTGGCTGCCTTGCGCGGAATGGCGATTAAAATCGTCGGCATCGAAGGCGAAAAGATTCTGCCCGAATTAAAAGACGCTGTGACGCAGGATTTCGTTTTGTGTAATCATCCGACGATTGCGGCGGGCGACGTTGCGAGTTATTTGAAACACGCCTTAGTTTTAGAAAAAGCGACGCAGCAGCCGGAAGAACTGCAAAAAATTGCCACGACCGCTTTGCGGGCAGGCGCGGCGGCACTGCGCGCGGTCGGCGTTGATGTCGTCGGCGGCGCGGGCGGTCAGGCGATGCCGGAAACGCACATTTTGGGCGAGACGTTTTTCACGCAGGCGGCGATTCGCTTCGGCGATTACATTGCCAAGTTGAACGTCGCGCCCGCGTCGGAAAATTTGAAAGAGTTGACCGGCAAAAGCATTGATACGAGCAATCCGTCGGCGTTGCGCGATCTGGTCGTCGAATTTTTCAATTCAAACGGCGGCGAGTATGAAATTGGCATCCAGCTTTGCACCGATTTGGAAACGATGCCCGTCGAAGACGCTTCAGTCGAATGGTCGGAAGAAGCGAGTCCGTATCGCGCGGTCGCAAAATTAACGATTCCGGCGCAAAACGCTTACGGCAACGAACGCCGCGTTTTCGCCGACGAAGTTTTAGCGTTTAATCCGTGGCATTGTTTGATCGAGCATCAGCCGCTCGGCTCGATCCAGCGCGTCCGCAAGCCGGTTTACGACGAATCTGCGGAATATCGCCACCGGATGAACGCCCGGCAAAGACGCGAACCGACGGCGATGGACGAATTGCCGGAATAGAACGGTGGGCGATTAAAAACAAGTTTTTTGCTGAAAAACGGCAATTCGGTTGACCGGCGGAGCAATCCGTAATCCGTCGGCTCAAATGTTAAATTCACAATTAATTCAGAAGGAGATAAATATGAAAGCATTATGTTGGAATGGAAAAAATGATGTGCGGGTGGAAACGGTTCCCGACCCGAAAATCGAGCATCCGCGCGATGCGGTGATAAAAATTACTTCGACCGCGATCTGCGGTTCGGATTTACATCTGGTTGACGGTTATCAACCGACGATGGAGAAAGGCGACGTTCTCGGTCACGAAAATATGGGCGAGGTGGTCGAAGTCGGCAGCGGTGTCGGCAATCTGAAAGTCGGCGATAAAGTCGTCGTGCCGTTCGTTATCGCCTGCGGCGAGTGCTTTTTCTGTCAAAAGGAATTTTATTCGTGCTGCGATGTCTCGAATCCGAATAAACAAGTCGCCATCGAAGCGATGGGACATTCGCCCGCCGGTCTGTTCGGCTTTTCGCATATGCTCGGCGGATTCGCGGGCGGTCAAGCCGAATATCTGCGCGTGCCGTTCGCCGATGTCGGACCGTTCAAAGTGCCGAGCGGAATCGAAGACGAGAAGGTTTTATTTCTCTCCGACATTTTCCCGACCGCATATATGGCGGCGGAGAACGCGGAAATCGAAGCGGGCGACACGGTGGCGATTTGGGGCGGCGGACCGGTCGGACAACTCGCCGTCAAATGCGCGTGGCTGATGGGCGCGGGTCGCGTGATTTTGATTGACAACGTGCCGGAACGTCTGGCGATGGCGGAAAAAGACGGCAAAGCCGAAACGATTAATTTCGATGACGACGACGTTTATGAAAAATTGATGGAGATGACCGACCGGCGCGGTCCCGACCGTTGTATAGACGCGGTTGGCTGCGAAGCTCTCGCGGGCGGCAAACTCGACGGCATCGTTGACGCGGTGAAAACGACGGTGATGCTGGCGACCGACCGCGTTCACGTTCTCCGGCAGGCGATTATGAGCTGCCGCAAACAAGGCACGATTTCCGTTCCCGGCGTTTACGTCGGCGCGGGCGACAAACTGCCAATCGGCGCGATGATGAACAAAGGCTTGACGATTAAAACCGGACAGACGCACGTCCAAAAATATATGCCGAAACTGTTCGACTTGATTGAAAAAGGCGACATTGACCCGTCATTTATTATCACGCACGAAATGCCGCTCGACGAGGCTCCGCTCGGCTACGATATTTTCAAGAACAAGAAGGACAACTGCATCAAGATTGTGCTGAAGCCTTAAAAATTCACTTGGGAAAAAAGAATAAGGAGAAACAAATTATGCAAAGCAGCAGTCAACAGAAAACGCCGCAAGAACACGAATTACCGACCGACGCGCCCGTCGGCGAGCTAGAGCCGGTCGCTTATTTTTACGACGCGATGCCGACGGGCGTAACCGTTTCGCACGAAGGTCGCATCTTCGTCAATTATCCGAAATGGGGCGACGATGTGAAGTTTACCGTCGCCGAACTCGTGGACGGCGAAGCGGTCGCTTATCCGAACGAAAAATTTAATCAGCCCGCTTCCGACGCTGACGCTGATGCGCTCGTATCCGTTCAATCGGTTGTCGTTGATCCGGCAGACCGTCTGTGGATTCTCGACACGGGCAGCCCGATGTTCAAACCGACTGAATACGGCGGACCGAAACTCGTCTGCGTTGATTTGACGACGAATGAAGTCGTTAAAAAAATACTTTTTCCGCAAGACGTGGCGTTGCCGACGACCTATTTAAACGACGTGCGTTTTGATTTGCGGCGCGGCGACGAGGGCGCGGCATACATCACCGATTCGGCGCAAAAAGGCGCGAACGGAATTATCGTCGTAGATTTGGCGACGGGCGAAAGCTGGCGCAAACTCAACGACCATCCCTCGACCAAAGCGTTAAAATTGCCGGACTTTCAGCCGATAGTTGAAGGGCGACCGTTTCTCGACAAGTCGGAAGGCACGACCAAACAGGGCGCGGGAATGGGAACGGACGGCATCGCCATCAACGCCGACGGCTCAAGACTTTTTTACTGTCCGCTCGGCACGCGGCGGCTTTACAGCGTTGAGACGGACGCGCTTTTTGACCGTTCGATTGACGACGATGCGGCGGGCAAAACCGTGCTTGACGAAGGCGATAGAGGCGGCGCGTCGGACGGTTTGGAGTCGGACGCGGACGGTTATATTTATTCGACCAATTACGAACACAACGCGATTTTGCGCCGCCAAGCCGAAGACACGAACGGCGCGTGGGAAACGGTCGTTCACGACGCGCGCCTGTTGTGGGCGGATACGATGTCTTTGGCGACGGACGGTTATCTTTACGTAACGGCGAACCAACTGCATCGCCAGCCGAAATATCAGGAAGGCAAAGATTTGCGGCGTAAGCCTTATACGCTTTTCCGCATTCGGATTGACGCAAAGCCTGTTTTGCTGCGCTAAGACGTGCGCGACGCTGAATGAAGTAAAATTGCGCGGGCTTGAAGGCTTGCGCGTCGCCGACGCTTCCGTAATGCCAAGCGTCGTGAGCGGCAATAAGCGCAGCGTGTATTATGGTCGGCGAAAAGACGGCGGATTTAATTTTGAATGACAGGCTGCGCAGTTAATTTAAATCATAACGAGCAAAGGGAGGAAAAATGAGTTTAGTTGAAAATATCGTTTCTGTGGTTAAACCGCGCAATCCGAAAGGCACGATTCGTGTCGTTGACCGCAGCCCTTTGAATTGGCTGTATATCACTTACAACACGGTCGAAGAATTCATTCGCACCGACGAAAAAGGGCGCATCACGCCCGCCGCGATGAAAACTTTCGAGTGGATTGACGAACTGACTCTGGAAATCGAAATCCGCGACGACGAGGTTTTTCCCGACGGCGAAAAGCTGACTTCGGCGAGCGTCAAGCAGAGTTTTGACGAGATGATGAAATGGAAATCTCCGCATCCGCCGGGAACGCAGTTTAATCATCCGGCGGGAACGAAAATGGAAATCGTTGACGAGTTCAAAGTGCGAATGAAATTTCCCGAACCCGACGGTCTGGCGGTCGGCAAATTTCGCGCGATGCACTTGATGAACACGAATTTTTGGAAAAACGTCGGCTTCGGCTACAAGCGCAACGGCAGCGGCGAAGGGCATTGGTGAGCGATTGACGAAGCGGGGCAGTTTGCCACCGGAGCATTCATTTTAACCGAAGGTTATTCGACGATTGACGCGGAAATCGCCGTCACGAGCGAGTTTCCGTTTCACTGCGTTTGGTTTCAAACCGAAGACCGCACCGCGCGCGTCGTCCTCGAAGCGAATCCGAATTACTGGAACACGAAACGCGGCGCAAGATTAGAAAAAGTCGTCTTCTTAAACGACATCGAACAGCAAATGGCAATCGAACTCGTTTGCACGAGCGAGGGCGAAGTTGACATCGTGACCAACGTCGCGCCGGAAGATGCGGAAAAAATCGAAAATTCTAAATTCGCAAAATTGATTTCGGCTGACGCGCTCAGAAACGTCTTCGGCATTTTCAACCGCGAGGGCGACGATAATTTGCTGAACGATTTAAAAATGCGGCAGGCGATCAATTTTTCGATTGACCGCGACGCGCTCGTCAAAGAAGGCTTGAAAGGCTACGGCGAACCGGCGGGCAGTTTGACACCACTCTGGACTTACGGTTTTTTGACGCGCCCGAAGCCGTATGATTTTGACCCGAAAAAAGCCGCGCAGTTGCGGCGCGCAAGCGGTTGGAACGATGACCGCGAATTGCGAGTCGTCGTGCCGAACGAGTTCGCCGCGCTTGGCGATTTGATCGCCGAAAATTTGCGCGACGGTTTGCAGTTGACGGTTGATTTGCGTATTTTATCGAGTGAAGAAAAGTTGACGGACTTACGAAATTTGGCGGAGAGAAAAGGCACTTTCGATTGGGATGTTTTTCTCTACGGCTGGAGCGGTCAAATTTCAGACGCGCCGCCGCTCGAACTGCATTATCAGGTGTTGGGCAAATATGGCGCGCTCAGGCGCGGCGGCGAAACGCCCGCCTTCGACGATTTGTATCGTCAATTCAACGAGCAGACCGACCAGTTGAAACAGGCGCAGTTGGCAAATGCGTTGGATAAATTTATTTACGACGACGCATCGGCGATGTTTTTATGTTCGCGTCAGGCGTTGTATGCGGTTAATAAAGAAGTCAGTTTCACGCCGTATGCTTCGACGTTTGAATTAGCCGAATGCGAAGTCGGCAAAAATCACTGGTCGCGGCGGGGTTGAGAAATTGAACCACGAAAAAATACGAAGGAACACGAAAAGAAGTTAAAAAAACAAGAATCGGACGGATGATTTATTAATTTTTCGTGTTGCTTAGTGTTGTTTCGTGGTTTAACCTTCCGTTTTGTATGTGAACGGAAATGGTTAATGAGAAAAAGTCGAAAATATTTTCAAGGAGAATTTGAAAAGAGATGAACGCTGAAACTCTCGAAAACGCCCGGTTTGCGCCGCCTGCCAAGCAGTCAATAAACTTAAAAATCAACGATAAAGATGTCAGCATCGAAGTCGCGCCGTGGGTCACTCTGCTAGATTTGCTGCGCGAGCGGCTCGAATTGACCGGCACGAAAAAAGGCTGCGATCACGGGCAATGCGGAGCCTGCACGGTTTTGGCGGACGGCAAACGCATTAATTCGTGTCTGACTTTGGCGGTGATGAAAGACGGCGCGTCCATTACGACGATTGAGGGATTGGCGGACGGCGAAGATTTGCATCCGGTTCAACAGGCGTTCATTGAACACGACGCTTTTCAATGCGGCTACTGCACGCCCGGACAAATTTGTTCGGCAGTCGGAATGCTCGCCGAAGGCAAAGCGGCGACGGCGGACGACGTGCGCGAATTGATGAGCGGCAACATCTGTCGCTGCGGAGCTTACCCGAATATCGTGGCGGCGATTGAAGACGTGCGAAACGCAAACAATAAGCCGCAGACGGCGAACGGAGGCAAGCAATAATGAACAATTTTTCATACGCGAGAGCGAGCAAAATTTCCGGCGCGGTGAATGAAATCGCCAACGACGCAACGGCGAAATTTATCGCGGGCGGGACGAATCTGATTGATTTGATGAAGGAAAACGTCGCGCGTCCGTCGCGCCTTGTTGACATCAATCGTCTGCCGCTCGCTTCGATTGAAGAAAACAAAGCGGGCGGTTTGCGGCTCGGCGCGTTATGCACGAACGCGGACACGGCGTATCATCCGCAAGTCGAGCGGCGTTATCCGCTACTCTCGAAAGCGATTTTGGCGGGCGCGTCGCCGCAGCTTCGCAATATGGCGACCAACGGCGGCAACTTGAATCAGCGGACGCGCTGTTATTATTTTTACGATGTCGCCACTGCCTGCAATAAACGCGCTCCCGGCACGGGCTGCGCGGCGTTCGACGGTTTTCAAAGGTTACACGCGATCTTCGGCTGGTCGGAGAGTTGCATCGCCACGTATCCGGGCGATATGGCGAACGCGCTCGCCGCGCTCGAAGCGGTTGTCAACGTCGAAGGCGCAGGCGACGCGAAACGGCAAATAAAATTTGAAGATTATCACCGTTTACCCGAAGACGCGCCGGAAATTGATAATACTTTGCAGCCGAATGAGATCATCACTTCGATTGATTTGCCGGCGAAAGGTTTTGAAAAAAATCACGCTTATCTGAAACTGCGCGACAGAACGAGTTATGCTTTCGCGCTCGTCTCGGTCGCGGTCGGTCTGGAACTCGACGGCGATTCGATTAAAGAAGCGCGGCTGGTTTTGGGCGGCGTAGCGCATAAACCGTGGCGCAACAAAGAAGCCGAAAATTTGCTGAAAGACAAACCGGCAACCAGAGAAAATTTCCAAAAAGCCGCTGATTTGATTTTCGCTGAAGCCAGAGGTTTCGAGCATAACGCTTTCAAAATCGAACTCGGAAAACGCGCCGTCGTTCGCGCCTTAAGGCAAGCCGTCGAAATGAAACGCGACAACGATAGCCAATTTCATCGAACCAGCACCGAGCCGGTTTGACGAATGCGCGGCGCATAAAATTTAGCGAGGTGACATCAATTCGAGGGATACGATTTGTTTATCTGTGGTCGAGTTGAGATGCGCCCGACAACCGGAATGCTCAGGCGAAAAACTTGAACATTTCATTAACCAGCCTTTTTTCATTAAAAGGAATAGTAAGGGAGAAAATAATGGCTAATACAACAGCTCAAACAGAAGAAGAATTTCGCTTGGGAGTCATCCCTCGCGCGGAGATTTCACTGGTAACCAGCCGGATTGCTAAAGAAAAAGCGACGCAGGCGAACACCAAGGAATTCGCCGGATTTGAATTCGAGGAAGCGGTCGCCGTTCTGACCGTCCTCAAAAATTTAAAAACGCCGACACCGGCGATTGAGCCGAAACAGCAGGAAACGCTCGATAAAATCGAAACGACCGCGCCGGGTGCTGATTTTGACAAGGCATATATTAAAGCGCAGCTTGAAAATCACGAGGAATTATACGAACTTGCCGATAACTATTTGAATAATTCCGACGCGAACACCACCGACCCGGCGGAACAGCAGGGACGGAATCTCGCCACATTGTCGCGGGCGGTTTTCAAGGAACACGTTTTAATTTGCAAGCGAATTTCAAGCGAGCTGCAAGGTCAAACGGCAAACGCCTAGGAATTTTCAATCGTTCCGTTTCGCGCCGGACGACATAAAATTATCCGTCTAAAATCAGCCGAATTATCCGGCGAAAACGCGAAGCGGAACGATTGAAAATTTTTATTGAACAAGGGGAAATTATGGAAATGAATTATATCAGGCGCGGCGCGGGCAAGCCGCTGCTTTTGATACACGGCATCGGCGGCGACTGGCGTTCGTGGCAGACGATTCTCGACGATTTGGCTTTGGAACGCGACGTGATCGCGGTTGATTTGCCCGGACACGGCGACACGCCGCCTTTGCGCGGGGAGACGACAATCGCCGCTTTGTGCGATGCCGTCACCGAATTCGTTCACGAAAATAATCTGACGGGCGTTGATGTCGTCGGCAGTTCGATGGGTGCGCGAATGGTTTTGGAATTAGCCAGACGCGGCGGCGTGGTCGGCGGTGCGGTGTCGCTCGACCCGGGCGGTTTTTGGCAGGGCTGGCAGATTCCGGCTTTTTATCATTCGGTAAATTTATCAATCAAACTGATTCGCGCAATCCAGCCGATTGCGCCGCAGTTGACCCGCAACGTCATCACTCGTTCGCTGTTGTTCGCGCAATTTTCGGCGCGTCCCTGGAACTTACCCGCGCAACTCGCGCTCGACACGCTGCGCTCTTACGCCGAATCGCCCGTGTTTGATGAGCTTCTCTACAATCTGGCTTACGGCGAAACGCAGAAAGGCGCGGCGAAAAATTCGATTGCGGGTCCGCTCGTCATCGGTTGGGGCAGACGCGACCGGGTGTGTTTTCCGAGTCAGGCGAAACTCGCATTGGAGAAATTTCCCGATGCGGAATTGCATTGGTTCGACCGCTGCGGACATTTTCCGCAATGGGACAAACCGGCGGAAACGGTGCGGTTGATTCTCGATACGACGCGCGGCAAAGAAATCGCCGGGGCAGCGGGCGCAGAATAAATTAAAATATGCCGGAAACATCGAATGTGCGCGAAACCGACCGCCTCGAAGCCTTTAGCGACGCTGTGTTTGCCATTGGCGTGACCTTGCTCGTGCTGCAATTAAAAGTTCCCGAAGTGCCGGACGGCGGGGCGAGTCTGGGTTCGGCACTCCTGAATTTATGGCGGGATTATTTAGGCTATATTTCTAGTTTCACGGCGATTGGGATTTACTGGACGCGGCATCATTTTATTTTTCAGCTTTATAAAAAGACCAATCATACTTTTATATTGCTCTATTTGTTCTTTTTATTATGCGTCTCGTTTCTGCCGTTTCCGACCGCCGTTTTAGCCAGGTATATGACCGACGAGAATTGGCAGCAGACGGCGATTGTCTTTTACGCTTTCGGACTTTTTCTGCCCGCTTTCGCCTGGCTGCTGACGTGGCTCTACGGCAGTCGGCGCGGCAACGGGCTGCTCGACGAAAAAGTTGACGAGCCGTATGTCGGCTACGTCACGCGCAAATATACGTTGAGCAACGCGCTGTATTTAGCGTCCATTTTACTGGCGTTGTGGAACGGCACGGCGGGTTTGATTTTATGCGTCGGGGTAACGCTTCTTTATTTGCTGCCGCCGAAAACGCCCGCGCATCTTGAGGCTGGTTCGTAACCTTTTTGGAGGAAAAATTATGACGACCAATTACATCGGAAAACCGGAGAGCCGCGTTGACGGTAAATTGAAAGTGACCGGCAAGGCAAAATACGCCGCCGAAAATAACGTGCCGAATATGCTTTACGGCTTCGTCGTTTCGAGCCACGTTGCGAAAGGCAAAATTACGAAATTTAATCTCGAAAAAGCGATGAGTGTCGCGGGCGTGATAAAAATTTACACGCACGAAAACCGTCCGCGAACCGCGTGGCTTGATTATAAACATCAGGATGAAGTCGCGCCGCCGGGATCGCCGTTTCGCCCGCTGTATGACGAGAAAGTGATTTACAGTCAGCAGCCGATTGCGCTCGTCCTGGCGGAAGATTTCGAGACGGCGCGGTTTGCGGCTTCGCTCGTTGAAGTTGATTACGAAGTCGAGCCGCACGAAACGGATTTGAACGAAAAACGCGAAGAGGCGTATCACCCGAAACTGCGTTCGACCACGCCGAAACCGGCTGAATACGGCAATCCGCAGGAAGCGTTTGATAACGCCGAAATCAAGCACGAAGCCGAATACACTCAGCCGCACGAGCATCACAACCCGATGGAAAATTTCGCTTCGACCGTCGTTTATGACGCGGACGGGAAATTGACGATTTACGACAAAACGCAAGGCGCGATCAATGTTCATTCATACATCACGAGCGTTTTCGGGTTGTCGAAATCGGACGTGCGCGTGCTGTCGCCGTTTATGGGCGGCGGTTTCGGTTCGGGTTTGCGCCCGCAGCATCAGGTCTTTCTGGCGACGATGGCGGCTTTGGAATTAAAGCGTTCGGTCAAACTTTCGCTCACTCGCCAGCAGATGTTTACGTTCGGACATCGCCCGAATTCGATTCAAAACATCGCTCTCGGCGCGCATTCGGACGGAACTTTGGAATCGCTGACGCACGAATGCCTCGAAGAAACTTCGCATCACGAAGACTACAACGAAAACGTCGTCAACTGGTCGGGCGTTTTATATAACTGCCCGAACGCCAAACTCGATTACAAAGTTTCGCAATTAGATTTCGCCACGCCGATTGATATGCGCGCGCCCGGTGCGACGACCGGCGTGTGGGCAATCGAAGCGGCGATGGACGAGCTTTCTTACAAATTAAATATTGACCCGCTCGAACTGCGTCTGAAAAATTACGCTTACGACGACATCACGACGGGCAAACCGTTTTCGAGCAAAGAACTCAAAGCGTGTTACGAGCAGGCGGCGGAACGATTCGGCTGGAAGCAAAGAAATCCCGAACCGCGTTCGATGAAAGACGCGGACAATCTCGTCGGCTGGGGAATGGCGACCGGAATCTGGGAAGCGATGCAGTCGCAGGCGAGCGCGAAAGCCGTTTTGACGCAGGACGGAAAACTCGAAGTGGCGAGCGGAACGGCGGACATCGGCACGGGAACTTACACGGTTTTAACGCAGATCGCGGCGGAAACGCTCGGCGTTGCGATTGAAAATGTCGATTGCAAAGTCGGCGATTCGGATTTACCGCAGTCGCCCGTCGAAGGCGGTTCGTGGACGGTTTCCTCAAACGGCTCGGCGGTCAAAATGGCGTGCGAAGCCGTCGGCGAAAAACTCTTAGAGCTGGCGCAATCGCAAAATGATTCGCCGTTCGCCGACGCGGAAATTAAAGACGTAAAGTTTGAAAACGGACAGATGAAATTAAAGGAAAATCCGTCAGTTTCAATTTCGATAACGGATTTGATGAAACAAACCGAAACCGCGCGCATCGAGCGGGAAACAAAATCTTCGCCCGACAAAGCCAGACAATCAAAATATACGATGAATGTGCATTCGGCAATTTTCGCCGAAGTCAAAGTTGACGAAGATTTAGGGACGATTCACGTCACGCGCGTCGTTTCGGCAATCGCCGGCGGACGCATCATCAACCCGAAAACCGCCCGCTCGCAGATTATCGGCGGCGTTGTCTGGGGCATTTCACACGCCCTGCACGAAGAATCAATCGTTGACCAAAATTACGGGCGATTTATGAATCACAACCTCGCCGAATATCACGTTCCGGTCAACGCCGACATCCACGACATCGAAGTCATTTTCGTCGAGGAACACGACGACATCATCAATCCTTTGGGCGCAAAAGGATTGGGCGAGATCGGCATCGTCGGCGTGGCGGCGGCGATTGTCAACGCGATTTATCACGCGACCGGCAAGCGCGTCAGGGATTTGCCCGTGACGATTGATAAACTGTTATAGAATCGAATCAAAAATTAATCGGTGAAGGCGAGACAAGATAGCGAATTCTTTTCTTAAAACGAAATTTTAGAGGCTAATAAAATGAAAAACGAAAATTTAATGCTGCGGCTCGCTCTCGTCGCGGTGTATCGAAAACTGCGACAACGGGGGCGATAAAATTTCACGCGGCAAACGATGCGACTCTGGATTTATCCGGTCGAAACGGAAACGGCTGCGAATAAAAACGAGCAAGAGGGAAATTAAATATGAAACTGAAAAACTTGGCGGAACAAACAATCGTGATGACGGGCGCGTCGAGCGGCATCGGTTTGACGACGGCGCGGGCGGCGGCGAAAGCGGGCGCGAAGCTGATTTTGGCGGCGCGCAGCGGCAACGCTTTGTATATGCTCGCCGACGAAATCAACAAAAGCGGCGGCGAAGCGATCTACGTCATCGGCGATGTCGGTAAACAGGAAGACGTGCGAAAAATCGCCGAGAAAGCCGTCGAAAAATTCGGCGGCTTCGACACTTGGATCAACAACGCGGGCATCGGCATTTTCGGGAAAATCGAAGACACCGCCATCGAAGATATGCGGCACTTGTTCGAGACGAATTTCTGGGGCATCGTTTACGGCTCTTTGGAAGCGATTAAAACTTTGAAAAAATCGGGCGGCGCGTTAATCAATGTCGGCAGCGTCGTCTCCGACCGCGCCGTGCATTTGCAGGGCATTTATTCGACCTCGAAACACGCCGTCAAAGGTTTCACCGACGCTTTGCGGATGGAACTCGAAGCCGATGCCGCGCCCGTCTCCGTCACCCTGATTCAGCCGAGTGCCATCAACACGCCGTTTTCTATTAACGCGAAAAATTACACGAACCGGGAATTTCGCCTGCCGCCGCCGGTTTACGCCCCGGAAGCGGTCGCCGAAGCGATTCTGCACTGCTGCGAAACGGCGGAAAGAAATGTCTTTGTCGGCGGCGGCGGCAAATCTTTGTCCGCGCTCGGTTATTACGCGCCGCGTTTGCTCGACAAAGTGATGGAGTCGGAGGCTTTCGACGAGGCGCAGAAAATGCCGAATCCGCCGGCGCGACCGCTCGAAGAAAACGGGCTTGATAAACCGTCGGAAAATCTACAGGAGCGCGGCAATTACGACGGACACACGATGGAGACGAGCTTTTACACAAAAGCGACGCTCAATCCGGTTGTCACCGTCGCCGCGGCGGTCGGCATCGGCATCGGTTTGGTGGCGTTGTTGCGCGCGGCTCGGAAAGGCTGATCGAGCGAGATTTAAGCGGCGATAAATTTAAATTTCAAATGAGGGAGCGCGGGAAACTGCGCTGCCTCATTTATTTGATTCGGCTTCACGCGCCGGTAACAAGGCGAAAAAATTTAGGCATTCTTTTTTAGAGCGTGTTGAAAAATCAAATTGCCGTTTTAAAATGCGTTACCGAATCGGATTTGCAACCAAATTATACGATGATTTTACATTATAATTTCGCCGGAATTTATAATTCTAACAAAAACCGCTGATGAACAGTCGTAATTTTCAAAAACTGACAGCCTCCATAAAGAAGATTCAAAGGCAGCATATTAAAGGCGTAAAATAGCTTATGATAATACTAATTAACAAAAGCTATTTACAAGGGGAAGTCGCTCGTGATAAATTTCAAATGACTTTTTGCTTTTATGAGAGATTCGACCGCGCTCGTCAAACCAAAACTCAGTTCAGCCGAGAAAAAAATTATTGATTTGGTTCTCGATGCGCTGCCGTCTGAAAATTCACGTCGCGCCTACCAAAGAGCGTTGGAGGAATTTTTCATCTGGCACGCTTCGGAAAACCGACCGCAACTGAACAAGGCTCTAATCAACAGATACATTAAAACTTTGCGCGAATCCGGCTCGTCATCCTCCAGCATCAATCAAAAATTGTCCGCTATCAGAAAACTGGCTTCGGAAGCCGAAGACAATGACTGGATTGATTCAAGAATTGCCAACGGTATTCGAGCGGTGAAAGGCGTTCCGATTCGCGGGCGAC
This sequence comes from uncultured Pyrinomonadaceae bacterium, assembly GCA_964245305.1. Taxonomy (GTDB): domain Bacteria; phylum Acidobacteriota; class Blastocatellia; order Pyrinomonadales; family Pyrinomonadaceae. Next base: position 13,599 of record CAXTMQ010000009.1, read on the forward strand.
GCACAGGAAATTGGCTCACTCGTGAAGAAGCGCAAATGTGGCTTAACGCTCCCGACGTTAAAACATTAAAAGGTGTGCGCGACCGTGCGCTACTGGCTGTGCTGATTGGCTGCGGACTCAGGCGGGCGGAGGCTGCGATTCTTTCGGTTTCACACGTTCAGCAACGTGAAGGGCGCTGGGCGATTGTTGATATTGTCGGCAAACGCGACAAGATGCGGACCGTTCCGATGCCTTCGTGGGCGAAGGCGACGATTGATTCGTGGACATACGCGGCGCATATTGACGATGGCTTTATTTTTCGCCGCGTGAATAAAGGCGGCAATTTAATGGGTGAAGGATTAACCGAACAGGCGATTTACAACATCGTCGTCGGCTATGCAGAAAAACTCGAAAAGCAAGGCATCGCGCCGCACGACCTCCGCCGCACGTTTGCCAAACTCGCGCATAAGGGCGGTTCGCCAATTGATCAGATTCAATTATCTCTGGGACACGATTCGATTCAAACGACTGAAAAGTATTTGGGAGTCGAACAGGATTTAACCGATGCGCCGTGCGACCATTTAGGGCTTCGCATTTCCGAATAACCGAATTTATTCCTCGTCGTCTTCCAAATCGAGCAGTTGTCTCTCGTCTTTCCACCATAGAAGAGACAAAACCAAATCTTCACTTATTTTTACCGAATCTTCGTGGATTGAATAATACTTTGATTTGGGATGCGTTATCCAATCACTGGCTTGAACCGATTCAGGTTTTGACGTAGAAATTTTTCCGTGCAGCAAATCGAAAGCGTTGGTATATGCGCCGGGCGCGTCCCGAAGTTGAATTACAAAGGGAACGTCCGAACCGCGAAACTGCCAAAGACGGTTTTGCTTGTTGTGGCAAGCGACGATTGCCGGAAACGAGCCGCATTCCGCCAGACGAATTGCGGTCGCCGTCAGGCTGGTCTGAAATTTCGCGCAAAGTTCACGAACCGTTTGAAATGTGATTTCTTTATTTTTGACGAGCGGCTCGAACATAAACTTCGGCAGCAAAAGGTCAGCCGCGAAACGATTGGCGCGTCGCTCTGGATTGTCGCCCGCCCAGTCTTTAAGAAAGTTCTTTTCCGAACAAACGAAACTCGCCATTTTGCCGCGGTCGAGCATCCAGTGTCCAAGTTCGTGCGCGGCGGAAAATCTCTGCCGCGACGGATGGGATTCGCTGTCAACGGCGATAAAAGCCCGGTCACCGAAGCCGATGATTCGCGCCGTGCTGCCCTTTAATTTTTGCGGGATAATCGTCGCCTGACAGTATTCGGCGACGGCTTCAATGTCAATTTCTTCTGGCGCGGAGATGCCGAGTTCGCGCAGTAATTTTTCCGGGCTGTAAAGTTTGGCAGTCACTCGTTGTCGTTTGTTTTTTCGGCGGCTTGAAGCGCGAGGATTTGCTGCAAAACGCCATCTAAATCTTCGTCGGGCAGATTCTCAAAATCTCTGAACTGTGCCGTTACTCGCACTTGATTTTGCGCCGCCATATTTCCTAACATCGCTTGAATAAGATTGCGTTTTTCAGCGGGAGAATCGGGCAAATCGAATTTGGTTTGCCGAAACGAAAAAACATTTTTTTCGTGGCGTTCTTTCGCTTCGCGTAAACTTTTTTGCCGGCAGTCTTTAACGGACTTCAGAAGAATTTGCCTGACGGCTTCCGTATCGTCTCCTTCTTCGGTTAATTCCTCTTTAATTTCCTCGTCCGTCGTTTCCCAAACCGAATCGGCAAGCGCGTTCATAATGTTCGCTAATTCTTCTTGGTATTTTTCTGTTTCGTTAAGCATCGCCTCGCTCCTTGAAGGCGGCTCTGACAGTCCGCCGAATCCATTTGACCTCCGTTTCGTATTGCTGTTGCGAGATTTCCAAATCCTTTTGAATTTCGGAACCCGTCATCTTGTCCTTCCAGCCCATTATTATTAAAGCCGCCAACTCGCGTCTCGCCGTTAAATTCTCGATGATTTCAATATCTCTTTTCACTTCAAGTTCGTTTTGCTTGTTCCAATTCGGCGCGGCGACCTTAACGAGCGGATTAAATTCCCGACCGGAAACGGCGGTTGTAATCATTTCCGATTCGAGTCTCGGCTCGTCCTCGTCGTATGTGCGTCGCCAATTATCCGAAATGCTCCGCATCGCTTCGGTCATCGCTCTGACAAAATCTATCTTTCCCCTCTCCCAGCGGCGGGTGCCGGAACAAAACGCCGAGACCGTTTCATTTAGAAGAACTTCCCAATCACGATCCATTTTCTTTCTGCCCAAACCTTTGATGCGCCATCGTGCATATTTTTCCAAGCGTTTTAATTCTTCGGAGGTCAGGGCAAGAATGGCGTCATTTATTTCGTCAACCGATGCCGCTTTTTCCGCCGGAATTCTTCGAGAGTTTTCAGTCGCCATTTTTATTTTTTGATTATTAGCACTGCCTCTATTTGATAAATACTCAAAATTTTTCGGTTTCGGACAAAAAAATGTCCGAAGGTTAAAAAAAATGAGTATTAGAGTATCGGAGGCTGCGAAAGCATACGAATATGCCTGAGAAAAAAACAAACAAAAAAAGTGAATCGTCGGCGAAAGCGCGAGCCGAAGAAACAGATTTAGAAACAAATTTAAAGGAAGTAACGCGCTCAATCAAGCCGGACGTTAAACTTCTGCTCTACGTTCGCGCGGGCGGACGCTGCGAATTCGACGGCTGCAATGAATACCTTTTAAGCCATCAGTTGACTCATAAAACGATAAATCTGGCGCAGATGGCGCACGTCGTCGCGTTCAGCGAAAAAGGTCCGCGCGGCGACGCGGGCAAAGCCCGTCCCGCTGACATCAACAACGTGGACAATCTGATGCTGCTCTGTCATCGCTGTCATAAATTGGTTGACGACCACCCGGAAGAATACAGCCGCGAAACTTTGCTGGCTTACAAAAAAGCGCACGAAGACAGAATCTTTTGGCTGACCGCCGCTTCGCCCGACCGCCAAACGACAATAGTCGTTTTGAAATCGAAAATCGGCGGGCAAACGGTGAAGTTGTCGGCGGCGGAAATTCACGAAGCAGTTTCGCCGCGTTACCCCGCAAGCCGCGCCGGAACCGTGATTGATTTATCGAAAATCGAAGACGAAGGCGACGCTTTTTATACGGTGGCGAAAAAGGAAATTAAACGCCAAATCGAGCGCGTCGTGTCGGATGTCGTCGAAGAGGAGAAAACGAATCACGTTTCATTTTTCGCCCTCGCGCCGATGCCGCTTCTCGCCTTCGCCGGAAATTTGCTGGGCAATAAGATTCCGATTGATTTATTTCAGCGACACCGCGACGCGGAAAATTGGACTTGGAAAACGGACGGCGAATTTGCCGATTATAAATTTGAAAAGCTCCGCAAAGGAACCGACGAAGATAAAGTGATTCTCGTTTTGTCTTTGAGCGGCAAGATTCATCTGGAGAAATTGCCGAAAAAAGTTGCCGAGAACGCGAGCGTTTACGAAATAACTTTGAACAATGCCGCGCCGAATCCGGCTTTTCTGCGCCAGAAAGCAGACCTCGAGGCATTCAAGAACGCCTATCAACTGGCACTGCGCGAAATCGGGAGCAATCACGGGAAGCTCGAACGGCTGCATTTATTTCCGGCAGTTCCCGCCCCGGTCGCCGTATTGTGCGGGCGCGAGTTGATGCCGAAGATTGACCCGATTTTAGTGATTTACGACGACGATAAACGCCACGGCGGTTATCGAATGATTTTGGAGGTGAATAAATATGACTGACAACGAGTATTTGAAGAAAGTTTTGGAGTCGCAAACTTTGGATTCGGACGGCGAAGAAATGAAAGTGTTGCGTTCGCGCCGGGACGACGCGGAATCGCGTCTGCGGAAAAAATTTGGCGGCAAGCCGAGCATTCGTTACGGCGGCTCGAAAGCTAAAGGAACGATGATTAAAGAGGCTTACGACCTCGACGTGATTTGTTACTTCGATAATGACGACGATTCGGCGGGCGAGACCTTGCAGGAAATTTACGAATCGGTGGCGGAAGTTTTCGAGGACGATTATTTAATTGAGCGCAAGCCGTCGGCGATTCGGCTGAAAAGCCGCAGTTTGGATAGTTGGGCGGAAGACTATCACACCGACATCGTGCCGGGTCGTTTCGTTGACGAAGACCGCGACGACGTATTTCTCTACCGCAGTTCGGGCGAAAAAGGCAGACAGAAAACCAATCTCGACATTCACATCAATCACGTCAAAGAAAGCGGCGTGCGCGACGCGATTCGATTGATAAAACTCTGGCGCAAGCGAAACGACCTTTCTATCCGGCACTTCGTTCTCGAACTTTTGGCGATTGACCTGCTGAAGGAAAAGAAAAATTTGCCGCTGACCGACCAGTTGACTCATTTCTGGACCGAAGTGCGCGACAATATTGATGATATGACAGTCGAAGACCCGGCGAATCCTTACGGCAATGATTTGTCCGAGCTTTTCAACGCGACCATCAAATACGAGTTGTCGAATATGGCTCGCGCGACGCTCGAATCTATCGAAAAAGAAGGCTGGAAAAAAGTGTTCGGCGAACTGCCGGAAGCGGAAAAATCGAACAACGGTTATCCGAGCATCTGGCTTCCGGGACGCGACGTAAATCCTTCGCCCACTTTCGGAGAGTAAATGACGAATGGAATTTTTCTCCGAGAGATTAAGTGAAAGCGTCGCGGAGATGAAAGCGAATTACCCGACTTTTTCGGTCGGCGTTTACCCGCTCGGAACAAGCGCGGACGCGATTTGGGAAGGTTGGATTCAGCCCATTCGCAGTCTGGAGGACTTAGAATTTCTATTGGCGGATTTAGCGCAAAACCGCGCGGTTAGGATATTGCCGGGCGGCGAAATAATTCATCACCCGAACTGCCGGCGAACGCACCAGAATTTGGCGTGGATTAAAAAGCTGAAAAAGCCCGACCGGGCTTTCAAAATCAAAATCACTTACGGCGGTGGAAAGCGACACCCGCGCGCCTTCGTGATTGACCCTAATATACCGCCGGAAGAACGCAAGCATATGTTCGGCGACGGCGCAATCTGCGCTTATCCGCCGTGGCAAGGCGTTTGGGATTGGCAACTCAACACGGTCGCCGATTTTGCCGACCAAGCGGCGATTTGGCTCGTCAAATGGAACGTCTGGCAGCAGACGGGCGTTTGGCTAGGCGACGAAATGCGGCACGAAAATACGTTTTTGTTTTTCAATATCAAAGAAACCGCTCAATGCTGGTGCGGCTCTGGCGAATGTTACGGCGAATGCCACCGCGAAAGCGACGCGAGGAAAGCGTTTCTGGATTTGTTTAGGAAACGGCTTTAATCGGAATGTGTTTTGAATAATTAAAATTGCTTTGCGGCAATAAAAGCAGCGTTCAAAACAGAGTGCCGCCAAACTGAATGGCTGAATTACAAAAATACTTCAAAAAATTTCACGACCGAATAAAGCTGGATTACACGGACAATTCGATTTTACTCGAAAAACGAAACACGGTATTGCGGGATTTGCGAGTCGGGCTTAGAAAAATGTTCGGCGCGGGTTATCCGAAGTTCACGTATTTTAATCAAGGAAGTTACGCGCTCGGCACGGGCGTTTATCCGCTCGACGGAGATTATGATATTGACATCGGCATTGTTTTTCAGGTGAGCCGGAAAGACTTTTACCCGACCGATTTGAAAAGCTGGGTTCACGACGCGCTTTGCACCAAAAACCGAACGGTTTATTACAAACGCCCGTGCCTGACCGTTCAGTATCACAAAGCGGGCGAAGAAGACCATCACGTTGATTTAGTGGTTTACGCTAAGGAAGAAACAGCTTTTTTTAACGAAACAAAGTATTACGTCGCCAAAGGGCGCATCGGTTCCGAAGAAAAATATAAAATTTGGGAGCTTGCCCAGCCTTTTGAATTGCTCAACTGCTTTAAAAGAAAATTCGCGGATGCGGAAGACCGAGCGCAGTTTAGAAGGACGATACGTTATTTAAAGCGTTGGAACGATCTCAATTTCTACTCGGACGGACACGCCAAACCGCGCGGAATCGCAATCACGGCACTTGCCTATAAACTGTTTCGCCCCAATAAGTCGTTTGATTGGAATTCGTGGAAATACCGTTTTGATGATTTGAAGGCGTTGCGCGATTTCGTTTCCGCAATCATCAGAAATTTCGACGGGGCGGGCAATATCGCGGTCAAATTGCCCGTCAAGCCCGGTAATAATTTGTTCGATAAAATGACGAACAATCAAATGAAGGATTTTAAGACAAAACTTTCGACTTTGAAGGATAGTCTAAATACAGCCGTCAGAGAAAAAGATACTGAAGACGCTTGTTACTCTCTTTATGAGGAATTTGGCGACGCCTTCCCCACGCCCGGTTATGAGTAACCTTTATTTGATTTGCGGAATTTCTTTAGTTACGCGCTTCGCTTTCTGAACGAGCGCGTCGAGAATATCGCTCATTACTCGCGCGTTTTCCGCAAACTGATTCTCCGGCGAGGTGATTCGTTCCGCCGTTTGCACATACTTGGCGCCCGCCGCGATTTCCCGCCTTATTTCTTCGCCCTCGTTCTGGATCATTAAGCTAACGGCATCGGGCGTTGCTTCCGCGTGAAACTGCAATCCTAAAACTTTGTCGCCGTATGAAAAAGCCTGATTGATGCACGCCGCGCTTGACGCGAGGCGAATCGAGCCGTCAGGCAAATCGAAAGTGTCGCCGTGCCAATGGAAAGTCATAAGTGATGACGGCAGAACTTCGGCGAAAACTGATTCCGATTCGCGCAAGGCTTCAACCGAAAACCAGCCGATTTCCTTTTGATCGTTGCGGTAAACTTTCGCGCCGAGAACATCGGCGACTAATTGCGAGCCGAGACAGATTCCCAAAACCGGCTTGCCTTGTTCAATAACTTTTTCGATAAATCTTTTTTCTGCGGATAAAAACGGAAACTTTGATTCTTCGTCCACGTTCATCGAACCGCCTAGAATGATTAGAAAATCGAACTCACCTTCGCCGGGCAAGGACTCGCCCGCGAAAAGTCGCGTCGCGCGAACTTCATGCGAATTGGCTCGCGCCCAATCTGCTATATTTTCTAAACCTTCAAATGAAACGTGCTGCAAATAATTGATATTCATATAAATCAAAAAGTATTTATTTTATCTTGCATCTACGGAATTCATCGAACGAAGGCACGCTATTGAACCGTGAGTAAATCGTTCCAGTTTGTCGTGTAACTCGGACTTTTATAGATTTGCTTCATTCGCCACGCTGCTTTATCGCCGCGCAAAAGGCTGGCGAACCGCACGGTGTCTTTGCCGAATTTTTGATTGATTTCGTCTACGGCTTTCATCAAATTATGGTGTTTTTTAAATTGTTCGTCGTCGAACATCCGCTTTGTTGTCGTTTCAGCCGGAACGAGTCCGCTCAAGATGATTCCGGCTTTGCGATAGTCGTAGCCGTCTTTGAAAATTTTTTCGAGCGTCTTTATTGCCCATTCCTGCATTTCCTGATTGCTGTCGGTCGCATATGTCGAACTGTATGTCGCTTGGTTTATATATTCGGCGGGAACGGGATGAAAGCGGTCGGTTGAAACCAAAACAGTAACGGCGTGCGCGGCGAGATTATGCTTTCGCATTTTTTCCGCCGCACGGGTTAGAAAATACAACACCGCTTCTTTGACTTGATCGTATTCGCAAACCGTCTGTCCGAAACTTCTGGTGCAGGCAATCGAATGTTTTTTCGTCGAAATTTGTTCGAGCGGCAAGCATTTGATGCCGCGCAGCTCCAACATTATTCGCGCGCCGACGACCGTTAAAAGTTTGCGAATGAAACGATGCTCGGCTTCGCGCAGTTGCCAAGCGGTGAGAACTTGATTCGCCTTTAACTTTAATGACGAGCGGTAGCCGATGCCCCAAACGTCTTCGATTAAAGTGTCTTTCAAAATCGGCTCGGTTTCCGGCGAACGGTAAAGGTTCAAAAATCCCTTTTCTTTGAGTTCCCCAGTTTTTGCGCGTTTGTTGGCGATTTTCGCCAATACTTTTGTTTCGGCGATGCCGACGGAAACCGGAATGCCCGTCCATTTGTAGAGCTTTTCGCGGATGGATGCGCCTAAATTGTCGAGCGATTTTTTGCGCGGCTCTAAAGCAAGAAACGCTTCATCTATCGAATAAACCTCAACGTCAGGCGTGAAATTATGCAGCAGATTCATCACCCGATTGCTCATATCGCCATAGAGCGCGTAATTCGACGAAAAGATTTCCGCGTCCACGTCCGCAAGCAGATTCTGAACTTTAAAGAGCGGCGCGCCCATCGTCACGCCCGCCGCTTTCGCTTCGTCCGAGCGGGCGATCACGCATCCGTCATTATTGCTCAAAACGACCACCGGCTTTCTTTTGACCGAGGCATCAAAGTTGCGCTCGCACGAGGCGTAAAAATTGTTGGCGTCAATCAAAGCGATGGCACTATCCATAATTTACCCGTCGAAAAATCAGTGTTTATTAATCGAGCAGACGACTTTGCCCCAAATCTCGAAATCCATATCTTCGCTGATTTCGATTGCCTTGTAGTTTTCGTTTTTCGGTACGAGAAAGACCTTGCCTTCGTCGTCAATAAAAAGTTCTTTGACGCACATCTCGTCGCCGATGCGGGCGATGACGACATCGCCGGATTTGGTTTCGATGGCGCGGTCAACGACGAGCGTCGCGTTCGGCTTGATACCGGCGCCGACCATCGAATCGCCCGAAGCGCGAACGAAAAAGGTGGCGAACGGATGTCGGACTAATTCCCGGTTCAAATCAATCGAAGTTTCGATGTAATCGTCCGCCGGACTCGGAAAGCCCGCCGACACGCCGCATCCAAAAAGCGGAAATGAAATTGATGAGGAAAAATCGAACTCTCCGTTATAAAAAGCCTGCTGTGTTATCATCAACACGCGGCTTCCGCGAAATATTTCCTCTGTAACGCCTGCCACCTCGATCATAAAATCAAAACATAAAACTTCCCTGTTCGTGCATAAAACGATATACTATGTATGAAACAAGTTATATCACAGCGAGTCAGTTTTCGGCTAGAAGATTTTTGTGTTTATAAAAATAATCGGTTAAAAAGTTGGAAGCAGGTTATGGAAAATGTAAAAAGGCGGACACGCTTGCGAGGTTGAGCAGGAGTATATCCTCAATGGCTTGCTGGTGACGATAAATAAAAGAGAAAAGATTTATTTTGAACGAATCGAGGACTTTCAATCGTTTTACAAGATTTGGGTTGAAGATGAAAATTTAACGATTGAAAAATGTCTTCTTTTGGCGAAAGAAGAGGCGATGAAGAAAACTGCGTTAAATCCGTGAACTTAACTTCGTCAAAGTATTTATTAGAAAAAGAGTGAAATATTATGTGCGGAAGGTTTGTTTCAAAAGCGAAAAAGGAAGAAATCGAAAGAGATTTCAAGGTCAAAATCGGCAGCGGCGATTTAACAGTTCCGCGTTACAACATCGCGCCGACACAGTTTATCGCCGCACTTACCGAAGTCGAAAATTCCCGAGAAGTTTCGCTTTTTAAATGGGGACTCGTGCCGCATTGGGCAAAGGACGATTCAATCGGCAATAAATTAATCAACGCCCGCGCCGAGACTCTCGGCGAAAAACCTTCTTTCCGCGAAGCCTTCCGCTCGCGCCGCTGCATCATTCCCGCGTCGGGCTTTTTCGAGTGGTCGAAAACATCGAAGGGAGCGAAACAGCCGTTTTATTTTCATTTGAAAGACGAGGAAATCTTCGGCTTTGCGGGATTGTGGGAAGAGTGGCTGAACAAAGAAACCGGCGAACTGTTGGAAAGTTGCGTTATCATCACCACCGAAGCGAACGAAGTTTTAAAGCCGGTTCACGACCGGATGCCGGTTATTCTAAAATCGGATTTTTACGAACAATGGCTCGACCCGAAAGAGAAAAACACGGACCGGCTGCAAAAACTGCTCGCGCCTTATCCGCCGGCTGAAATGGCGACGCACGCCGTCAGCCGCGCAGTCAATATCGCAACCAATGATTCCGCCGAGCTTACCGCGCCTGTAAATTCTCTTTAACAAAATCATTATGTGCGAGATAAGGTTTGCGAGTTCTTAGTAATTTATATTCGCCTTTCAAAAATCAACGGGCAGGTTTTTAATATAATTTGAAACCTCTTCTGATGGATAAGATCCATACAATTAAGGCTTTGGTCATTATCGTTAATAAAGACAAAAATTTTACTTTTTAACTTCGGCGCGGTTGATTTAACTGTTTTTAGATTTTTTGAAGTAATTTCTTTTACAAAATTCAAGAGTTCGTCTTTTTGGGGCTTTTCCTGCTTTTCTTTCTCTCGAAGCGCGATTGTTTGCCGCGCGTTTGAATCCGCCCAAAAGTAATTGCCGCCTGTTAAAAGTAACAAACCAGCCAGCGCGCCCATCCAAATAATTCGTCGCTTGAAACTAACCGCGCTCCAAATTTGCTTAAATCCATTCATCGTTAATCGAAAGTTTTAACAATCACGTCATTGCATCCGCATGATAGTTGAACCGTATCCTTCTCGTAAGTTCCGTTCGTCGGCGGGAAGTAAGTTCACTAACTGCATACACAAATTTTGTAAATTCTCTAATTGCCCGTTATTGATTTCGCGTCTTCCGGCAGTTATCAATCGGGCAGCTAAATTTCGGTCGGTCATTTCTTCTTCATTGCGTTCCAAATACTCAAAATAACCGATCCACCATTCCGGTCGTCGCGCCAGCATCTGAATTTTTAGCGTGTGGAGATCGTCAATCCTCTCACGGATCAACGGAATATTTTTCTGTTGCGCTTTTAGGGCGGTTTGCAGCTCGCGCTTTATCTCAATAAATCTTCTGCGGTCGTCAGCCTCGCCGAATTGCGAAATCAACGCGCTTACGTCTTCCGTTTCCGCAGCAGCTTCTTCTTCGAGCATTGGAACTTGGAGTTTGTCTTCTATCTGGTCGAGTTTTGCGCGTAAATCAAGCAGGCGGTTGAAGGTTTCCAACTGGGCTGTGTCGTCGCTGCCGCCTTCCTTTAAATTTTGGGCGATAATTTCACGAGACTGGTCTTGCTCTATTTCTGTAAAAATACGTTCGGCTACCGGGTCGGGAGCAACTTCTATTTTTTCCTTCAGCTCATTCAATCGGGCTTCTTCATTACCAAAATCTTGGTTTAATTCCTCAACCGCCGGAGCATGATATTCCGATACATTTAATTTGTGCTGAAATTCCTGATCCAAAACCGGAATATAAATTTCCAGGTCAATGGTTCTGGATTCATCCATCAAAAAGGTGATTTCAATTTCCGAATTTGCCGGCAAATCGCGTTTAATTTCGGAAGACAGTATTTCAACTCTTCCTATCGGCTTATTTCTATCGGCTTTACTGCTTCTGCCCTCCACAACGGGTATGCGAACGGAACTGTCGGGATTGTCTTTTTTTATCGCGCCGGGCTGGATGTAATTTTTCTTTTTCCTCAATGGAAGCGGCGAACCTTTTTCAAAAATGACATCCGTTTCGTTGTTTTTAAGGGCGATGGAAATATCATTGAGGAGCGGCGATTTATCAATTCCGGTTCCGATTGTGTAGGTCATCGAGTCCGGCGAAATTGTCTTCGCGCTTCCCGATTGGTCGAAAAGAAAAATTTTATATTCGTTGCGGATGTCCTTTTGCGCCCATAACGATGTGGCGAATCCGCCGTCGTCATTTACGGGAGTTTTACCGCTCCGCCACGCGGGTTGCGAGGACTCATTAACAAATTCGACGGTGAATCTTTTGAATGTTTCTCCGTTTTGCCCGATAACTTTTCCGGCGACGAATGGATCGGGTTCAATACCAATCGGTTCGTACTCGAGTTGAAGCGAATATGTGTCGGCTGCGGCGGGTCTGGAAGCGGTCTTTTTCAACCGCTGGGTTCCGGCAAAGATTGCCGCGCCGCGCGCGACGACCGTCATCGGATCTTGACTCAAATCGAGCGCGATTCCCAAGCCTTCTTTGTCGTCGGAAAGCTGCTCGCGCAAGTAGGGCGCGAACGTCGGACCGCCAACGAGGAGAATCTTACTGATGTCGCCTTTCCCAAGTTTTTTTTCGCGCAAAAGCTCGCGGCTCATTGCGACTGAACGCCTGATATACGGTTCCGCAAGGCGCGCTGCGTCTTCGCGCGTTAACTCGAATTCCAGATAGATTTCATCACCGTTTTCGTCTCGACCTAAGTCTCTATCGTCAATAGTTATGTTTACAGATTCGGTGCTGGACAGTGTTATCTTCGCTTTTTCGGCGTGAGATTTAATTTTTGCGAGCGCGGCATTCCATTTGGAATTACCGCGTCTAAAATCGGTGAGCTGATACTGAGAGACCAGTTCGGGAATCAAAATCTGTTCAACAATCGCGTCGTCTATCAGCCCGCCGCCCAAATGGTTATCGCCTTTGTGAGCCAGAACTTGAATGATTCCGTCGCGCATTTGCATTAACGCGGTATCAAATGTTCCGCCGCCGAAATCGTATACAAGCCAGATTTCCTTTTCGTCCTCTTTGCCCTGAAAACCGTAAGTTAGAGATGCGGCAACGGGTTCCTGTAAAAGAGGGCAAAGATTAATTCCGGCAAGACGGGCGGCTCTTTGGGTTGCTTCGCATTGAGGCATCTCGAATGCGGCAGGAACTGTTACCGCGGCTGCGGTTAAATCTTCATTAAACCTTCTTCTGACATCATTTTTTAATGACTTTAACAGTTCAGCCGAAAGCTCTTCGGGCTTCATTGAACGATTAGCTTTTTTAAAAAATTCTTCGGTCGAAGTTCCCATTTTACGTTTGAATTCAATGGCAACATCGCCTCTACCGATTTGATCTTTAGCGTTCATTCCTACGGATATATTGCCCTTCGGACTTACATATACCGCCGACGGCGTTAAATCGGATTGCTCGGAATTTTTTATAATTTCAGTAGAGACAGCATTCAGCTTGGCGATTGCGCTGTTTGTAGTTCCTAAATCAATTCCAAAATCAATAGTTGTTCGCATATATTTTTAATAAATTTTAAGTAGAGGGGCGTTCTCCGACCGACCAGCCTTTATTTTGTAATTCGACAATAAGCGGGTGTTGATATTTCGTTTTTATATCGTTCGTTCGTTTCGACTGAGTAGCGCGATTAGCTTCTTTGGAAATGTCATATCCGAGCCAGATGAACCCGCCGATTACGAGGGCGGCGAGCCAAAACATTTCCGTTTTAAAGTAATCCGCGTAAATAAAAATCAAAGGCAGATTTATTAGAAATCCGAAGAGTCCGCCGATAACTAATCCTTTTGTCGTAAATTTTGATTTCCTTAAATGAATAGCGTCGCACGAAAGACAGCGAGGAACCGTAACTTCTGCATTTCTCCAAGTAACTTCAGTCCGGTTAAATAACCGATTTCTTACCACATCTCCGTACATCGGAACTTTTATATTGCTGACTTCATCGCCTTTGTTTTCCTGGCAGAACCAGCAACGGACGGTTTTGCTGTGAAACTCCTCGTTTTTCTGCAATGTCGCTATGTCCTCGATGAGTCGTTTTTGATGCTCTGCGGTGACGGCAAACGGTTTTAGCATTTTCAAGACTTCCAGCGTTCTGGCAAAATCTTCTTTTTCGTTGGCGTATTTGATTAAAAGACCGTTAGCGACTCGGTAGATTAATTCTTTTAACCCCCGAATTACGTCGCCGTCGGCACCGAGTTCCTTAGATTTTTTATCCAGAATTTTCTGGCATTTCACCAACAAGTCTTTTATGATAACCGGAGCCGGCGGAAAGATTTCTTTACTCGACGCGATTGCCTGATCGAGCAGATCAGTAATTTCTTTTTCGTGAAGCTGTTTAGATAAATGCTCTTTATCCTCTTCGAGCTGTTTTTTCAGTTCCGCACCGCACGGCAGTTCTAATAATTTCGATTGCAGAGCGAGGCATTCCTGCCATTGTCCCGTTTCATTGGCGTATTCAACCATTAGGCTGCGGGCACTTCGCACGATAGGATCCGCCCAGTCTGTTGTGATGGCGTAATCGAGTTCAAGAGATTTAACGAGATTTTTGCTGCCGACTAAAAAATTTTCAACAATTGTCGGCGTTTGTAGGATGTCTTTATTACAGGCTTCAACTGCTTCATCACACAAGGTCTCGATTTCACTTTCAACAAATAGATTGGTCAATTTCCGCTGATCGTCAAATACCTGCTCTTCGATTTTTGAATTGCACGGAAAACGCAGCAAAAAGGAGTTTAATGACAAGCATTCGCGCCAATCTTGAGTTTCGTTTCCATATTCGACCGCAGCATTGCGCGCCGCTCGTATTATTTTACTGCCCCAACTAATAATCGATGGATGATCATCGCCCAAAAGGACTTTAAGAACATTTATGACTTTTTCTGATTTTCCCAAAAATTCTTTTATCAGAATGTTTTTACTTTCATTCGTGCTTTCAATCTCAGTTTCAAATTGATTCAGAAGGCGTTCGATTTGCTCTTTCTTCGGCTGTGCGACTTCCAGCAAAATTTCCTGCCCTAAATTCTCATCAGCAAATGCATCTCTTACCAAATCAGCTTGTTCCGCAGCCAACTCATTTTCTCCTTTTTCGGCATAACGAGCGGCTAGTTTTGCGTTGATGGTTAATAAAAAGCGCGGAAGGTTTTTTCTGATTTGTTGAACTGTTGAGACGCGAACTAAAGGGTTATTAATTTGAGAAACCCTTTGATTTTCTAAAAAGTCCCAAAACGGATCATTGTTGTATAAATTTTCCCATTCCCGGTAACTTAGTCTCCAGTGTTTTTTACCGGTCAGTGATTGTAGATGAACAAGAATAGCTAGATTGTGCAGCTTGCATCCATACTTATCATTTTCTTCTAAATATCTGGGCTGTATCGGTGGATTTGCAAGTCCAATTTGCTTGTAAATTTCTTCTCTTAAAATAGTTACTGCCGAATTCAACTCATTTTTTTGAAGTGAAGAAACAAATTCCTCACTCTCCGGTTCGCCCGTTAAACTCGCCGGAAAAATCCAAAATAGTTCGTGTAAAAATCTTTCTTCTGCGTTAAGAATGATTCGACCAGCCCCGTCAACATTTTCATCATCAACCTCGGCTGCCGGCAAAAGCGGTTGAGTGCTGTCAATCGAAATCCCTGCACGGCGCAGCTTTTGTATTTTATCAACGGTTCGTTTCGCTTCACGCTCAGAAATGCCGGGCGAAATTCCAAGCAGACGAAAAGCGTTTTTCTCGTAAAGCTCCGGCGTCGCCATTTGCATCAGCGGCGCGTAAGTTTCGCCGGAATTTTCTTCTATCTCGTCTTCATAAACGAAATCATCGTTTTCTTCATCATCTTCAAAATCTTCAGCCCAGAATTTTTGCTGTTTGAAGTCATCCGTGTCGTGATGAAAACCGTTAGTATTCCCGCGCCGAAATTTCTCCTGCTCTCGCTCTAACTGCTCGTCAAAATCTTCTAATTCGCCATAAGACAAAACTGTAAAATCCCGGTCTTCATCTTCAACGCAAATTCGATCAACGTTTACGCGAACGATTAAATCCCCGCGCGTATTAACGGATTCTGAATAATTGCCTAACCCCTCGTAAACAAATTCTCTTTCCCCGAGGTCGTCGTTCAATTGCCCGATTTCGATTTCAATCGTCTCCAGCGCGTCAATAACGCCGAAACCTTCACAATTTTCACATTCAACCGTGTCGTGCATAGTGTTAGATAATCGAATTAATCTTTCTCCTTCGCCGCGACAGACGGGACACTTTTTTTCTACTTTATTTTCGAGACGCAAATTAACACCCGCCCGCGCTTCAACGGGACTGAGAGTGATAACTTTTTCGATGTTGGCACTCAGACAATTTCTCCTTCGTTTTCCGGTATTCCGACGATAACTTCTCCGTGTTGTATTGTTTCGCCTTTGTAATAAATCGCCGGTTTGACGGTTTCAATTATCTGCTCTGAAAAAATTCCGGCGGTCGGTTGATAGGCGAGAACCCGAACGCTGAGGACTCCGTTTTCAGGAATGATTTGTCGGTCAAAGTCTTTTATTTCAATTTGCGAATTCGTTAAATCGTCCAGCGCAGCCTGCACGTGGCGAAAATGGCGGCGAAATTCTTCGAGCGGCTCTCCGCTTTCCTCGTGAGTCATTCTTTTTTTTATGCGCCACAGGTGAACGGCAACCTCGGCAAGCGTCTTCTTGAGATGCTTGACGGTTTCTTTATCGTCGTCCGCCAGAGTTGTGAGAGCGGTTTGAAAATCTTCTGCCAGGAGAGGCATATTACCCGGCGTTTCATCTACTGCCGACGGCAAATTTTCTTTTTCTCCCGCCTTTTTTCTCGGGTTTCGAGAAAGTTTCCCCATCATATTTTTAACGATACCTGCCAAATACATTTATAAGATACGAGTGAACGCGCAAATGCGGAAAAATCACATAATTTTACCGCTCTGCCATAATTTTAATTGTGCTTTGTAACGCTCGCGCAATTCGGGCGCCGTTTTGAGGGCTTCGGCAAGAAGGCTGCTTGCCTTTTTAAGGTCTCCCTCATCGTGGGCTATTTCAAAAGCCTGCTTTACAATTAGAGCCGCTTCCAAGTTCGGATTATCCTTTAAATCCGATTCTTCTGTCAAAAATTTCTCTGCGGTCAAATCCGACTGGGAACTGCTCCAGCGACGCAAATCCGATAAAAGCTGACCGGCGTTCTGGTATCTTTTCGCTTTTTCAGTCGCCAGAGCTTTGCCGGCTATTTTCTCCAAATTATCATCAACTAGAATATTAAAGTCCTGCGGACGTTTTAGGTCCGTATCGAAACTGTTCGCAGTTAGTTGTTCCGACGCGCCTAATTCATAAGGGAAATGATTTGTCAGGAGTTGATACAAAACGACGCCCAAAGCCCAAACGTCGCCGGCGCAAGAATCCGATGCAGGATCGGAGAAAGTTTCCGGCGCTTTGTAAATCAGAGTGCCGCGAACACTTGCCGCCAGTTGCAGGGGATGAACGTGCTTTGCCAGACCGAAATCGCTCAAGCACACTCTCATACCCAAAGCGTCATATCCGACAAGAATGTTATGCGGTTTTATATCGCGGTGAACAATCGGCGGATTATCCTGATGAGCCAACGCCAGACCTTCCGCCACTTGCCGGACAACATCAACGGCTTCTTCGACCGGCATCAATTTGTTTCCGTAATTTCGCCAATGCTGGTAAAGACTTCCGCCGGCAATATACTCCATCGTAAAATAACCGTGGCTGCCGCTCCCGTTTTCATAAACACCGGCATCAAACACCCGAACGATTCCCCTGTGTCCGAGTTTTGATAAAAGAACAGCCTCTTCCAGCGAACTGCTTATTTCATCAATGGAACCCGGAACTTTGAAAATTTTGAGTGCCTGTCTGCCGAAAAGACGATGTTTGACGCGGTAAACTTCAGCGAACGCGCCTTCACCCAGAAAACCTTCAACTACATAAGTGTCCTTTAAATTTTGCTCTTCATTGAGCAGCCTTTTTGAAACGGGAGCTTTTTCAGGCTGTTTTTTCTCATTTTGAAGCTGTTTGATAAATTCGAGTTTTTCCTTTAATTTCGCATCGTCGGGCTTTAATGATAAAGCTTGTCTGACTGAGTTTTCCGCCTCGTTAAGCTTTCCCAAATTCATCAAAGTCGTGGCTTGTTCATTGAGAGCGTGTGTTTTTTGCTCGACCGTGTTCCAAGGACGCGACTCAACTGCTTGTTCGAGATATGATAAACCGGCTTCGTCATCCCTCAACTTACCTAAAATATATGCCTTTTCGCAAAGCAAGCGAGGATGGTCGGGTTCCAGAGCCAGCCCTCGTTCGATTTCAACGAGTGCCTCGCGGTATTTGCCCAAATCAGAAAGAATATAGCTCAATAGAAAAAACGCCTTTGAATATGAAGGAAATCGCCAGAAAACGCTTTTACCTAACTCAGCTCGGTAGTATTCGACAAAACTTAAAAACTCCGGCTGATTCCAAAAGAATCTGTTTATAGAATCATTCGATTCGGTAAAAGGCTTCCAACCGGGAGGCATTTCCCCGATGTGTTTCTTCAGCAGGCAAATCGCTTCTTCAAATTGATTTTCATCAATTAAAGCCTGGGCTTCTTTATTAAAATCGTAATAATTTTGTTCTATACTCATTATTGCAGCGTCGCTTTTTCCTTAATTCTAAACTAAAATTTAGAACTTCTTTCAACAATTCACATAACGAATCGGATTCTGCGCGCCGACGACCGAATAGTTTTCCGTGCCGGCACCGACGTAATGTTGTAAATCTCTTGCAATCGTTCCTTCAAATTGCCACCGGTTTTTTAATTTTACTTCAGCGTCTTTTTCTTCGACGGGAAGCCATTTGCGAAGTGCCTCTTTATCGTCGAGTCTGATCGGAAGCCAGCGTTCAATCTCGTAAACCTCGCGGACGATTCCCTTATAAACGGCGAAAGCGTATTTCGCTTTATTGCGGCGCGCGCCGATGACCCATTTGCCGCGCGTGATTTCGTATAACTCGTCGCTGCTCATTCCGCGACGGTAAAGACGATTTAAGGTGATTAGAATTACGGGTTCTTTTATTTCCGCAACCGGAGCCTCGTATTTGGCGACGACTTCGGCGACGGTCATTTGCCCGCGGTCGTCCGAATGAGCGCCTTGCACCTGATTGGTCAATCCGCTGATACCGATAAAATCAATCAGCGCGGCTTCAATCTCAAAGGCTTCCTTTTCCGTTAATCCGTGGCGGTGAATGACGTGGCGGATTTCTATGCCGCGAGAACGAAGGTCTCGAATTTTGTCGAGCTTTTCGCCCACCCCGGCGTCCGCGAGGGCGGCGTTAATGTGAGCGAAAATTCTGTTGCCTGTTCCTTTCCCGACGTAAAAAACTTGATTCGTTTCCGGGTCAATCAGCAGATAAACGTAATAGTCCAGTTTTTCAATAACTGAGAGCGGAAATTCTTGGATGTGCGACATAAACTTTAATTGTGATAAAAAACTAACCGGAGATTAATAAGCCGGCTTGATGTTGGGCGAATCGGTTTTGCTCTAAAAGCAATTCAGCGATCTGAAAAGACAACTGAGAATAACGAAAATCAGCGAAAAAGAACACGACGCAGCCGGATTCAGCAGGACAATCCGTTTGATAATATCCGGCGGCGCGCTCGATTTAAAATTCGTGTATTTTTACACATTCGCTTTTAAGTTCTTCCGTCGCATCAAGGGCTTTTCGCATCGTCCGCGTCTTCAAAGTATTTTTCCTGAGCCGCTTCTCCGCGCCGCAGCTTCATCGCGTGAACGCCGCGAGCTTTTTTATCAATGTCGAAGGCGCGTTTTACGTCCCGTTCGTTGGCTTCAAATTTCAAAGTGTTCGTAATCGAAAGCGAAAGCGCGACTCGTTCAACGTCGTGGTTGGCACCGATATAGGTGAAAGTCCAGCCTTGTTTTTTCATTTCGTCAACGAGTTTTTTCACCGCCGCGCCCGTGTATTCTTTGGAATCATTTTCCTCGCCGTCCGTTAAAATCGTCACCAGAACGGCGCAGTCCTTAACCGATTCGATTTCCTTTCTGAGCCGATTGACGCTGAATCCAATCGCGTCATAAAGCGGAGTTAAGGAATCCGGTTGAAAGGTTTTCTCGTCAATTTCCTTCAGACTTTTAACTTTTTTGGCGAACAATTTGCTTTTGATTCCGAGACCGTTAAACGTTACGAGCGAGACGAAGTGTTCCTGTTCGGGAAATTGTTTTTCTACGCCTTTGATGGTTTGCACGACTTCATTAAAGCCGGAAACGGTGGCGTTTTTGATCGTTTCCATCGAGCCGCTTTCGTCCAGAATAATCAGATTGTGAACGGTTTTCTTGGGAAAGCCGTTCGTTGCATTGCCGTTCGTTGTCATACGGTTAATCTCCTTTAATTAAATTTTCTTTGTCTCGGAAACTTCGTTCGATTCGCATCTCCGATTTGACGGAAACGAGCGTTACGTTGAATTTTTTCAAACTGCCAAAGCAATTTCCGCCGTCTGTCCCAAACGGCTTTGTTTTTCCGGCGGGTAGGTAAAACTCATTTTGCGCCAGACGTTGCGCGTCGTTTTCACGTCGCGCATACAATAGCGGTAAATCTCCTCGAACCTACCCGCGCAAAAAGCGTCATAGATTTGCGAGCCGTCAATGCCTCCACCCTTTGGGCATTCGAGTCCGAGAGCGTAGGCGAGTTTTTTAAGGCTCGTCGAGCCGCCCCATTTCCAGCAGTCCCAAACGCGCATCGTGTCGAAAATCGGTGCTCGGCGGTATTTGCCGAAATAGAAATCCACTGTAGGGCGCACATTGCGCGCGATTGATCGCTGCACGATAAAGGGCAAATCGAAATCAATAATGTTGTGACCGATGATAAGGTCGCGCGAGATGTCGAAACCGCCCATAAACTGCCAGAACTCAGCCAGAATCGTCCGCTCGTCCGGTTCAAAATCACTGCTCTCCGCCCGCCAGCCGAAACAGCCGTGTTCGACAATCGAGCCGGCTTCATCCTGCTCGCAATAGCCGATGCAGAGGACTCTGCCGAGATTTGCGTCGCACGCTGTTTTGCGGTACTGCTCTTCGGTTTCCCAGAAGAGTTTGCTTTCAAATGGTTCTGCCGTCGGCAGCGTTTCAATGTCAATGGTAATGATTCTTTTGCTCATAAATTTTTCTCAAAGGCTTCTAATAAGCAAATAGGCTTAAAGAATGATAATCGGAAAATGAAGCCCCGCGTTCGTGTTTTTAAGTTCGATAACTACGAAATCGGTCAGGATAATATCAAGGCGCACGTCAATTCGTGCCGGCATTTTTTTGACGAGTGAACCGAGTGCTTTAGATTTAACGGCATAAGCGGTCTGTCTCTGACCGCCGCGCGATTTTTTCGCCAAGTTATTCGCAGTTCTCGCCCGAAGCATCAATTTTTCGGAATTGTCTTTTTCGACTCCGGCTAAAATCTGGTTAAAAGTTAATTTGTGTTGCGCCATCTCTTTATTCTCCTTACCGGCAAAGCATCTTTCGCCTTCCTGTATAAGAAATGACCGGCTTTCGAATGAATCGGAAATGAAAAAGCCGAAAATTATCGAAAACTTTTCGGCTCGTCTAAAATTAGTTGTTTTTGAACGGATTAAACTTCTAGTTCGCCGCTCGGACAGATGAAAAAATGCGGGCAATGCGGGCAATTATTTTCGCTCGGAGCGGGTTCGAATTGTCGTTTGTTGATATTTTCTATCGCCTGTTGGTATATTTTCAGGCGATTCGCGGCGACTTTAGCGGAAATCGAGATTTCCTGAACGGTGTCGTCGCTCAAATAAATCTTTTGCAACACCGCTTCTTTGGCTTCGGGAAATTTATCCTGAACGGCGACCGACATCAGCACGTCAACGTCATCGGTCGCCGCCTTTTTCGGAGATTTGCCGGTTTTATACCTACGAATAATCGCCGTTTTTTCGCCGTCCGTTTCAACGATTTCGATTGCGTCCGGCTGAACGCGCACCACGCCGTTCGCGAGTTTAACTTCATAAACGGGGCGCGTGATTTCATTCGGAGCAGTTGAATTCTCCATCATCCGACAAACGCGCCGAATGATTTCTTCGGCTCGGGCGCGGTAAATCGGCGCATATACGTGCGCGTCAACTTCCGCCATTTGCCAGAATTCGTCGAGCCGGGCGAGTGCTATGTCTTCAGTGAGTTCGATGTGTTCGAGCTGTTTGATTGACTGCATCGAACGAAGCGTGTCGTAAACGCAGGCGTGAAATTTCAAATAAATTGATTTGTCTCCTGCCGCTTTCAAGCCTAAAACATTCGTGTAGAAATAATCGCGTCCGCAGCGCAAATACCGGTCGAGATCGCCGGAATAAAACGTTGCTGGCGGAAAAATTTCCGTCGCTGTAATGTCAGTATTCGTTTCTTCAACCGAATTAACTTGTTCGGCGGATGGCAGAAATTCCGCTAGAGCGGTCAAAAATTTTGATTCTTTCGAGTTCGTCTCGCCGTATTTCGCGCTCCGCGAAAAATGCAGGAAATCTCTGGCGCGCGACATCGCTACGAAAAACAGGCATTCTTCTTCAGACTCGTGAAAATCAATTTCTCCCGCGATCATCCCGTCCGGGTTCGGACAAATTTGCGGTTTCGGATTTGAAGGAATTTTGCCCGCGCCGAGATAAGGCAGAAAGACCGCCGGAAATTCCAGTCCCTTCGCCGAATGAACGGTTAAAAGACGCACGGCGTCCAGGTTTTCCGCTTCCGTCGGAATCTGCGCGTAATTTTTATCTTCGTTGAAATGAGCGAGTTTTTTGACGTAATTAAGAAGTTCAATAATTGGCGCGTTTTCGCCCTTTGCGAAACGCTCTTCCATCGTTTGACAGAGCCGCAAGAATTGATAGATCGCCAGCCTTTTCGATTGATTGTTCACGTCGTCCGAAGTGAAATAAGACTTTAAATAATCGCTTCCCGCAAACAGATAATTTGCCAAGAGACTCCATGCGGAAACTTCTGCGGAGGACGGACTCAAATGCTTCAAAAGTTTTTCCGCGCCCTGCTTTCCCTCGTCCGACAACTGCTCGAAAAGCTCCGCTCGGCTTAAAACCTCAAAGCAGGTTTGATTGTTTTCCTTTTGCTGCTGAATGATTTTTCGAGCGTCCGCCAGCGGAATTTGATATTCCAGAAAGCGCGCCACGCGGATAAAAGAATGACCGCCCGCAGATACTTTCAAATCAAGCAGCGCTAAAAGGTCGCGCACCTCTTCGCGCTCGAAAAGTTCTCCGAGATAAAAAATCGGAATTCCATTTTCGCTCAAAACCTTAGCGAATTTATTGAGCTGCGCGTGCGTGCGGCAGATGACGGCGCAATCCTTAAACTTTAACCCTTGTGCGTGATGACGCTCGATGGCGGCGGCGATGTTGGCGGCTTCCGTTTTCAGAGAATCGGCGACTTCGACTTTGACGGCGATTAATTTTTCCGCCTTTGCCGCGCCGCGCTTTGCTTCCCAGGAGTTGAAAACTTCACCGCTCGCCGTTTTCATTTTTCCGGCAAATCGGGCGAAAAGCTCGACGATTTCTGTCCGCGAGCGGTAATTGGTTTCCAGCGATACGGTTTCAGCGTCGGGAAAATCTACGCCGAAAAGTTCGATATTGGCGGGAGACGCGCCGCGCCAGCGATAGATCGACTGCCGCAAATCGCCGACCGTCCACAGCCCGACACCCTCTCCGGCAATCTCTTTCAAAAGCACGCCGCACGCACGATTCACGTCCTGAAATTCATCAACCAGAATCGCGTCGTATTTGGCGCGGACTTCCCTTTTTACCGATTCGTTTTCCTGCAATAGCCGCACGGCGCGATACACCAGATCGCCGAAATCGAGCAACTTTTCTCGCTCCAGATACGTCTGGTAAAGCTCATAAACGCGAGCGGTTTCCAAAACTTTTTCGGCTTTGATTTTCAGTTCGTCGTTCTCGATTTCCCCAAGCTCGCGGAGCATCTTTTCGCCTAAAGTTTGATACTCTTCGGGCGAACAAAGCTCGTCTTTGGCGCGCGAAATCGCCGCTAAAATTGCCGCCAGGTTGGTGGTCGGCTCGTGCAGGTTCTGGTAGTGTCCAAGCTCCAGCCGGTTCAGATTTTTTTCGAGATAAAGTAGTGCGTCAATTTTATCGAGCAGTTTGGAGCGCGGGTCTAATTCGGCTTCAACCCAATAAGCGCGCAGCAAATCGAGACCGAAGGCGTGAAACGTCATCACCGGCATCTCCAGCGCGGCGGCAGTAGTTTCGCACGTTCCGGCGATTCGCTCGTGCATTTCTTCGGCGGCTTTATTCGAGAAGGTTAAGGCTAAAATTCGTTTCGGCTCGATTCCCCGCTCGATTAAATGATTAATGCGTGTCGTCAGTGTTTGCGTTTTGCCTGTGCCGGGTCCAGCGTAAACGAGAGTGGGACATTTTGTCGTTTCGGCTGCTCGTTTTTGACTCGCGTTTAATTCGTATTTTTCCGTTCCGGTTTCAGCCGTTTTGATTTCGGCATTCGGTACCAGAAGAGCGCGGGCAAGCTGCCCCGCGACAACTTCAATCGGCATTTGGGTTATATCGCTAATGTGCCGGGCATTTAAGTGGTCATCCAAAAAAACACGGCGCAGAACCGCGCACGGCAGAAGCAGCTCCAGCGCGAAAAGATTGGCTTCCCGCTCGCGCCTGTCACCGGCTCCGTAACCGACGATTTTTTCGGTTGCTGAATTTGAATCGCCTTCGCCTTCAAAATCCTGAATTTCATTTTGTGTGCAGTGGACGCTTCGATGATGAAGGCTGTGATGTCCGACTTCGTGGGCGATACAAAATGTCTTGTACCACTTCTTAAGATGGTTATTGAAATAAACGCAGTCGTCCTCTAAAACCGCGAGCGCGCCGGATAAATTAACCGAATCGGGATGTTCAGGGATAAATTCGATTTCAAGATACTCGGCGGAGTAATCTAGAAATTGCTGAGCCGGATACAACTCGTTTTCATTGAGGTTAGTCGCCGCCGCACAGACTTCCCCTCGTAAATCGTTGGCGGCATCGCGTATTTTTTGCCAGTGACTCATATGATTTTAGGACGGAGAGGTTAGATTAATCATTTAGCTCGAATCATTTTTTACATTTTGGTCAAAACCTTTAAATTGAATCAGCTTAACTCAAGCAATTTTCTTTTTTCTTCCGCCGATAACTGCTGATCTTCACGCACGGCGTCGCTAAAGTTCTTCGGCGGCAAATCTTCGGCACGGGTGTTTGTTTTAAAACTCATATTTGTCGCTAAATCAGACGGCTGATTCAGATATGATGAAACCAATTCTTCGCCTGTCTCCAAAACGCGGGCGACTTTTGCGACAATTGTTTTCGGAATTGATGCGAAATCGAGTCGCCGCTTTTCGAGATACATCACCAGGGACGTGCTGAGTCCAATGGCGGCGGCAAAACTTTTTCTGTTTAATCCTTTTGACTTCGCCGCGTCAACCAAACTCTGTAACGCATCTGCTGTTGTGACCGACTCGTTTAATGAGCCCAGAACCATTCGCATATTTTTCAATCCGGCTTCCGCGAACCGTTGTTCTTCTTCGGCGGAAACTTCTTCTTCGGGAGCGTGTTTAACTACGGCGCGGGCGGCAGCGAAATCAGTCAAAGCATCAGCGTGCTGCGGATATTTATCCGATATCTCTCGCAAAACTTTCAAGTCATTTCCTGCCGGAGTGGCCGCTGCGTATTCTTCTAAAATTTCAACTAAATTGGTTTCGCTCATTTTCGTACCTCTGCCTTGTAATCGCTTAAAATCACGCGCGCTTCCTTGAGCCAGTTTCTGATCGTGCGGGAGCTGACATCGAGTTTTTTACTGATTGTGGGCTCGTCTACCACTTTGCTTTCGATCTGCCAGCCGTCGAGCAGCAGTTCTGCGACAATCATTATGTGCGGCGGCAATTTTGCTAATCCTTCCTTGAGCATCATCGTATAATCGGTTGGCGCGTCTCCAGCGGCTCTGTTTTCAAGTTGATTGACGTTATCTTGATCGTCGCCTTCACGCTCGGCATAAAATATTTCTTTTTCCCTATCGATTTTCACCAATTCACCGCGCCAGATGACTTTTGCCGTTTTTATGACAAAATCGCCGAAATTGACTTGAGCGTAATCAGCAGAATCTGAAGTTATATCAAAAATCTTTTGGAGAATTGCCATTTCGATTTTCTGTCCGAAATCTTCAAAGTCTGCCGGATTGCCAAACCTTATGTAAAACTTTTTTAACAGTTTCCAGATGCGGCGGTTGAGTTCCGCATATAAGGTCTCACGAAAATGTTCGCCGTGTTTGGGTTCTCTCAAAAGATAAACAATCGTTTCATCAAGCAGATAATCCGCCGCATCTCGCTGCCGGTTCTTTAAGAGTTCAAAAATTTGTGCTGGTTCGAGCGATAAAACTTTCCCGATTTGCAGCTCCGCCTCGGGACGGCGCGCGTAAAGTTCCTGCGTCTCTTTTTTACGTTTAGTTAATTGTTTTACGTCGGTTGAATTTGTGCCCGGCAAGGTCATTCAAACTCTCCTGTTTAATAAATGTAAGAGAAATCGGAAAATCGGAAAACAAATGTTTTTAAAATAACGAAAATTCAATGAACATTTTCTATCCACCCAATTAATAATGAAGAATACCCAGCTGTCTTATTATTTGATTTACTTTTTTGGTTTATCTCTCTTTCCAATATAGGTTCTATGT
>CAXTMQ010000010.1:0-12487 GCA_964245305.1 uncultured Pyrinomonadaceae bacterium
GAATTTATGTTTTCGGCAACGAAAGCGTCGGCAGCGTCGCGTTGGGAAACGCGGTCGAGATCAGCGGCACGATTTCCGAGTATCGCCCGCGCTCGGTCGCGTTCGGATTATCAATTACCGAAATCACGCGCCCGACGGTCAAAGTCGTTTCCAAAGATAATCCGCTGCCCGCGCCGATTACGCTGACCAAAGCGGAAATGAATCCGAGCGGAAAAATTGACCAGATGGAACACTTTGAAGGAATGCGCGTCAAAGTTGATGTTTTAGATGTCGTCGCGCCGACGGGCGGTTATCAAAACGAAAAAACCGGCGACGTAAAATCCGACGGCGTTTTCTTCGGTGTCGTCAGCGGAACGCCGCGCCCGTTTCGTGAAGCGGGAGTCAGTTTAATTACCTATCTCGGCGAAAAACTGCCGCAAAATACGCCGCATTTCGATATGAACCCGGAACTTCTGCGTGTGGACAGCGATTCGCAAACCGGAAGCAAAGCGATTGACGTAACGGCAGGGGCGACTTTGAAAAATGTGACGGGTGTCGTTGATTACGCTTACAACGCTTACACTTTACTTATTGACGCAAATAATCCGCCGACGGTTGAAGGAGTTAAAAGTTTTGTCAAGGCATCGGCGGCGGGCGAGCGTGAAACCACAGTAGCGAGCTTTAATATCGAGAATTTTTTCAACGACGAAAAAGATTCGGACAATGTTCAAAAAGAAGCCGTTTTGACAAAGGAAGATTATCAAAGACGTTTGAACAAAGCGTCTTTGGCGATTCGCAACGTGCTTTCGATGCCCGATGTTTTGGGCGTGGCGGAAGTTGAAAATTTAAAGGTTTTGAAAACTCTGGCTGAAAAAATCAATGCCGACGCGGTTGCCGCCAATCAGCCGAATCCGAAATACGAAGCCTATCTCGAAGAAGGCAATGACATTCGCGGCATTGATGTCGGATTTTTGATTAAATCCGCCAAAGTCAAAGTCGTCAAAGTCGAACAGCTTGCCAAAGACGAAAAATTAACGATTGAGGGAGCGAAGGATTTTGAAAAAGTTTTCGACCGTCCGCCGCTTTTAATCAGCGTCGAAGTGCGGGACGCAAAGACGAATCAGCCGTTTGATGAGACCGTGATTATGAATCATTTCAAATCTTACGGCGGCATTGACGACGCGAAAGACGGAAGTCGCGTTCGCAACAAACGCCGTCTCGAAGCCGAATGGCTGGCGAATTTTCTCGTCGAACGGCAGAAGGCGAATCCGGCTGAAAGAGTTTTCGTGTGCGGCGATTTTAACGCTTTTCAATTCAACGACGGCTACAACGATTTGATCGGAATCCTAAAAGGCAAATCGAATCAGGACGTGCTTGCGCCGTCGAAAACCGCGTATCCGACCGGCTTGATAGATATGGTTGATTTCATTGACGCGAAAAACCGTTATTCATACAGCTATGACGGCTCGGCGCAGGTTCTCGACCATATTCTCGTCAACAAACCCGGCGTTCAAAGAGTTTTGAAATTCGGTTACGCGCGCGTTGACGCGGATTTTCCAAAAATCTATATTAACGACGCGAACCGCCCCGAAAGACTTTCCGATCACGACGCGGCGGTGCTGTTTCTCTCGCTCGACGAAATAAAAAAAGATACGAAGCCGAGTCAGAGTTCAAAAGAATAACTGCAAAAATCGAATCTTATTAAATCCGAAACGACGGACGCAGACAACGCGCGTTCGTCGTTTTTATTTTCTTTCCATCTGCAAAATCCGATACGCTTCCGAACGCGACAAATTAAATTCCTTCGCCGCTTTTTTCAAAGCGATTTTGCGGTCAACGCCTTCGATTTCCAATTCGGCGACGCGCTCGACAACAGACTTTGAACTTTGAGCTTTGAACTTTAAACTTTGAACCGTTTCGCGGTCAACGACCAAAACAATCTCGCCTTTCACTTCACGGCTCGAAAATTTCTCTGCTAATTCTTCTAAATTTCCGCGAATCGTTTCTTCGTGAATTTTGGTGATTTCACGAACGATTACCGCGTCTCGATTGCCTAAAATTTCCAGACAATCAATCAAACTTTTTCCGAGACGATGCGGCGTTTCGTAAAAAATAATCGTCGCCTGAATAGTTGAAACTTCCAACAGACGCTTTCGCCTTTCATTTTTTTTTGACGGCAGAAAACCGCCGAAAAATATCGAATCGGTCGGCAGACCGGACACGACGAGCGCGTTGACGAAGGCGACCGCGCCGGGAATCGAAACGACGTTCGCGCCGGTTTCGTGCGCCGTCTGCACGATTCGCAGAGCCGGATCGCAGATGGCGGGCGTTCCCGCGTCCGAGACGACGGCGATTGATTTTCCGTCTTTTAAAAGCGCGGCGAATTCTTCGCTTCGCGCCTGTTCGTTATGTTCGTGATAGCTGACGAGTTTTTTTTTGATGCCGAAATGATTGAGTAATTTTGCGGTGTGGCGCGTGTCTTCGCAGGCGATAAAATCAACCGCCGCAAGCGTTTCGAGGGCGCGGCGGGAAATATCTCCGAGATTTCCGATGGGCGTGGCGACGAGATAAAGCGTTCCGATCATTAAAAATTTTGCAGAATATCGAACTTATTTCCGAACCGCGTTTTTTGAATTTTTCCCGTCGCGCCGCAACTGTTAAAAAGAATTGAAACGCTCGCCGCGCCGAGATTTGCCGTGGCGATGTCCGGCTTGCCGTCGCCGTTGAAATCTCCGGCGACGAGCGACGAGGCGAGCAGTCCGACACCATAATTGGAAGCATTTTGAAAAGTTCCGTCGCCAATTCCGCGCATCACGAAAACGCTTGAAAAATTACCGTCGCTCAACGCTAAATCCAATTTGCCGTCGGCGTTGAAATCGCCAATCGCCAAATAACTCGGATATTCGCCGACGGCAAATTTTGTCGCCGCGCCGAACGCGCCGCCGCCCGTTCCTAAAAGAATTGAAACGCCGGGCGCGGAAACGGTTTGATTGACCGCGAGCAAATCCGATTTGCCGTCGGCGTTGACATCGGCGATTTTCACAAAGCTCGGTGCGCTGCCCGACGGATAATTGACCGCCGCGCCGAAACTATTATTCGCGCCGCCGAAGATGACTGTTAAATCGTTCGATTGCGAATTGGCGACGACCAAATCCTTAAAATTATCATTGTTTAAATCGCCGACCGCGACGCTTAAAGGTCTTGCGCCGACCGCAATAATTTTGGCGACGGCGAAATTTCCGCCGCCGTCGTTGCGGATAATGGAGACGCTGTTTGAAAGACGATTGGCGACAATTAAATCGAGATTGCCGTCGTTGTCCGTGTCGGCGGCTTGCAGAAAACGCGGGCTGTTTTCGGTCGAAATAACAGTTTTCCAGAGCGCGAATTTTCCTGTGCCGTCGTTCGTAAAAATTCTGATTTTATTGTTGCGCTCGTCGTTGATCGCCAGATCCGTTTTGCCGTCGCGGTTAAAATCGCCGACGGCAATCGAAGTCGGATTATCGCCCGCGCCGAAATGCGGCAATTCTTCAAAATCGCCTGAACCGTTGTTAAGCAAAATCGAAGCGGTTCCGGCTTCGTCGTGAAAAACGACAGCGGGGCGATTTACATCGGCGCGGCTTTCGTGCGCTTCGATGTTAATAGTTATCAAATCTAAAAATCCGTCGCCGTTAAAATCAGCCGATTCGACGATCAGCGGTCCGTTTTCGACCGCGAAATCGGCGGCGGATTTTATTCCGCCCTGCCGGTCGTTGAGATTGATCGAAACCGTGTGCGAAGTTTGATTGACCGACGTTAAATCGAGCCAGCCGTCGCGGTCGAAATCGCCGACGGCGAGCGCGTTCACGCCCGGACCGATTTGGAAATCTTTTTGAACGGGAAAATTGCCAACCGCGTCGCCGTAAAAAATTCGCGCCGAATCTTTCGTGTAGCTTCCGACGGCGAAATCCTTAAAACCGTCGCGGTTAAAATCGGCGACGGCGATTGATCGCGGCGATTCGCCGGTGTCGAAACTCGCGCGTTCGTAAAAACCGCCGACGTAACTGCCGTAAAGAACCGTCGCGCGGTTCGCGGTTTGGCTGGCGATAATTAAATCGTCGAAATTGTTGCGGTCAAAATCGCCCGCCGCAAGCTGCGTCGGCGCGTCTTCGAGAGCGTATTCGCCGGCTTTATAGAACGCGCCCGAACCGTTATTTCTTAAAATCGTGATTATTTTTGAATCGACACTGGCGACGACCAGATCAACGCCGCGCGGTCGGAAAAATTTTCCGGCGACAATCGCGCTCGGATTCGTCGTCAGGTTGATGCTTCCGCCAAAAGTAAAACTCAAAAATGGAGCGTTTCTGCCGAGTAGAATCTGAACGGTATTTGAACCTGAATTTGTAAAAGCCACGTCGGATTTGCCGTCGCCGTTAAAATCGCCGACGGCAAGCGCGGACGGCGAGCCGTTCAACGCGCCTAAAACCGCCACCGAAGGAAATTCGCCGCTGCCGTTGCCCTTGAGAATGCTGAAATTATTATCACCCGCGTTGAACGTAATCAAATCCAGATTGCCGTCGCCGTCAAAGTCGCCGACAGCAACATCGCGCGGATTCAAACCGACGCGAATAACGCGCGGCACACCCAAATTTCCCGCGCCGTCGCCGAGCATTATTACGACATTTGCCGAATAATCGTCCAGAACGGCAACGTCCAATTTACCGTCTTTGTTAAAATCACCGACCGCGTTTTTAGACAAAAGCTCGCCGGCGCGAAAACGGCGAGGCGCGTTGAAATTGTCGTTTGAACACTGCGCGAAATTAGACGAGCCGAATAAAGCGGAGATGAAAAGCAATGCGATTGAGATTTTTAAAAACATAATTCTCAAATAAAGAGCGCAGGCAAAATGTCTGCGCTCTGGTTTTTACACATTAAACCGAAAATTCACGATGTCGCCTTCCTGCATTATGTAATCTTTGCCTTCGAGCCGCGTTAAGCCTTTTTCTTTGGCTTCTCGTTCAGAACCGGCGTTGATTAAATCGGTATAGGAAACGATTTCGGCGCGAATAAAACCGCGTTCGATGTCCGAATGAATTACGCCCGCCGCCTGCGGAGCTTTTGTGCCAATCGGAATCGTCCACGCGCGAACTTCCTTTTCGCCCGCCGTCAGAAACGACATCAAACCGAGCATTTTGTAAGCCGATTTAATCAAATTATCAACGCCGCTCGATTCAACGCCTAAATCTTTCAAAAATTCTTTACGTTCGGCTTCGTCGAGCGCGACGAGTTCGGCTTCGAGCTTGGCGCAGATGACAACGACTTCGGCGTTTTCCTGCGCGGCGTGCGTTTTGACCGTTTGGACGTGCGGATTTTCATCAGAATTCGTCAAGGAATCTTCGTCAACATTCGCCGCGTAAATCGTCGGTTTCGACGTTAAAAGAAAAAACGATTTCAAAATTACCTGTTCTTCCTTCGACAATTCGGCGGCTCGCGCCGGGCGACCTTCTTCTAAAACAGGCAGAATTTTATCTAAAACTTCTAATTCGCATTTCGCCGTCTTATCGCCTGATTTCGCCGCCCGCTGCGCTTTGTCGCGCCGTTTTTCGATTGACGCTAAATCGGCGAGCGCGAGTTCGATTTGAATCGTTTCGATGTCGCGCGTCGGATTGACCGAGCCTTCGACGTGAACGATATTTTCGTCTTCAAAACATCTGACAACTTGAATTACCGCATCGGTTTCGCGGATGTTGGCGAGAAATTGATTGCCCAAACCTTCGCCCTTCGACGCGCCGCGCACCAGTCCGGCGATGTCCACGAATTCGACCGTCGCGGGAACGAGTTTCTGCGCCTTGTTCATCTTTTCGAGAACCGGAAGTCGCTCGTCCGGCACGGCGACGACACCGATGTTCGGCTCAATCGTCGCAAACGGATAATTCGCCGCGAGCGCGGCTTCTTGCGCGGTCAGCGCGTTAAATAAAGTTGATTTCCCGACATTCGGCAACCCGACGATTCCGGCTTGTAGCATAGTGTTTGTTCAAAGTTCAAAGTTTAAGGTTCAAAGTTCAAATTGGTTATTCTAACCTTTGAATGACCTTTTAGTCCAAAGTCCGAAGTCCGAAGCTAAAGATTGGTTTTCGACTTTGGGCTTCGGACTTCGGACTTCGGACTTTTTCACTGCGTCAGATAAGCATTCGGAATCGGTCTATCGGTCGAAATTCCGAATCCGCCCGCGCAGGCAAACCTAAAAAGATTATCGAGAAGATTGACGGAAGAATCGAAAAACGGGAAATTTTCATTTCTTTAACCTAGCTCTTTGTATTTAGAAATCTAAAAGGGTTTGCAGAGAAATTATAACTTATCGTGAAGACTTTCGCCAAAATTTTATTTTTCGGGAAAGTCTTGAGAAACTTTGTCTTATCGGAAATTTGCGGTAATTTATATCTGTCAAACACGCGCTTTTCCGCAGCGAAAAAATTTATGTTTCCGGCTTTGATTTTCATCACGTTCATCGGCATCGGCGGCTTTGCGCTGACGTATCTTTTCGCCGACGAAGAAAGTTTTTTGTGGCGCGTCTGCGCCGGAAATATTATCGGTTCGGCTGTTTTCGGGTTGATCGTTTTTCTGCTCGCGTGTTTTTTCGGACTGACGACGGCGACAGTCATTTTGTCTTTTCTGTCTGTTCTCGCGCCTTTGATTTTGTTCGCGGACAAAGCAAGACGCGCGCGTTTGAATGACGATTGGCAAGCGACGAAAAGAAATCTCGAAGGCGCGGATTTCGGCAAACTTTCGCGCGTCGCTTATTACCTGTTTTTTTTCGCGCTGTTCTATTTTTTCTTCGACCGCGCGATGCTCGAGACGGCGCAGGGAATTTTCACCGGCGCGTCGAACAATCTCGGCGATTTGCCGTTTCATTTGGGCGCGATCTTTTCGTTCACCGACGGGCAAAATTTTCCGCCCGAAAATCCTTCCTACGCTTTTGCGAAATTTTCCTATCCGTTTATAGCTGATTTGATCGTCGCCGCGTTCGTCAAAATCGGCGCGAATGTTCGCGGCGCGATGCTCGTTCAAAACGTCTCGCTGGCGTTTTCGCTGCTTGTCGTTTTAGAAAGATTTACATACAAATTAACCGGCAGTCGTCTGGCGGGAAAAATCGCGCCCGCGCTTCTTTTTTTCAGCGGCGGACTCGGATTTTTGTGGTTTTTAAAAGATTACTGGCAGGGCGCGAAAGGTTTTTTCGATTTCATTTGGAATCTGCCGTTCGATTACACAATCGGCGGCGAAAAATTCAGCTGGGGAAATTCGCTGATCGTGCTTTTTATCACGCAGCGAAGTCTGCTTTTGGGAATGCCGCTGACGATTATTGTTCTGCAAAAACTGTGGGAGAAATTTGATAATGGTGAATGGTTAATGGTTAATGGTAAATCGGATGAAAAGACCAAAATTAACCATTTACCATTTACCATTTACCATTCGCTTTCCCTCGGTCTGCTCGCCGGAACTTTGCCGCTTATTCACGTTCACAGTTTGGCGGTTTTGTTTGTCGTCGTCGCGGTGTTGATTGTTTTTCGGCTCGATAAATGGCGCGAATGGATTTGGTTCGGCATCGGCGTTGCCATCGTCGCCGTGCCGGAATTGATTTGGGCGATGACGGGCAGCGCGACTCGTTTGACCGAGTTCATCGCATGGAATTTCGGCTGGACTAAAAAGGCGGAAAACTTTTTCTGGTTCTGGCTGAAAAATACCGGCGCGTTCATTCCCGTTTTGATTTTCGCGCTCGTCGCCGCATATTCGAGCGCGGCGCGAAAAGAAAAATCCGAAGCGAAATCGGAAGACGATGAACGGCGAATTGAAGAAAACATCTCGCCGTCGAAAGAATCGAAATTAACGGACAATTCCATTAACAATTTACCGTTTACCATTAACCATTTAGTTTTTTACGTGCCGTTTTTGCTGTGTTTTTTAATTCCGAATTTGGTTAAGCTCGCGCCCTGGGAATGGGACAATATTAAGGTTTTGATTTACTGGTTCGTCGGTTCGATTCCGTTTGTCGCGTTCATTATCGCGCGGCTTCGGGAAAAGGAATTGATTTTGAAAATCGTCGCGTTCGCACTATTTTTTGTTTTAATTTTCGCGGGCGCGCTCGACGTTTGGCGAGTCGTCTCCAAGCAAATTAACTACAAAGTTTTTGACAAAGACGCAATCGCGTTGAGCGAGCAGATTAAACAAAAAATCGCGCCGAACGCTTTGTTTTTGAATGCGCCGACTTATAATTCGGCAGTCGTTTTGTCGGGCAGGCGATCCTTGATGCGTTACAGCGGACATCTTTCGTCTTACGGAATTGATTACGCGGGGCGCGAATCGGACGTGAAAAGAATTTACACGGGCGACGCGACGGCGGATTTGCTTTTGAAAAAATACAACATCGAATACGTTTTAATCAGCCCCGAAGAAAAATCGAATCTTTCAGTCAACGAAGATTTTTTCGGAAAATTTCCGGTCGTCGCCGAAGCCGGACAATATCGCGTTTATCAAGTGATAAAATAAAATCGAGAAATGAAGAAAGCGAAAAATACACCGGAAACAAATCAGGAAGCGGAAATCGAAACATTCGGCGCGGCGTTTTCGACCGACTTCGATTCGTCGGGAATTCTTTTAGAGAAAACGCCGTCGCCGCTCGATGTTCCGTGGCTCGTCGGCTGTTCGATTATCACGGCAATCGCGGCTTTTCTGCGATTTTGGCAGTTGGAGTTAAAACCTCTGCATCACGACGAAGGCGTGAACGGTTTTTTTCTGATCAATCTTTTCCGCGAAGGCGTTTACAAATACGATCCGGCAAATTATCACGGACCCGACCTTTATTACATCGCGCTCGCGTTCTCGAAAATCTTCGGGCTGAATACGATCAGCATCAGAGCGAGCGTGGCGATTTTCGGCGTTTTGACGGTCGTTCTCGCGTTTTTTCTGAAAAATTACATCGGCAAAATCGGCAGTCTCGCCGCCGCGCTTTTTCTCGCGCTGTCGCCGGGAATGGTTTTTATTTCGCGTTATTTTATTCACGAAATTTTGTTCGTTTTCTTTTCGTTCGGCATCGTCATAAGTGTTTTATATTTTATCGAAAAGCGAAAAGCGGGCGTGTGGGCGATTGTTTGGATGACGTTTCTGCTGCTCGTCTGTTTTTTGCCGACGGCTCTGAATCTGGCGAATCTATTCGGCACGGAAAATTCGTTTATGGTCTGGGCGGTGCGCGTCGCCTTGTTCGCCATCGAAGCGATTTTGGTTTTTCTGATAATGCGAATGCTGCTCGCCTGGAACGAAGGCAGACCGATTTATTTATTGCTTGCGTCGGCTTCCGCCGTGATGCTTTTCGCTACGAAAGAAACGGCGTTTATCACCATAGGAACGATGCTCGCGGCAATTGGCTGCGTTTGGCTGTGGCGAAAAATTTACGCGGCGATAATCGGCGGAACGCGCGGAGGCGAACTCGAACCCGTCGAATTAACGTGGACGAATTTTCGCGCCGCCGTTGGTGATCGAAACGATGTTTTGTTAATCAGCATCGCCGCGATTTTCGTTTTCGCGTTCGTCGGAATTTTGTTTTTCTCGTCATTTTTCACTTATCCCGAAGGCATCAAAAAAGCGTTTGAAGCCTACGCGATTTGGACGAAAACCGGCAGCAAAGATCACACGCAAAACGGCGCGTTCGCTTATTTCAGATGGCTTTTCAAAATCGAATCGCCGGTTTTAGTTTTGTCCGCTATCGGAACTTTGATCGCGCTGTTTATCGCGCGGCATCGCTTTGCGATTTTCACGGGTTTTTGGGCGTTCGGCTTGCTCGCCGCTTACACGATCATTCCGTATAAAACGCCGTGGCTCGCCTTGAGTTTTATTTTGCCGATGTGCATCGTCGCCGGTTACGGCATCAACGAACTCATCGCCTCGCGCGACGTTCCGATCAAACTTTTAGGCGCGGTTTTAGCAATCGCCGCCGTCGTCATTCTCGGCTATCAAACTTACGAATTGAATTTCCTGAAATACGACGACGATTCGATGCCGTATGTTTACGCGCACACGCAGCGCGGATTTCTGGATATGATTCGTCGAATCGAATACTACGCGGAAAAAAGCGGCAGAGAAAAAGACGCTTCCATCGAAATCGTTTCGCCCGATTACTGGTCAATGCCGTGGTATATGCGCGAATATCCGAAGGCGATTTTTCACGGCAAATTGATTGACGCGAACAGCTCGGAAATGATCGTCGCCTCCGAAGCGCAAAAGAACGAACTCGAAGATCGTTACGGCGCGCATTATAAATACGCCGGAAGTTTTCCGCTGCGTCCGGGCGTGAAACTTTATTTGCTCGTTCGCCGCGATCTGGCTGACGCGGACGCGCGGGAAATTTCCGAAATCTCCGAGTGAGGAAGCAGCGCGGCGAAAATTTATCTTGCTTTTTTCGGATGCTTTTTTATAGAATGTCTCAAACAATTTAGACTGCTGAGGTTCGCACCGAAAATTTTTTCAATGCGAGCGCGGGGAAACCAAAGTTTTATCCGAAACGATAAAACACGGGGCGCAGCGTCGTTTCAAACGACGCAGAAGATTCTTTGCTTCCAGCCCGACAGCTAACCTCGTAAGCGCGACAAAGAAGGACACGATCAGAGGTGTAAAGCGTGTGCTTTACGCCTTTTTTGTCTTTTGAAAACGAAAAGAATCGGCTCGGCGGTTAATTAATCCAACGGAGACTAAGTCGATGAGAAATATAGTTCTTGCAACAATTTTAATTTGCTTTGCCGCGCTGTTTGCCGATTCGCAAACGACGACCGACGACGAAGACGTTCAATCCTGGAACGATGTTCAGTTGACCGTTCCGATTAACGAAAGATTCGATTTTTACACGTCTTTTACCGCGCGATTCGGGAAAAACATTTCGCGCCTGAACGAAGCGCGTTACGCGGCGGGAATCGTTTATCACCCGAACAAAGCGTGGTCGTTTCAACCGTTTTACTGGTTTATAGACGCGAGAAATTCGCGCAGTCAGTTTCGCCGCGAACATCGTTATTCGCTGCGCGTCAGCTATCATTTGCCGTTTAAGAAAATCAGTCTGACGCATCGCAGTTTGTTTGAGTATCGCCGCCGCGAACCGCAAAATTCTTTTCGTTATCGCCCGTCAATAATGTTCGACAAGGATATTCCGAAGAATATTATTCCGAAGGCGAAGTTTTTCATCTCGGAAGAAGTTTTTTACGATTCGATTTTAAATAAATTTTCGCGCAATCGAACGAGCATCGGCATTATGAAAACTTTGACGAAAAAATTGTCGGTTGACATTTATTATATGCGGCAAAACGACGGCTACACGCATCCGGGCGATTTGAACGTGATCTGGCTGACGTGGAAAGTCAGGCTGTAGAAAACAAATTTCGCAGAGGAAAAACGATGAAGCAAAAAACTTTTTGGTCAATAATTTTGAGTTCGCTTTTTCTGCTCGGTTGTCTGCCGAGCGGACAAAGCAGTCAAGGCGGGCGAACGATTACGGTTTACGGATTTTCGATTATGAAGGAAGCGTTGGAGAAAGATATTTATCCGGCGTTTGCCGCTAAATGGAAGGCGGAACACGGCGGCGAAGAAATTCATTTCGTTTCGTCGTTCGCCGGTTCGGAAACCGTCACGAATCAGATTTTGCAGGGCGCGCCCGCCGACATCGCCATTCTGTCCATCGAGCGCGATGTCAATCGCCTGATTCAAGCCGGACACGTTCCGAACGATTGGTATGTCACGCCGCAAAAAGGCATCGTCAACAAAACGCCGTTCGTGATTTTGGTCAGAAAGGGAAATCCGAAGGCGATTCAGGATTTCCCGGATTTAGCCAAACCGGACGTGAAGGTAATTCATCCCGATCCGGTCAGTTCCGGCGGAGCGCAATGGTCAATTCTTTCAATTTACGGTTCGGAGTTGAAGAAAAGCCAGACCGGAACGGGAACATCTGACCCGACCCGCGCTTTGCAGACTTTGCAGGCGATTTGGAAGAATGTGATTTCCACGCCCGGCTCGGCGCGTGAAGCCCGCACACAGTTTGAAAGCGGCTACGGCGACGCGCTGATTACCTACGAACTCGAAGGATTATTGATGAAGCAAGCCGGACAGCCGATAGAAATAATCGTCCCGAAAGCGACGATTTTCAGCGAGCATCCGGTCGCCATTGTTGACCGCAACGTAACTGCCGACGAACGCGCCGCCGTCGAAGCGTTCCGCAATTTTTTGTGGAGCGATGAAGCGCAAAAGGCATTCGTCAAAAATCATTTTCGCTCGGTAACGAACGAATCTTTCAACGATTCAAACGCCGAATTCGCAAAAATCGAACAGCCGTTCACCGTCGAAATGTTCGGCGGCTGGACACGCGCCTTTCCCGAAATTATCGAAGGCGTTTTCGCCAAGCAAGTGCAGAGAAAGTGAATGAGATTCGGCGCAATTCCAATCGGAATCATCGAAATTCCAATCGGAATCAGGCTAAAGCAAGTCGGAATTGCGCCAAAGT
>CAXTMQ010000010.1:12587-38360 GCA_964245305.1 uncultured Pyrinomonadaceae bacterium
GGAATTGCGCCAAAGTAAATCGGAATCAGCATAATTCCGATTGGGATTTCGTAAAAGTGAATCGGAATCACGATGATTCCGATTGGAATTACGCTAAATCAAGTCGGAATTGCCGCGATTCCGGTAAGAATTTCGACGATTCTGATTGGCTTCGTGCAAAAGCGAGTCGGAATTCAGCGAAAACGAATCTAATTTCGAGGTGGAAAAATGAGCGCAAATCTTTCCAATGTCAGGCACACGCGCGGGTTTGATGTCGTCAAGCCTTTGAGCATCGGCGCGCTGATCGTGATAATGCTGCCTTTGATTTTGCTGCCGCTCGCTTCGATTTTTATTTTCGGCACGAGCAACGGTCTGAATAAATTCTGGGCGGCTCTGACCGCGCCCGAAGCGATTTTCGCGCTCAAACTTTCGATTGTCACGAGCTTTTGGGCGACGGTTTTTAATGTGTTGTTCGGACTTTTCGCCGCGTATGTTTTGTCAAAATATAACTTCTGGGGACGCAACGCGCTGATCGTCATTATTTCTCTGCCGACCGCGATTCCGACCGCCGTTGCCGGATTTGCACTTTTGCTTTTGTGGGGACCTTACGGAACGCTCGGACGACTGCTCGAACCGCAGGGAATTCAGGTGATGTTTACGGCGTTTGCGATTATTCTCGCCAATATTTTTGTCACTTTTCCGCTCGCGTTCGGCGTTATCAAGCCGGTTTTCGACACGATGAGCAAATCCCTGGAAGAAGCGTCGGCGACGATGGGCGCGACCCGCTGGCAGACTTTCTGGCACGTTACTCTTCCATCTTTAAGAGGCGCGATTGTCGGCGGCGCATTGCTGACATTCGCCCGCGCGGTCGGCGAATTCGGCTCGACGATTTTGGTTTCCGGCAATCTCGCCCAGCGAACGCAAACCGCGCCGCTTTACATTTTCGCCAAATTCAACGAAGGACAAGTCGAAGCCGCCAACGCGATTGCGATTGTGCTGGCGATTTTCTCGTTCGCCATTTTCAGCATTTTATTTTTCGCCCGCGACTGGCTCGAAGCTGAATAAGAAATTGTTTTTGGTTTTTAGTTTTTGGGTTTTTGCCTTAAATTTCTAGGTGCTTTGATTAACTCTGAAACTAAAAACCAAAAACTAAAAACCAAATGCCCGATATAACGGAAAAACAAATCGCCGTCAGCGTCCGCCGCATCGGTAAAAAATTCGGCGCGGCGACGGTTTTGGAAGATATTAATTTTGATGTGAGCGAAGGCGAAACGCTCGTGCTTTTGGGCGCGTCGGGCAGCGGCAAAACGACGATTTTGCGAATCGTCGCCGGACTCGAAACGCCCGACGCGGGAAAAATAATTCTGCACGGCAAAGACGTTACCGATTTGCCCGCTCGGGAACGCGGAACGGGCGTGATTTTTCAATCCTACGCGCTGTTTCCGAAAATGTCGGTCGAAAAAAATATCGGTTACGGCTTGCACCTACGCGGTCGTCCGAAAACGGAAATCGCGGAAAAAATTAATCAATTAATCGAATTAACTCATCTCGAAGAACACCGCAAAAAATTTCCGTCGCAATTATCCGGCGGTCAGCAGCAGCGAGTCGCCATCGCCCGCGCTCTCGCGTATCAGCCGGAAGTTTTGCTTTTTGACGAACCGTTCGGCGCGCTCGACGCGCAGATTCGCACACGGCTTCGCCGCGAGATTCGCGCCCTTTTGAAGGAAATCAACGTGCCTTCGATTTTCATCACGCACGATCAGGAAGAAGCACTCGAACTCGGCGACCGCGTTGCGATTTTGAATCAGGGAAAACTCGAACAAATCGGAACGCCGTTTGAAGTTTACAATCAACCAGCGACCGAATATGTCGCTACGTTCGTCGGCGCGGCGAATCTTCTGCTCGGTGTGGTGCGCGGCGAAAATTTTGAAGTCGAAGGCGTAAGCGTCAAACTCGAAAACGCGGAGAAATTCAGAGACGGGCAATCGGTGAAATTGGTTTTTCGCCCCGAAGACGTTTTCCTGCGAAAGCCGGAAAATTTGACGCAGAATTATCAAAAATTGATTGACGGCGTAATCGAAGAAGTAAATTTCGTCGGCGCGTTCGAGCGCGTCGTCGTCAGATTAAATTTATCGTCGAAACAGCCGGTTGTCGTAACGCGCCCGAAAACCGAAACGCTCGCTTTCCCGCTCGCCGTCGGTCAAATCGTTACCGCCGGTTTAGTCAGATTTCGCGTTTTGCCGAATTTCACGCTCGCTTCGGAACGCGCCGGACAGAAAGTTAATATCGAAAAGTGAAGAACTAAAAACTTCATACGGTTTTTAGTTCTTCACTTTTAGTTTTTAGTTATTTCACCGCGTCCATTTTTTCCTTCAGCGCGACGAGACGTTTTTGCGCTTCGACGGCTTCGTTCGAGTTTGAAAATCGTTTGACGATTTCGCGCCAGTTCGCGCCGTCGTAATGGAAAAGTTTTGTCGTCGGGTTGAATAAAAAACCGATGCCGAGGCGACGATAGCGGTCGAGCGATGTGTAGTTTAAATAAAAGCTGTGCAGCGGCGCGCCCGAAGCCGCCATTTCGCGGCGGTCGAGTCTTCTCGTCGCTTCGATCGAAAGTTTCAGCGCGGTTTCTTCCATCAAATCGCCGACGAGCAGAAGCATCGCCGGACGCAGCGGCGAATCGGGAAAATTGTCGAGAAAAATCTGGGCGCGTTCGACTTGCTCGAAGCCTTCCGAAGATTGCGCGAGCTTGGCGAGCCGCGCGTCTTCGCCTTTTTTAAATTTTTCGATCACCGCGTCGGACTGCACCCAGCCATAGTTGTTCGGAGCGGCGTTGACGCGGTAAAACAAAACGCCGTCGGCTTGTTTCGAGCCGGAAATCGTCACCGTTCTGCCGCGCCGCATTCGCTGAATCGAATCGGCGAAAAGGCTCGGTTCTTTTCGCAGAACGGCTAGTCGTTCATCAACAACGACGGCAACTTTTGAATTCAGCGCGAGTAAAATCGTCCGGTTCGCGGGTAAATTGCGCCGCCGTTTTTGCGCTTCGAGATTTGAATTAAAAACGAGAACAACGAGCAAGAAAAACAGGACGGGCGGAAAACGAAATTGATTCATTGAGCTTCTCCTTTTTGAGACGCGGGAGTTGGGGTTAAGAGTTAAGCGATTAATAAAACTGAGCGAGTTCAGTTTTTTAATTTCGCCCGTTTTGCTTTGCGCCGCCTCGCGTGATGAAAAACGAGCGGCGAATGCCAAAGCGCAAACCGCATATTGCGCGGCTGCAAAAAAATTTTCAAGTTATGAAATTAACGCCAACACAATAGCGCAACTCTAACGAAAAAAGCAAGGAAAAATTTGAAAGTTTAAGAATTTTTATAAACTAAAACGTCGCTTGTGGAAGAACCGCGACCGAGCGCGGCGCGTCGTCCGTCGGGCGAGAGCGAAAAATCGAAGATGCGTCCCGTTGTGAAATGCGTTATCTGTTCGGGCGGCGTTTCCGTTTCGACCGCGATGCGAAAAATATTCGAGACGTTATTTTTATCGTTCACGTAGTAAAG
Source organism: uncultured Pyrinomonadaceae bacterium (assembly GCA_964245305.1). Lineage (GTDB taxonomy): Bacteria > Acidobacteriota > Blastocatellia > Pyrinomonadales > Pyrinomonadaceae. Next base: position 16,118 of record CAXTMQ010000010.1, read on the forward strand.
CGAGCGACTGTCGGGCGACCAGCCGAGCGGACGCTCGATTGGCGTGAGCTGTTGAAAAGTGTCGGGCGGCGTGATGACGCGGCGCACCGCGCCCGTTTCAACGGATAAAATCGTGATGCGCCAACTGTTGCCGGTTTCTTCGCCCGAATAATAACAGGCGAGCCATTTGCCGTCGGGCGAAGCGGCGGCGCGCGCGCTGAGCGCGGAAACGATTTCCGTTTCGCTGCCGCCTTCGATTGGGATTTTATGCAGCGACAATTTGCGCGAAGAATTATTCGCCGAATAAATGACGAAACGATTGTCCGCCGACAAAGACGGCGCGACGGCGTAATTCGGCGCAAGCTGCGCGAGCGAACCGCTCGCCGTGTCGTATCGCCAAACGCTCGAACCTTCTTCTTTCGCGTCGGCATAAACGACGTAGCGTTTGTCTTTGGCTATCTTCGGAAACGCGGGTTTGACGACGTTGACATCGAGAACGCGGCTGTTTGAACCGTCGGCGTTTATCTCCGTTAAGAAATATTGCGTGCCGATGCCGCCGACGTATAAAATTTGGTTGTCGCTCGTCCAATCAACACCGTTCAAACCGTCGAGCCGGTCGTTTCCAACGGTTAATTGTTTGCCCGTATCGTTCGGCGAATCCAAATCAACGAGCCAGACGGCGGAATATTTTTCGCGCTTGGCAGTTGCTAAAACGGTCGAATTATTCGAGATACTGACATCGAAATAGCTGTTCAAATCGTTCGTCAAACGCGCGGCTTCGCCCGTCGGATAAGCAATTGACCATAATTGATAAGGTGCGCCGTCGCGTTCGGCGGCACTAACAATTAATTCGCCCGCGCTATTCCAGTCAACGCCGCTCACATCGCCGAAAGTCTGTGCGCCGATTTTCGTTTCCGAGTTTGTTTCCAGATCGAAAACGTGCAAACTCATCACGCCTTTTTTCTCGACGGATTGACTGACGATGTAACAAACTTTTTCCCCGTCCGGCGCGAACGAGGCATTACTGCGAATAAAATCCGGCTGAGAATATGTGGCGAGAGTTCGCGTGGTCGTAACCGCGCCGTTCGCGTCGAGGTCGGCGATTTTTAAAAAATTTTGCCGCGTTTTCTGGTCGAAGCTGTTATATGCAAACCGCTTTCCGTCGGCTGAAAAACCGACTTTGCTGAGGACTTGTTCCAAAACTAATTGCGGCGCGTTCTCGCCCGCGACTGAAACGCGGTAAAGATTTCGCTGGATAAAATTTTGACTCCAGCCCGAATAATAAATCGTCTGATTGTCGGGCGCGAACGACAAACCGGCGATTAAAACGGATTCGGGCGCGACGATCTGCCTGGGATTTTTGCCGTCTGTGTCCCGAACCCAAATTCCCTGTTTATCGTCGTCTCTGAAAACCGAAGCGATCAATTTGCCGTCGGGCGAAACTGCCGTAACCTGTTCGCGCCCCGAATCGGTCAGACGCGCGGCATTCATTTTTGAAGCGAACGAATCGCGCAAATTTTCGCCGGAAGCGGATTTGTTTGACGAAAAATCGAAGGTCGAATGCGAGAAAATATGATACGCGCCGAATGCCAAAACGATTAAAGCGGCGGCGATCAAAGCATATTTCAACGGTTTTTTCGACGATACCGACTGCCGCGTTTCTTCGACCTTTTTACTTTCCGCAGTTATTGTTTCTTCCGACTGTTTCTGTTCCGTTTTTTCTTTTAATCGGTCGGCATCTTCGCTTTGGACAATCGTTTCCGCTTCGGACAAAGTTTCGTGGTTTTGTTCGGCGGTGGCTGCGACGCGATGCGAATGCGCGAGCGGGTGTTTGACCCGCTCAATTAAACTTTGAAAACGCGCGTCGTCGCGCAAAATGTCGAGCGCGGGTTCGATGCCGAGCCAGACGAGCCAGCCGTCGCGGTCTGTCCAGGCTCTTTCGAGCGCGGCGAGAGCTTTTTCCGGCTGCTTCGCGTAACAGTAAACGAGCGCGATTTGATACTGCGAAACGTATTTCGCCGCCGGATTCGTTTTTATTGCTTCGATTAATTGTTCGGCTTCGACGAGTTTTCCCGCCGACGCTAATGCCTGCGCGTGTCCGGTCAGAACGAAGATGCTTTTACCGGCAGTTTGCAGAGCCTTTTCCGAATCTCGGAAGGCTTCTTCCGGTCGGTTCGTCGAGCGCAGAAGCCAACTGCGATTGGCGTATGCCGTGCCGGTCATCGGAAATTTTTCAATCGTGCGGTTAATCACCGCGAGCGATTCTTCAAAGCGGCGCGAGAAATAAAATCCCCACGAAAGCGTTCGGTAGTTTTGATAAGTCAGCGGATCGAGTTCGATGCTTTTTTTGGCGTGTTCGATTCCTTCGTCGAAACGTCCGGCGGTGTATAAAGAAATCGCCAGCCAATTATGCGCGACGGCGTAATTCGGATTGATTTCGAGCGCGCGACGAATATTTTTCTCGCTCGTCGTCCAATCGTAATCGCCGCACAATTCGGCGAAACCGAGCGCGGCAAAGGCTTCGGCTAAAGTCGGGTCGAGCGCGACTGCCTTTTGCGCCGTCGCTTTCGCTTTCTGATAAGAGTCCTTCGGCGGCAGCACTCCGAAGATGCCGAGCCACATAAAATAATCGGCGATTCCGGCATAAGCGACGGCGTAGTTCGGATCGAGCGCGACGGCTTTTTGATAAAAGAAAATCGCCTGCTTGAAACTTTCTTCGGTGAAAGTGTTCCAATGAAAACGACCGCGCAAAAAGGCTTCATAGGCTTCGGCGTTTTCCGTTCCGCGCTTCGTTAAATTCCGACGTTCGCGCGTCGTAAGGCGCGGCACGAGCGAACCGGCGACCTTTTCGGAAATCGAATCTTCGAGCGCGAGAAAATCGGTAAAATTTTCCTCGAATCGCTCCGCCCAAACGACGGATTTGTGTTCGACATCGAGCAGGCGAACGGAAACGCGAAAAGTTTCGTCGCCGCGCGCGGCTTCGCCGTCGAGAACGAATTTGACGTTGAGCGCGTCGCCCGCCGCGAACGAATCGAACGCTTCCGCGCCGAAGCGCAAAACCGAACTCGTCGGGCGCACGATGAATTGTTTGGCGTTGGACAGCCGCGTAATCAGCGCGTCGGCTAAACCGACTCCGAGAAATTCGCCGCTGTCGGCTTCTTCGCTCGAAGCGTCGCCGGTTGTTTTAAACGGCAGAACGGCGATTGATTGCGGCGCGGCAGCTTCCGCTTGCGAGTCGGTTTCGTCGGGCAGATTGATGGCGCGACGGTCAACTTTTTTTCGCAGGTTTTTGAATCGCGCGTTGCCGCGGAGTTTATCGAGAGCCGGCTCGGTTCTGAGCCAGATCAGCCAGCCTTCGTGGTCTCCAAACGCCCTTTCGAGCGCGTCGAGAGCTTTCTCCGTTTCGTCCAGATAAACGTAAATGACGGCGATTTGATAATACGAAAGGTATTGTTTCTCGCCCTGCGCGAAAATGCGCCGCAGCGCGGTTTCGGTTTCGGCGCGTCGTCCGGCGGCAGCGAGCGATTGAGCGTAACCGAGCAAATCATAAAGGCTTTCGCCCGACAGTTCCATCGCTCGTTTTGAAGAATTCAACGCTTCTTCGTGCTTGCCCAAATAACGTAAAGTCCAGCCCTGCGTGAAAAACGTCGCGCTGATGTGCGGAAAGTTTTTGACGTTGGCGGCGGCTTGCGCTTGGGCTTCGTCAAAGCGGCGGGCGAAATAATAATTCAGCGCGAGAACGTGATGCGAAAAATAAGTTGAAGGGTCGAGTTCGACGGCGCGTTTTGCCTGCGCGATGCTTTCGTCGAAACGCTCGGCGGTCAGCAGAATATACGAATACCAGAGCCGCGCGGTCGAATAATTCGAATTGAGTTCGACGGCGCGAACGGCGTTTCGCTCGGCTTCGATCCAGTCGTAATCGCCGCAGATTTGCGCGAACGCGAGCGAAGCGTAAGCCTCCGCCAGCGCATCGTCGAGTTCGATGGCGCGGAGCGCGGCTTGCTTCGCCAGCGGGTAACATTCCTTCGGCGGCATTCCGCCGTAAACGCCGAGCCAAATGTAGTAATCGGCGATTCCGGCGTAAGCCAGAGCATAATCCGCGTCGTGGGAAATCGCTTCGTGGTAAGCGACAAAGGCTTTGGCAAAAGCGTCTTCGCTGAAAATATTTTTATAAAAACGACCGCGCAGATAGGCTTCGTAGGCTTCGGCGTTTTCCGTTCCGCGTTTCGCCAATTTTTTGCGCTCGCCGGTCGTCAACTGCGGCACGAGCAGATCGGCGACCTTTGCCGAAACTTTGTCTTCGAGCGTTAAAACGTCTGTAAAATCTTCGTCGAATCGCTCCGCCCAGAAAATTGATTGATTGGCGACGTTGAGTAGTTGGACGGAGATGCGGATGCGGTTGTTCGCCCGCAGAATATTGCCGCTCAAGACGAATTCGACGTTTAAATCGCGTCCGGCTTTGAAAGTATCGAAATCGCCTTCGCTGTAACGCAAAACCGAACTCGTCGGGCGCACGATAAACTGCCGCACGTTCGACAATCGCGTAATCAGCGCGTCCGCCAGACCGACGCTCAAAAATTGTCCGCTGTTGGTTTCTTCGCTTTTCACCGCGTTCAGAATTTGCAGAGGCAGCACGGCGATTGATTTTTGATCGGACTTGGTTTCGGCAAGCGCGTCGGACTTTCGAGAAAAACTTTCGCCCGTCTCGAATTGCTCGGCGCGAACGGGCAGATTTGCCAGAAGTCGTCCGAGATCGGCGGATAAATCCTTGACCGAAGCGTAACGCTGCGCCGGATTTTTACGCAGAGTTTTTAAAATTACGCGGTCGAGCTTGTCGCCGAAATCGCCGTTCGACTGCAAAACGACTTTTTGATTCGGTGTAAAAATCGTTTCGTCGCTCGCCTTCAAATAGCCGGTTGACGACGGCGTGGACGGTTCTTGTTCGCAGATGACGCGGGCGATTTCGTGCGGCGCGCGCGACGAAAATTTATACGGACGCGCTCCCGTCACCATTTCAAAAAGCAGAACGCCTAGAGAATATTGATCGCTCGCGGGCGTGATTTCGTCGCCGCGCGCTTGTTCGGGCGAAGCGTATTCGGGAGTCATCAGGCGCATCTGCGTCGCCGTCTGCGCGACCGATTCGTGAACCGCGTCCGGGTCGAGAATTTTCGCAATGCCGAAATCGAGCAGACGCGGCGAGCCGTCCGCGCCGACGATGATATTGCCGGGTTTGATGTCGCGGTGAATGATTTTTTTGTCGTGCGCGTAAGCGACCGCGTTGCAGACCGAGAGAAAAAGATTGAGGCGCGAGCGCAGGTCGAGTTTTTCCGCTTCGATATATTTGAAAAACGGCTTGCCTTCGATGTATTCCATCACAAAATACGGCAAGCCGTCTTCGGTCGTGCCGCCGTCCAACAGACGCGCGATATACGGGTGATTAAAATTGGCGAGAATCTGGCGTTCGTGACGGAATTTTTTGACGATAAAATCCGAATCCATTCCGCGCTTGATGAGTTTGACGGCGACCTGCTGGCGAAATTCGCCGTCGTTGCGCTCACCCAGATAAACGATGCCCATTCCGCCGCGTCCGAGTTCTTCGATTAATCGATAAACTTTGATTTGCCGACCGATAAACGATTCTTTTGCGCCGCGCGGCGTGATTTCTTCGTCCAAAGAGGCGGCGATTTTATTTTTGAGCGTCGCCTGCAAAATGCCGCTGTCGGTCCAGACGGGCGATTCGAGAAATTCTTCTTCGGTTTCGTAACGCGCGATCAATTTTTCGACTTCCGAGCGTAACTCCGCGTCGCCCGCGCATTTTTCCGCGATGAATCGTTCGCGCTCGGCGGCAGGCAAATCGAGCGCGTCCTGAAAAATATCTTCAATCTTTTTCCAGTTTTCGGGGTTCATCAATGACAGTTTTTGCGGGCAGAAAAAATTAAAAGAATTTGATGCCGTTTTGCGTGAAAGGTTTTCTTCGGATTTAGCCTTTGATGGCTTCGGCGAGCCACGCTTTCGCCATTCGCCAATGGCGTTTGACGGTTACTTCCGAGACATTCAGAACTTCCGCCGTTTCTTCGACCGAAAGCCCGCCGAAATAACGCAGCTCGACGAGACGGCTTTTAAATTCGTCGAATTTTTCGAGGTCTTTGAGCGCGTCGTCGAGTCGGATCAAATCCATCGTTTTTTCGCCCGCGACGATGACGATTGATTCTTCGAGCTGTAAGTTTTCGTTTTCGCCGCCGCGTTTGCCGGCGCGGTGTTTGCGGGCGTGATCGATCAAAATCTGCCGCATCATCGTCGCCGCCATTCCCAGAAAATGCGCGCGGTTCTGCCAATTGATGCGCGTGTGGTCAATCAATTTGATATACGCTTCGTGAACCAAAGCGGTCGGCTGCAAAGTATGGTTGCCGCGCTCGTTTCGCAGATAATTATTGGCGAGCCGTTTCAGCTCGTCATAGATCATCGGAAAAATATCGTTGACGACGTTTTGATTGCCTTTTGAAAACTCGAGCAAAAGCTCGGTTACATTATCCGCCATAAAATTTCGTGTCAGTCGCGTCCGGTTTTTCCCGGAAAATTTATATACAAAATTATAGAAATTTCAGATGTTTTTGTATAGCGAAACGCTTGATGGCAAACTTTTTCCGCATTCCGCCGCGAAAAAAATCTGCCGCGCCTGATACTTTTTTTGATTCAAACCGCGCCTTTGATTGTAAGGGCGAAAAATTCGTCAATTCACATTCATAAATTTTTTGAGCGGAGTTATAAAGCAATGAAATTAAATTTATACACGAAATTAGCAGTTTTAATCATCGGTTTGGCGGCATCAACGACCGCGTTTGCCGATGTCAAAATCAAATCCAAACAAACCGCGAGCGGGCAAACGATAGAAAACACGACCTTGATTAAAGGCAAACGCCAACGCTCTGAGATGATGAACGGGCAGATGATTTCGATCACGCAGTGCGATATGCGGCGCGAAGTGCGCGTCAATCCGGCGGCGCAGACTTATCAAGTCTCGACGTTCGACATTGCTACGACAAATGTCGTCGCAAACCAAAATCAAAAAACCAAAACCCCGAATCAAACGGGCGGCGTGATTACGATGCTTGTGACGAACAAAGACACGGGCGAGCGCAAGCAGATGTTCGGCTACACGGCGCGGCATATTATCACGACGATGGAAACGAGTTCGTCGCCCGACGCTTGCAGCTTGACGAAAAGCAAAATGCAGATTGACGGCTGGTATATTGATGCCGAATTCGCGCTCGATTGCGCCAATAATCGCTCTTACGCGAATTACGGAGGCGGCGGCGGCGGTTGCCAGGACAAATACGACGTGAAAACCGTCGGCGCGGCGAAAAAAGGTTATCCGGTTTTGGAAACGATGAAAATGTTCGACGAAGCGGGCAGGGAAATAATGACGACGACCAACGAAGTTTTGGAAATTTCCAAAGCCACGCTCGACGCTTCGCTGTTCGACGTTCCGGCAAATTACCGCGAGGTGAAAAACGCAGCCGAGCTTTATGCCAATCTCGGCGCGACCGCGACTACCGATTCGACAAATTCGACAAACACAAAAAATTATTCGGGCGACAAGGACGCGAACAACCGCGAGCAGATGAATCAAACGATCAAAAATCTGACGCAGACGAATACCGCCGCGAACAAACAACCCGGCGCGAAAAAAGAAGGAACGATTCGCATCGGTCTGGCGGGCGTGAAAACCGGCGCGGTCGGCGAAGGAATAAACGCGCAGGATTTGGCGGGCGCGGTTCAAAACACGCTCGGCGAATATTTGAAAGGCTCGAAGGTCGAACTCGTACCGCTCGATGCCAAACTCGCGTCGGCTCTCGACGGCGAAGCTAAAGAAAAAGACTGCGATTTCGTTCTTTTGACGACGGTTGCATATAAAAAAGGCGGCAGCGGTTTCGGAATGTTCAAATCGGTCGCGCCGATGTTCAGCAATATCGTTCCGGTCGCGTCGACGGCGGGCGCAATCGCCGGAACGGTCGCTTCAACGGCGGTTATCACGGCGGCAACCGCGACGGCGAACGTCAAAGCGAAAGATGAAATGTCGCTCGAATTCAATTTGCGCCAGCCGAGCGGCAACGCGCCGCCGGTCAGCAAACAATTAAAAATGAAGGCAAAGTCGGCGGGCGAAGACATTCTTTCGCCGATGATCGAGCAAGCCGCGCAGACGATAATTGACACGGTTATCAAATAAAAAATTGAAAACAAACGCGCCGCGAAAAATAAGATATTAATTTCCCTCCTCCGCCCAAAACGACCGCCCGAACCCGAAGTTCCGGCGGTCGTTCTCCATTTTAAAAACTTTGAATTCGATTGATACCTTTTCGCTTCGTAAATCGCCTTTATAACAGAGCCGGAAAAAACGCGGCGCGAAAATTTTTATAGAGGAAAAATAAGGCAATGATAAATAGAATAAAAACACTTTTTTTGATGATTATTTGCGTCGGTTTGATTGGCGGCGCGGTTTTGAAAACGGCGGCGCAGACGGGCAACCGGGTTTTGGTTTCCGGCAAGCAGACTTTGCGACAATCGGATGTCAACGATTTGATTGATTTTTACCAGTGGGTTTTTGAAGCCGAATTCAGCGACAGCGAACGCGACCGTTTTCAAAAATATACCGTCGCTGAATTTCGCAACGATCCGAATTCGAGCCGCAATACGATTGACGACATCGTAAACACTTTTCCGCAGCTTATTGCCGCCGACAACGCGGTGCAGAAAGAAGCCAGAAAAAGATTTTTAGCGGCGTTTCTGCCCGAGGCGCGTAAGAATTCCGACGAAAATTCGCGGATGTTAATCGGGATTTACGAAGCGGCGCACGGCGGAAGTAAAAATTCCAATTACGCTTCGAGAAACTCCGACGAAGATTCAAATGTTTCTAACGATAATTCAAACGATGAAAATGCGGGCGGCGGCGATCTTTCGGATTTGACCGGCAAATGGGTTTGGTCGCGCACCGGCAGCACAACGTGGAGCAACAGCGGTGTTTACGCGGGCGGCAACGGCTCGCGCTTTACATACGAATTTTCGCCGAACGGCAGAGTTCAATACACCGGAATTATGAACGTGATGCAGGGCGGCTGCAGCCAGCAAGTTTTTCAATCAATTGAAGGCAGAGCGAGCTTGAGCGGCGATACTCTGACGATCAACTGGTCGCCGGAAAAATTCACGCGCGATTTCTCGTGCGACCGCGCCAACAACTACACGAAAACCCGTCCGGCAAGAACGGAAGTTGATAAAGTTCGATTCAAAACCGATTCGACCGGACAAAAACAGCTTTGTCTGACCGAAAAAGGAGAAACCTGTTTCAGCCCGGCACGATAAGGATTTTTTAGATCTCAAAGAAAAAAGGCGAATTGATAATTCGCCTTTTTTGTTTTTATTAAAGCCAAAATTTCTAACCTTTGAGTTTTGCTAAATTGATTCGATTCTGTATGCCCGCGTGGTGAAAATGGCAGATGGCGATGGCGAGCGCGTCCGCCGCGTCGTGCGGCTGCGGCGCGGTTTTCATTTTTAGAAGCAGTCTGACCATTTCCTGCACCTGATGTTTTTCGGCGTTGCCGTAGCCGACGACCGTTTGTTTGATCAAGCGCGGGCTGTATTCGGCAATTTGCAGACCGGCTTTTTCCCCTAAAAGCAAAATCACGCCGCGTACTTGTCCGAGCTTGAGCGCGACTTTGACGTTGTTGGCGTAAAACGCTTCTTCGACCGACAACGCTTCGGGTTTAAATTTTTCGATGACCGCTTCGACACCTTCGTAAATTTTCAAAAGCCGCTTGGAAAACGCTTCTTTCGGCGAAGATTTCACCGTGCCGAAATCAACGAGCGAATATTTCAAATTAACGCCTTCGACCACGCCCCAGCCGAGCGTTTCGCTGCCCGGATCAATTCCTAAAACACGCATTCGTTTAATTTACGTCGAACCGCACGGCGACGGCAACGCCGCTTTTCAAAATAATTTTGCGCCTCGCCGAATTTTTTGCGCGGTTTTGCGGATTTGTCGTAAAATTAAAAGCTGATGAACAACGCGCCAATCGAAGAATCAATGAAAGTTTTGCTCAACGGGATTGTTGATTACGCGGGGCTTTTTCCGCCCTCCAAACTGCCGCTCGACGAAGCGGTCGAAAACTACGCGAATTATCTGAAAAGCCCTTATAAATGGATGCTCGGTCGTTTCGTCGCGCCAATCGAGCGGCTCGACGAGTTTTTTCAAACGGCGGAAAGCTCATTCGACGCGAGCGGCGAAATCTGGAAATTGAGCGTTCTCGGCGGCGCGGACATTGACGAAACGGTTAAGCGAATCGAAAATTTCAACCGTCGCGCCGAAGGCAGAGCCGTCGCCGACGCGCTCGAAGTCAAAGCCGCCGATTCTTCGGAAATCAAAAATATCTGCGAGCATCTGCCCGAAAATCTAACGACGTATTTTGAACTGCCGCTCGACGAAAATTTGAGCGATTCGATTATCGAGCTAGCGATTTTAAAACGCCGCGCCAAGATTCGCGCCGGCGGCATCACACCCGACGCTTTTCCGCCGATTGAGAAAATTACGCGCTTTATGCGAATCTGTCTCGCCGCCAACGTGCCGTTCAAATGCACTGCCGGTCTGCATCATCCGCTGCGCTGTCTGAAGCCTTTGACTTATGAAACGAACGCGCCGACCGGAAAAATGAACGGCTTTTTAAACGTGTTTCTCGCCGCCGCTTTTCTCCAGCAGGGTTACGAACCGAGATTGATTCACAAACTCTTAAAAGACGAACGCGCCGACAATTTTCAGTTCCGCGAAGACGGCGTTTTATGGCGGCAGGAATATTTCGTCCATCTCGGGCAGCTAAAAGCCCTGCGCGACCGCAGCGTTATTTCCTTCGGCTCGTGTTCGTTCACCGAACCGATTGAAGATTTGCAGGAACTCGGGCTTTTATGACATTTGTCATTTATCATTTATCATTTATCGAAAAACAAAATTTAGACAAACGATAAATGACAAATGATAAATATAAATGAAACACACGACCCGAACCTGAAAAGCTGGATCGAATCAGCCAACCGACCCGACACGGATTTTCCGATTCAAAACTTGCCGTTCTGCGTTTTTACGCGCTCCTGCACGTATGAAGACGTGCGCGTCGGCGTGGGCATCGGCGATTTTGTTCTCGATGTCTACGGCTGCTACGAATGCTGTCTGTTCGACGACGAATCTTTCAACATCGCGGTCGCGGCAAACAATTATTGTCTCGATCATTCGGTGATGAAAAAAAACGCCGATCTGCAAACGGCGTTTCGCCGCCGTCTGACCGAAATTTTATCCGAAACGGCAGACGAAAAAACGCGCAAAAACGTCGAGCGAAATTTGATTCCGATTGACGAAGCGGAATTCCATCTGCCCGCGCACATCGGCGATTACACCGATTTTTACTGCTCTATTTTTCACGCGGCGAACGTCGGCGCGATGTTTCGTCCCGATAATCCGCTGCTGCCGAATTACAAATATCTGCCCATCGGCTATCACGGACGCGCTTCTTCGATTGTCGTTTCGGGAACTGATGTAATGCGCCCGAAAGGGCAAAATCGCGCCGATGCCGACGCGCCGCCGGTTTTCGCGCCGTGCAAAAATCTCGACTATGAAATGGAAGTCGGTTTTTACGTCGGCAAATGCACCGATTCGGGCGAAACCGTTTCGATTGACGACGCGGAAGAACATATTTTCGGGCTTTGTCTGGTCAACGATTGGTCGGCGCGCGACATTCAGGCGTGGGAATATCAGCCGCTCGGACCTTTTCTCGCTAAAAGTTTTGCGACCACCGTTTCGCCGTTCGTCGTGACGATGGAAGCCCTCGCGCCGTTTCGCGTTCCGGCGTTCGAGCGCGAAGAAGGCGATCCGCAGCCGCTCGAATATCTAAACGGCGAACAAAATAAAAAATCCGGCGGCTTCGACATCAATCTCGAAGTTTATCTGCAAACGGAAAAAATGCGCGATGAAAACGCCGAGCCTTTTCTCTTGTCGCGCTCGAATACGAAAGATTTATACTGGACAATCGGGCAAATGCTCACGCATCATGCCTCGAACGGCTGTAACTTACAAACCGGCGATTTGATGGCGACGGGAACGGTTTCGGGCAGAGAAAAGAGCGAACGCGGCTGTCTTTTGGAATTAACCTGGCGCGGCAAAGAACCGATTGATTTGCCGAACGGCGAACAACGCCGATTCCTCGAAGACGGCGACGAAATAATTATGAAAGGCTTCTGCGAACGCGAAAATTTCCGAAGAATCGGCTTCGGCGAATGTCGCGGAAAAATTGTCGCCGCTTAATTTAAATTTAAGACTCACAAGTTTTCCTCCTTGTTTTACAGCGAACAGTTAATAGTGAACAGCGAATAGTTTGAAATTACAAAAACTGTTCACTGTTCGCTGTTCATTGTAAAAAAAAGTGCCGGTCTTTACCTTCGGAAAAGTAAAAAATTGGCGAGACTTAATTCTCTGAAACGCAAATCTCATATTTCTTCGGCTTTTTCACCGGTTGCCGCGTCTATTATTGCAGAAAACCTTCGGAAATCTCCGAAGCGTTTATAAATTCGAGGTAAAAATAAAGATGACACGGAAATATTTTTTAATTCATAAAATCACCGCGTTTTTGATGTTGACGGCGATGCTCGCGCAGACTTTTTTGACGGCGAACGCGCAGGCGATGGCGAAAACTAATCCGAAACCTTTAACCGAAGATCAGAAAATTCTGCACGTTTTAAATCGGCTCGGTTACGGAGCGCGTCCGGGCGATGTCGAGCGCGTGAAAGCCGTCGGCATCAATAAATATATCGAACAGCAATTAAATCCGTCGCTCGCAGATAACGCCACGGTCGCCACGAAGTTAAAAAATTTCGATGTTTTGAAGATGTCGAACGCCGAGCTTTTCACCAAATATCCGAACGGCGCGGCGGTTTTGACGGCGGTCGCGCAGAAAAACAATCTGGACAAAGGCGACACCGCGCAACTGAAAAGAAAAAACCAGAAGAACGACGCGCCAAACGCCGACGGCGCGATGCCGATTGACCAAATGGCGGCTGACGCGCAGAAAAACGCCGACAATGATCCGAATAAATTGAGCGATGCCGACCGTCAGAAATATCAACAGGAAATCGCCGCGCTGTATCGCAAATACGATCTCGGCAGACCGCAGCAGATTTCACAGCAACTCAATGCTTCGCGCATCGTTCGCGCCGTTTATTCGGACGATCAATTGCAGGAAGAAATGGTTGATTTCTGGACGAATCATTTTAACGTCTATGCGAACAAAGCCGCGACGCGCTGGTTTCTGCCCGAATACGACCGCGACGTGATTCGCCCGAACGCGCTCGGCAACTTTAAAGATTTGCTGATGGCGACGGCGAAATCTCCGGCGATGCTTTTTTATCTCGATAATTTTCAATCCGTTTCGCCGAACGCGCCGAACGGCGCGGCGAATCGTCTGAACCGCGCGAATCAAAATCGCCAGATGAATAGCGCGAATCCGAACCGGCGCGAGCAGTTGAAAGAGCGTTACGGATTGTCGGACGCGGAACTCGACGCGCGGCTCAAACAAAATCAGCAAGCGCAAAAACAGCCGAAAAGAGCGCAGCGCGGCATCAACGAAAATTATGCCCGCGAGATTATGGAACTGCACACTTTGGGCGTTGGCGGCGGTTACTCGCAGAAGGATATTCAGGAACTCGCGCGTTGTTTTACCGGCTGGACAATCGTTGACCCGCGCGGTTATCGCCGCGCGTTCGCGGCGATGGCGAACGGCACGGAAGACCCGCGCGCCGCGCGTTTGGCGCGTGTGCAGGGCTTGCCGGACAACGCCGAATCGGGAACTTTTTTCTTTAATCAACGAACGCACGACGGCGGCGAGAAAATGTTTCTCGGACAGAAAATCAACGAAGGCGGAATCCGTGACGGCGAAAAGGCGATTGATATTTTAATCAATCAACCGGCGACCGCGAAATTTATTGCCCGCAAATTAGCGGTGAAATTCGTTTCCGATAATCCGAGCGACGCGCTCGTCAATCGCGTCGCCGACGCTTTTCATCGTTCCAAAGGCGACATCAAAACGACGCTTCGCGCCATTTTTACCGACAAAGAATTTTTCGCGCCGGAAACGTATCGCGCGAAAATCAAAACGCCGTTCGAGGTTGTCGCGAGCGCGATTCGCACCGTCGGCGCGGACACGAACGGCTTGCAGGTTCAATCATTGCTGCAAAAAATGGGCGAGCCGCTTTACGGCTATCAAGCTCCGACCGGCTATCCCGACACGGCTGAAGATTGGGTGAACACGGGTGCGCTGCTCGAACGCTTGAATTTCGCCGTCGTGCTCGCGTCGAACCGAATTCCGGGAACGCGCGTTGATTTGAAAAAATTTGAAGGCAAAGATCAGCCGGAGATTTTAAATCGCGCAATCGCGGCGGCTTTGGACGGCGAAATTTCGCCGAACACGAAAGCGACGCTTTTGAAGCAATTACAGCAGCCGCTGCCCGAACCGCAGCTCGATGCGACGGTTGAAAATGACGCGATGAGTTCGGACAGCGTAGCGATGGTTTCAAATCCGAACGGCGGCGGACGCAACCGCCAACAAAGACAGGGCAGACTTTTGCCGCCGAGCGGCAACCCGGAAGTTTTCAAAGTCGTCGGCTTGATTTTGGGAACGCCCGAATTCCAACGTCAATAAGCGAAGCAATCGAAAAGGCGAAATTTGCCGAAAAGAAATTACGCCTTTTCAATCCGAATTATTTTCTCTCTCCAAACTATTAACAAGCGGTTGAATAATTCTTTTTTGGAGGGAGAAAAATTATGCGTGAAGAAAATGAAAATTGTGTTTTGATGGGCTTGACGGCGTTTGTTTTCGGAATTTTGGCTTTTATTTTTATCGTCGGCTTCGGGCTTTAATTGAAAAATTTTGCGCGACGGACGGTTTAAAAATTACGACTAAATTCGATTTTCAAACGTCTGAATAACGGTCAGAATAACGAAAGGGAATTTTAAGAGGTAAGCGATTATGGACAGAAGATACTTTTTGAAGGCGGGCGGAATCGGTTTGGCGAGCTTCGGTTTGATGAGCGTCGCGCCGCAGTTTCTGCATCAATTTGCCGACGCGCAGACTTTGACCGACGGTTACGGCAAAAAGAAAATTTTAATCACGATTTTTCAGCGCGGCGCGGTTGACGGTTTGAATATGATCGTTCCGCACGGCGAAAGCGAATATTACAATCTGCGCTCGACGATTGCGGTTCAAAAGCCGAATCAAGACGGCGGCGCGATTAATCTCGACAATTATTTCGGACTGCATCCGTCGTTAAAGCCGCTCGAAAAATTCTGGCAGAGCAAGCAGATGGCGGTCATTCATTCGGTCGGCTCACCCGACAATACGCGCTCGCACTTCGACGCGCAGGATTATATGGAATCGGGAACTCCGGGCGTAAAATCAACGCGCGACGGCTGGCTTAATCGCGTTTTGCAGGATACGAAATCGCCGAAAGATTCGCCGTTTCGCGCCGTCTCGCTGACGCAGCAACTGCCGCGCTCGCTCTACGGTGTCGCGCCGTCGGTGGCGATGTCGAATTTAGCGGATTTTGCCATCAACGCCGGAGTTTACACGCAAGCCGTGCAGGGCGGATTTGAAGGAATTTACCAGCAAACCGCCGATAGTTTAACGACGACCGGCAAAGAAACTTTTGAAGCGGTCAACTTTTTGAAACAGGCGAATCCGGCGCAGTATAAACCCGAAAACGGCGCGCAATATCCGAACAATCCGTTCGGCAGCAATCTGCGGCAAATCGCGCAGCTGATCAAAGCCAACGTCGGTCTGGAAATCGCTTTCACCGACACGCCCGGACTTAATTGGGACACGCACGCCAACGAAGGCGGCGCGCGCGGGCAAATCGCCAATCTTTTAGGAAATTTCGGACAGGCAATCGCTGCGTTTGCGACGGATTTGGGCAAGCGGATGGACGACGTTGTAATTTTAACGATGTCCGAGTTCGGCAGAACCGCCAAGGAAAACGGCACGCGCGGCACGGATCACGGACACGCCAATTCGATGTTCGTGCTGGGAAATTCGGTCAAAGGCGGCAAAGTTTACGGCGATTGGAAAGGCTTGAAAAACGAAAATCTTTACGAAGGACGCGATTTGGCGGTAACGACTGATTTCCGCGACGTTTTCGGCGAAATCGCTCAGAAACATCTGGGCGAAAAAAATCTCGGCAAGGTTTTTCCGAATTATTCGACGAACGCGAAGAATTTTAGAGGATTTTTGAGCTAGATTTTCGACAAATTCACCGACAACAATAAAACGCGGACTGATAAAATCGTCCGCGTTTTATTTTTCACCTGGTAGTTATTTGAATTCGAGAAAAACCCGATTCGTCATCGTTCCGAGCGAATCAATAAAACCCAGACCGTATTTTGTTTCGCGGCTTTCGATTTCGTTCGCGTTTTTGCCTTGCGAAACTGTTCGATTGTTGAAAACGGCTTCGAGATTTTTAGTCGCGCCGTCGTCGAAAATTTTCGTCGCCGTCAGTAACGCGCCTTCGATTCGCGCCTCGCGGAGCGTGAAATTGCGCGTTTTCGACGAATTGAAATCCGAGTCATAACCGCTGCCTTCGATTTTACCGTCGGGCGCGACGCGCAGCTCGATTCGATAATCCGCTTGTTCGGATTCGTAAGTTCCGGCATAGTCCTGAACATTGTTTTTAACGACCGCTTCGCTTTTAACGTCCACGTAAAACTCGAAGGAAAAATTTTTCTTTTCCTTTTTCTTGTATTTCGTTTTGCCGAGCGCGGCAATCAAAGTTTGCGTTTTTTGCCCGTTGTCCTGCGCGGAAACAAAGCCGTTCAGCCCGATGCAAAAAGCCAGAGCGACGATTAAAGTGTAAATTCGCGGCATAAATATTTTTCTCCTTTTTTATGAAAGTATTTTCAAAATAGAAACACCGTCCGCGCCGAATTTATGACAGAAAATTTTTCAGCGAATTTGTTTATAGCCTTTTGCCAGAAGGCGCGACGGCAAGCCAAGCGAATAGAGCGTTTGCAAAATTGACCAGCGCAGAAACTTTAAGAAGAAAGAATGGTCGGTAAAGCGGCGCGAAGATGTCGTGAGCGTTAAATTGACCTGCACGAATTGTCCTTTTTTAGACAGACGTTTGTATAAATCAACGTCTTCAAAAATCGGCAAAGGTTTAAATCCTTTGATTTTTTCGTAAGTTTCGCGGCGCACGAAAAAGCCGGATTCGCCGTAAACCAAACCGCTCGAGCGAAGCTGCGCGTAAAGCCGCGTCAAAAATCGCGCCCAGCGCGAATCGCCGTCGAACGCGACGCGAAAGTTGCCGCCAACAATTTCCTTATACCGCATATATTGTTTGATTTGTCTGCCGCAGCCCTGCACGGGGCGCGTGTCGGCGTGCAGAAACCAGAAAATTTCGCCGCTCGCGTGTTTCGTGCCTTCGTGAAGTTGTTTGCCGCGATTGGCTTCGCCGAATTCGATGAGCCGCAGTTTTTTCAAGCCTTTGAATTCCTGAATAATTTTGATCGTTCCGTCCGCGCTGCCGCCGTCAACGATGACGATTTCGTCAACATTGACGAGCCGCGACAGAGCTTCAAGCGTTTTTCTGATCGTCAGCTCTTCGTTAAATGTCGGAATGATGACGGATAATTCCATAACAAAATGACATCGAACAATGACGCGCTAATCGTTCGATGTCAAAAAAATTTTAGAAAAACTGTTTGGAAAAATCGTTTTAGAAACGCACGATTTCGGCTTCCGCGTCGCCGCCTTCCGCCGATTTCCATTCTTCTTCGGTATCGTAAAAATTGCAGTCGAATTTGGCTAACGATTGAACTTTGACACCGGCGAATTCTTGCGGCGCGTCTTCAAAATGGACAATCGCGCCGCAGCCGATGACTTCCGCGCCGAGGTCTTCGACGAGTTTCACGGTTTCGGTGATCGCTCTGCCCGTGCGAATCAAATCGTCAACGATGATGCACGGATGAATGTCGCCTTCCTTTAAATATTGTCGAAAACGTCGTTCGCCGTTTTCAATTTCCGCCCAGTAAATCTGTTCCGCGCCGAGAGCTTCGCGCACGGCGAACGCGACCGGAATGCCGCCCGGACTCGGGCTGATAATCGAAATTTTCGGCAGGCGGCTCGAAATCGCTTTGTCCATCCGAAACTTGCGGCTCAAGCCGACTGACATCACGCGCGAATTGTCGTAAAAACGAAAGGCGAGCGGCATCTGAAAATAACACGAAGCGTGTTTGCCGTTCGGATAAACGAAATGTCCCTGCCTGAACGCGCCCGTCGTTTCCAGCATTTTCATCACCGAATCCGGGGACGGAATTAAATCTACCATTATTTTCTCCTTATTATTTATCAGTAATTTTTTAATTTCTATTGTTGATTTTAACGCTTTTTACGTCGCGTTCACAAATTCTTTTTCAGCAATTCTTCGATAGTCGTTTTCTGACCGGAACTCATTTTCTGCGGCATCGCGCCGACTTTAAACCAACCGAAATTTCTTATTTCCAGACTTTTAATTTCAGGTTCGCCGCTCGCGCGGGCGTGATAAACGATTTCGATATGGCGGTCGGTTGTGCGGACGCGAAACAATTTAAGTTCGGTAATTTTTAAACCGGATTCTTCAAAGATTTCGCGCCGCGCCGTTTGTTCCGGCTGTTCGCCGCGTTCCATAAATCCGCCCGGAATTCCCCAGCCCGAAGCCGGACGAAAAACATGGTCGAGCAGAAGAATTTCGCCGCGCTCGTTTTCGACGACGACGGCGACCGAAGCCGTAAATTCGCTCTGCGTGACGCGCACGATTTTCGCCCGAACGAATTGCGGCGTTATTCTCCAAATTTTTCCGATGATTCGCTTTAACATTCAAGGAAAATTTTTAAACAAATGACAAATAATTTTGTGGAATACAAACAATGTTAAAAGTCTATTTAAACAGTAAGCGCAAATTGCTTACTCTTCTATTCCGAATTTAAACCGATAATTTCTTAGCTGGAGTTTTCAATGTCAAAATCAGTTTTTTTCAAAAAGTCAGTTGCCATTATATTTTTCGCGCTGGCTTTTTCGGTCGCGGCTTTTGCGCAGAACGGCGATTTGTCGAGCGACCTGAACAAATCGTTTAAGAAGTTTAATCTAACCAAAATCAATCCGCAAAACGCTTCACGCGATGCCGGAAACAATCGCTCAATATCCATCGAAGCCGAAGACCGCGTTTTTGAAATCGCCTTAACGCCGAACGATTTACGCGCCAAAAATTATCGCGCGGAAAACACGACTTCAAAGGGCGTTCGCGCTTTGGAAATGAGCGAAGTGACGACTTTCAAAGGAAAAATCGCGGGCGAACCCGATTCGGAAGTTCGTCTGAACATCGAAGACGCGAAACTCGAAGGATATTTTATGACTTCGAGCGGCGATTTTTTCATCGAACCGGCGCGAAAATATTCCGCAAAGGCGGGCGCGGACGATTTTGTCGTTTATCGCAAGGAAGATTCGCTGAAATCAACGACGTTCGGCTGCGATGCCGACGTGGAAGATAAAATCGAGCGCGGAAAAACTTTGATTTCTTCGCGTATTTCTACAGCCGCTCAATCAATGCGCGTGCTTGAACTCGCCACCGAAGCCGACTTGCAGTTTGTTTCAATGTTGAACGGCGCGGCGAACGCCAATAACGAAATTTTAGAGATTTTGAATATGGCGGAAGGCGTTTACGAAAATCAAATCAATCTGAAAATCAGAGTTACATATCAACACGCCTGGTCAACCGCCGATCCTTTTTCGGGAGCGAATACGGATGCGCTTTTGCGGTCTTTTCAAGGCTACTGGAACGCAAATTATCCGATGGCGCAGTATCCGCGCGACGCGGCGCATTTGTTTACGGGCAAGTTTCTGGGACAAGGTTACGCTTTTATCGCCGTGATTTGTAACAAGCCGCTTGATTCTTACGGTCTGAGCGGCAGAGTTGATTGGGCACCGGCGAAGTTTTTGGTGACGACGCACGAACTCGGGCATAATCTCGGCGGAAATCACGTTGACGCGGCGCAAAATTGCGGTAATACTTTGATGAATGCCGCGCTGACCGGCGACACGCCGATGAGTTTCTGCACATATTCGAAAACTGAAATTACGACTTTCAGAGACACGAATAATATTTGTTTGAACGTGCAAAGCGCGATGCCGTTCGATTTCGACGGCGACGGACGCTCGGATCTAGCCGTTTTTCGCCCGCAAAACGGCGTTTGGTATCAGATGAAGAGCGCGGGAAATGTTTTTGATTATAAGGCTTTCGGCGTGGCTTCGGACAAACTCGTTCCGGCGGACTATGACGGCGACGGCAAAACCGATGTCGCCGTTTATCGCGGCGGAATTTGGTATCGTTTGAAATCAACGACTAATACGTTTGACGGCATCGCGTTCGGTGTCGCTTCGGACATTCCCGCGCCGGCAGATTTCGACGGCGACGGCAAAGCCGACATCGCGGTTTTCCGTCCGTCGGACGGTAATTGGCATCGCCTTTTGAGCAGTAATAATTCATATGCAGGTGTCGCGTTCGGTTCGAACGGAGACATTCCCGTTCCGGCGGATTTCGACGGCGACGGCAAAGCCGATATTTCCGTTTATCGTCCGAGCAGCGGAACCTGGTATCGTTTGAACAGCCGCGATAGCGGATTTTTCGGTGTGCAGTTCGGCACTATCGGCGACAAACCTTTGATAGCGGATTTTGATGGCGACGGCAAAGCCGATGTCGCTGTTTATCGCCCTTCAAACGGCGCGTGGTATAGCTTGGCGAGTTCGAATAACGCATTCGGCGCGACCGCGTTCGGAATCTCGACCGATTTTCCGACTCCCGCCGATTACGACGGCGACGGCAAAACAGACGTTTCGGTTTATCGCCCGTCCGACGGTAATTGGTATCGTATAAACAGCGGCAACAGCCAATTCGCGGCTTTCCAATTCGGCGGCGCGACGGATTTTCCGGTTTCCGCTTATTACAATCAATAAACGCAAAAGCGCAAGCGAAAAAGCGAAGGCGGCGATTGAATTAAATCGCCGCCGTCGCTTTTCTCGTGGTGCGTCTTCTTCAGATTATTTCAAAGAAACATCGTCAACGCGGAAAGTTGTGGTTACCGAGCTATCCGTTGTCGAACGGAACTGAACGCGAACCGTTTGACCTTTGTAAGCGGATAAATTGAACGATTTCTGCGAATAAACGCCCGCCGTTCCTTTGTTGGCGTTGCTGTAGGTTACCAGCGTCGAAAGCAGAGTTCCGCTCGTATTGCGAACCTCGACGAACAATTTATCATATGCGGTCGTTCCCGTTTCGCTCGAAGTTACGTTGAGCCAGAAGGTTAAAGTTCCGGTCGCCGTATTCGGAATCGAAACGGTCTGATAAGATTGTCCCGAAACGCTGTCGTTTACGCCGAAATAAATATAACCCGTGCCGCCGTGCGGATAATTACCGTTCGCCGTATAAAAATAACCAGTTCCCGAACCAGCCCAGGGCGACGCGCTGCCTTCAAATCCGCCGTTGACGATTAATTCGCTGCCGGTCGGAGGAGTCGGCGTAACGGTCGGCGTTGGAGTCGGCGTGGTTGGGCAAGCACCGACACCGACGGCGCACCAGGCGGTTGCCACCGAGTTGTATTGCGAACTCGACGCGCCGTAAAGATCGGTCGCCGCGTTCAAAGTCGCCGTTCTCGCGCCGGAAAAAGTCGTGCCGGAAGTCATATAGGTAACCAGCGCGCGATACCAGATTTTTTCCGCCGCGCCCGTGCCGATGCCCGGAACGGTTACGCCGCTGACGCGATTCGTGCCGCCCGCCGCGTTCAAATAATATGTGTGATTAACGATGCTCGAATTCGTGTGAACGCCGCATTGGTCGTTCGCGTTGGAAGGCGTGCAAGTTCCCGGATAAAGCCGGACGCTGTAATGATCGGGATCGCCGACTGCGTTCGGATTGTCCATCCGGCGCAAAGCGTCGCCGCTCGTTCCCGGCGTGTATGCGTCTTCGCCGATTTTCCAGGTATCGCCGGAAACCACGCCGCCGTCGGCATAAAGCTCGACCATCGAACCCATAATATCGGACATCGCTTCGTTCAGCGCGCCGGATTCTTTTGAATAAACCAAACCGGCGGTGCGCTCGGTTACGCCGTGCGTCATTTCGTGTCCGCAGATGTCAATCGTCGTCAAAGGCGTAAAGG
>CAXTMQ010000011.1:0-37230 GCA_964245305.1 uncultured Pyrinomonadaceae bacterium
ACTACTACTAATACTATATAAATATATAGATTTTAAATTAGTATAAATAGTAAAAGCGAACTGAAAAAATCTATAATTCATAATAAAATATAAGGCGAGTGAAGGAGTTATAAAATGGAATTTACAATCAAGCAAAGTGTTCTAAAAGAGGAGTTGGGATTTGTGCAGGGAATTGTCGAAAAGAAAAGCACGATTCCGGTTTTGTCCAACATATTGATCGAATCGGTCGGCGAAAATACAATTCGCATTGTCGGCACGGATTTGGATGTAACAATTCGCTGTGAGGCGAACGCCGACATCAGGCAAACGGGTTCGATGTGCATACAGGCGCGAAAACTTTTCGACATCGTGCGGCTTCTGGATGACAAGGACGTTCATTTTACGAAAGAAGAAAATGAATGGGTCAAGCTCAATTGCGGGAAATCGAATTTTCGTCTGGCGGGCGTGAGTCGGGATACTTTCCCGGAAGTTCCGAACTTTAAAAGCGCGCCGATGAAATTGTCAGCCGACATCTTCAACCATTTTATCCAAAACACGGCGTTTGCCATTACCAACGAACAATCGCGTTTCACGCTTTCGGGCGCGAAATTTATGATCGAAGACGGCGCGGCGCGGATGGTAACGACTGACGGACACCGGCTCGCTTTCATCGAAAGAAAAATTTCCGGCGACGCGACGGATAAAATGGACGCGCTGATTCCAAAAAAGGCTTTACTGGAATTGATTAAAATTTCCCGCGACGCGAAAGGCGATGTTTCGTTCGGTGAAGACGCGAATCATATCTATTTTGAAGTCAACGGCAGATTGCTCATCACGCGCAAACTTTCCGGCACGTTTCCGAATTACGAAATGGTTATTCCGAAGGACAACGATAAAGTTGCCGTTTTCGATGCCGAAGAAATGAAAACCGCGATTCGCCGCGTCAGCTTGATGGCGGACGAACGAACGCGCTCGGTAAAATTGACGATTCGCGCGGGCGAAATCGAGATCGGCGCACAATCATCCGAAGAAGGCGAGGCGAACGAAAAAGTCGCCGCCGATTATAACGGCGACGAAGTGCAGGTCGGTTTCAATTCGCAATATTTGCAGGATTTCCTGAACGTCGTCGGCTCGGGCGAAAGTGAAGCGACGGAAACGACCGAAAAAGAAACGAACGGCGAAACCGTGCGCGTGAAAGAAGGCGCGAATCGTTTGAAAATCGCTTTTGAGTTCAAAGACGGCAACGCGCAAACGCAGCTAAATATCGCGGGCGATAAAAATTACGATTATAAATATATCGTGATGCCGCTCAGAATCTGAGGAAAAAATTTCCACAGTCGGAAAACTTTTTATGGAAAAGGAAAAAGCAGTCTGACAATTCAGACTGCTTTTTCCTTTTAAGTATAGAAATGCATTAGCTAAAAAACTTGCCGAGGTAATAGGGAAGCATTTTGCGCCACCAATCCCAATCGTGATTGACATCTTTTCCCCAAACTTCGCACAGATGCGGAATTCCTTTTTGAGATAAAACACCGCAGAATTGTTTGGTTCTTTCCGGTGCTTCAAACGCGCCTTGTCCCGTTACGATGACAATCGAATCGGCTTTTTGCAGAATCGGCAGATGATAATCGTCGTTTAGATTAGCCACATACTGCTGCGGATTATTAAAATAAACATTGTCGTCGTAATAATTTTTCAGATACGAACGCACATCGTAACTGCCGCTCATCGCAATCGTGCCGCGAAACTGGTCGGGATGTTTGAAATAGCAATTTGCCGCGAGATACGCGCCCAAACTCGCTCCCGTAGTCAAAGGTCTCGCCTCAGAGCCGCATTCGTCGCGGATCAGCGGCAAAACTTCTTCCATAATATAGCGGTCGTAACGCGTTAAAAGTTCCGCCTTCCAATTCGGCGCAGCCTGTTCGTTCAAAAGGCTGTAACGATTGACCGAATTGATCGAGTAAGCCCGCAAAAGTCCCGCTTCGATAAACGGCTTGATCACATCAACAAGCAAAAATCGTTCGTATTCCAAATAATCGGCAGCGGCGGTCGGAAACATTAAAAGCGGATAACCGCGATCGCCATAAGCCACAAGCGGCATATCCATTCCGAGATTGTGGCTATACCAAGATGTCGTATCTCGACGCATAAATTTTTAGACTCCAGTTAAATTTGATAGAAAATTGATTATGTGAGGTTAAAAGAAAATCCTTGCAAGTTCAAGTTTGATACAATTAATCAAACAAAAAGAACACCGACCAATTTTTCCGATTGATGTTCTTTTCGGATTTTTAACAACTATTATTTTGCAACGGTAATCTCGCGCGTCGTCGAATTATAACCGCCGTTGTCAACAAGATTTCCTGCTTTATCAACGAGTTCGAGTTTGACGGTGTGCGTTCCGTTCGACCAGCCGGTCAACCAAATTGGCTGCCATTTTTCGAGAAATTTCGCTTCGCCGCCGTCAACCGAATATTTTACGCGATATTCGCCGCCGTCGCCTTGCAGCTTGGCATTCAAAAGCCAAAAATCAATCATAATATTTTCTGCGTCCGCGCCTTTGTATTCGCCTTTCGGTCGGCTGTAAGTCAGAAGCGGTTTCGCCGCGTCAACCGCGCCCGCCGTTGATTGCTTCATATCTTTGCCTTCGGGCATAGCGGAAGCGTTCGCGTTCGACATCGTTTGATTGGCGTTGGTCGTCGACGGTTTGGATGTGTCCGCGCCGCCGTTTTTAACGGTAAATTTCACCATCTTGAACGCGCCTTCGTTTTTATAACTTTCGTGCCAGGGGCGCGAAGGGAAAAAGCGCAGAGTGTGTTCGCCGTCGGAAACATTTCCGAGTTCGAATTCCTGATCGAGATTGTAATACGCTTCATACGGCTGATTGTCGAGAATAACGTGAATATGATTGCCCATTCCGGTCGTCATATCCTTCATCGGTTTATAACCCTTCAAATCGCCGGAAAGCGCGAGTTTCACCTTAACCGTCGAACTATTTACGGTCGCGCCGCTTTTCGGTTCGACAACCGTCAAAGTCGGCGCGGCTTTGTCCTGTTCGCCGCGCGCCGCCATTTCATCTTCGATTTTTTTCGGTCGCGGAGCTTCCGTTAAATTCTGCGCGACGGGTGCGGTGTTTGTGTTCGTCGAATTCGCCGCGTTTGTATTCGCGCGATTGGCATTAGTGTTATTCGATACTTCGCAAGCCGAAAAAACGGCGACCGCGAGCAAAAACGTAAAAATTTTTGTTGATTTCATAATTCTCCAAATAGCTTTCCGAAAAAGCCTGTTTACGAAAAATTGTCTAGATTCTTTGTAAATTGTAGCGAATTGCCCCGCGATTTGGAAAAGAGACGGCTTTTTTGAATAATAGGAATGTTCAAAATCAACCGATAAAATCAATTTCGAGAGAGGAAAAAGAAATGAAGAAAGCAGTTTCGCTGATAGTATTTTTGTGCGTGTTTGCGAATTTGATCGCGGCGCAAAACTCAAATACAACAAACGCGCCGAATCAAACAAAAGATATTGTTTCGACGCGCGAAATGGACAGAATTAATTGGATGGAATTTAAAGAAGTCGTGCCGTCGAAAATTCAAACCGTTCTGCTGCCGACCGGAACTTTAGAGCCGCACGGCGTTATTAACAACGGCGCGGACAACACCCCGCCGACGGCAATCGCGCAAAAAATCGCCAATCGCGTCAATGCGCTAATCGCGCCGACTTTGCCTTACGGAATCACCGGCGCGATGGAAGCGTATCCGGGCGCGTTTCAAATTACCGAAGCGGCTTATCGCCCGTTCGTGAAACAAATTTTTGAAGGTTTAGCGAAAAACGGATTCAGAAATATCATTGTCTTAAACGGACACGGCGGCGGACAGACGGCGGTTCTCAACAGCATCGCCGCCGAAGTCTCCTCTGAAAAACGAGTCAGAATTCTGGTGATAAATTGGTGGTCGTTCGCGTCCGACGAAACCAAGGAAGTTTTCGGCGAAGACGGCGGACACGCCGGTTTGAACGAAACGGCTTTTATACAGGCAATTGATCCGACGCTCGTCCATCCCGAACGCTACAAAGATTCGCTTGCCACGCCGTATCCGCCCGCCGGAACGTGGACGGCAGTTCCGTTTCCTTCGTCAATCGGTCTTTATCAAAAAGGACAAGGCTATCCGAAATTCGACCAGAAGAAAGCCGATTTATATTTCGTTAAAGTTATCGATAAAGTCGCCAATCTCGTCAACGAAATCGTCGAAAAATGGAACGCGGCTAGCTTATAAAAAGAATTTGACAGGGATGGACAGGATTTTTTAGGAAATTTTCAGAAGCATCTGAACAAAATAATCCTGCCCATCCTGTCCATCCCTGTTAATTTTCTTTTGTTTAAGTTCTTACAATTTCGCAGTCGCCGGAGCGGTCGTGTTAACTGAAATCGTGATATGACGAAGTTTGTTTTTCACGAATTTATATTCGGCGGTGTATGAACCGAAATTAACGCCTTCGCTTTTCGCTTCCTGATTTTCGAGCTGCTCGACCGCATCAATGCGATAAGCGAGCGTCCTAACTTTTTTAACCTTTTCGTCGGTCATCGGAACGCCTTCCTTTTTAATAATTTGCTTCGCTTTCGTAACATTCGGAATGGCGAACATCAAAGACGTAACCGACGGTTTCGCGCCGATGAAAAAGCCGGATTCGGTCATAAACGAATTCATATCGCGCATTTGATAATGCTTTTTCTGATACGATTCGCCGACCGCAAAAACTTCGATTCCGACGACCATAAAGGGATGTTCTTTTGAAAGACAAGTAACCGCCATCACCTGATTTCCGTAACCGTTATAAAAATAGTATTTCGGCTGTTCCTTTTCGTTGTCATAGCGCGGCGAATAGCCTTTTAAAAGCTGTTCGGTCGCTTTTTCATCGCCCCCGATTTTGAAACCGGCAATGCTTAATTCAGGGGTTTTCTGCTCGGTTTGAGCGTTAATAAATGTTCCGGCGGCAAGCGTCAAAAAGACGAAAAATGCCGCGAATATAGATTTTAAAAAAGTAAATTTCATGTTTTTTAACTCCAAAAATTTGGATATGGAATTGTGAACCTTTTTAATATTAACAATTCTAAAAAACATAAAGCAACAAGTTTTAACAATGAGACAAATGTTGATAAAAAAGGTTTTAAGCCAAAAATGACAAAAGCGGAAATTTATTTTTGAAGTGAAATTATTTGAAAAGAGTTTTCGGACGAGCTAAAACGGTTGCGAAAATTTTTATTTTTCACAACCGTCAAAGGAGATTTGCAGGGAATTTATTTGCTGTTAAAACTGCTGGTAAAAATCGCGTTATTCGGATTGATCTTCGCCAGTTTTTCGCTCGTTTCTTCGGCAGATTTTGTGTCGCCTTTGTCTCTGTAAGCGACGATTAAGTTTTGCAGAGTCAATTCGTGATTCGGATTTCTTTCAAGCGAAATTTTGTATTCTTTGATAGCGCGGTCAACATCGGGCGGACTTCGCAAATAAAAAGTCAAACCCAAATCGGTGCGGACATTCGCGTCGTCGGGATTTTTGGCGAGCGCGGACGTATAAAATTTTTCCGCTTTTTCATACTGCTCGCCGTCGAAATAAGCGTTGCCGGTTTTTATTATAACTTCGAGCGCGTCGGGATGAATTTTGCTCGCCCGTTCGTAAAATTTCGCGGCTTCGTCGAAACGCTGAATTTGATAATACAAATCGCCCGCGTCCATCTGCGCTTTAAAGTCATTCGGCTGCGCTTCGGCTTTTTTCAAAGCTTCGGTAACTTCAGGCAAAGGCGCGCCGTTGGTCGGCGCGTTTGTCGTATTATTGCCGATTTGCGGATGATCCGGCGGCAGATTCGGGTTCTGCTGCGCTTGCTGCGGCGCGTTCGTCGTTAATGTCGAAACTTGCGACGTTTGAATCTGATTTTGATTCAGATTATTGGCGAACAAAAAACCGACGATACAGCCCAAAAGCAAACCGATAATTCCGTATAAAAATTTCTCTTTGTCCATTTTTTCCTGAAAATAAAATCAAGCGTAACTGTGCAAACCGGGCAGAAGATAGCTGACACCGAGATATGTAAAAATCACGAGCAGAAAGCCGACGACGGCAAAATAAGCCGAGCTTCGTCCCGTCCAGCCGCGCGAAATTCTCGTGTGCAGAAACGCGCCGTAAGTCAGCCACGCGACGAACGCGCCGGTTTCTTTTGAATCCCAGCCCCAATATCTGCCCCAGGATTCGTTCGCCCAAACCGCGCCGGTAATCAGCAAAATTGCCAAACCCGCAAACGCTAAACTTGCCGTAATATACATCAAATTATCCAGAGTTTCGCGGCTCGGTAATGCTTCGCGCAATCGTTCGGTGCGAAAGCTGAAAATAATCACGAACAGCGTCGCGGCAAACGCCGTGACAAGTGCTGAAAATTCGACCGGATTCGCCTTCAAACTGAGAAAAAAACTGTTGGCGTTCTGCGCGAAAAATTCGCTTCCCGCCGATTGAATTTGCGCTGGTTGCATCTGCACGATTTGTTCGGCGTGAAAGCCTTCGCTTTCCAAAAGCCATTTTCCCAAAATGTTCAGGCGCGCCGGATCGTTTTCGATTTGTTTTTGAAGAAGTCCGCCGATGCCGTTCAAAGACTTAACTTGAAAAGCGTAAAGCGCGATACCGATTGCCTGCGCGCCGCACGCCGCGCGTAAAAACCAATGTCCGAAGCGTCGAAACTTTTCCTCGTTTTGCGAAAAATAAATTGCGAATAAAATCATCGCCGCGACGAGCAAAACGGCGGCAGCGACAATCGCCGCGCCGACATACGGCAAATCGAATCTTAAAGCGGTTCCCATATTGCGTCCGTTCGGAAGCGGCAAAAGCACCGAAGCCGAATAAACGCCGCTCGTCAGAACGGAAAATTTGCTGACGGTGGCGAAAACGAGCAGCGCGAAAATGCTCGACCACATCGCCATTTTTTCAACTTTTAATCCGTCTTTCAACAAATACGCGACGGCGACAGCGAAACAGACGAGCGCGATGCCGTAACTCAAAGACGCGCAGCCGACGTGAATCGGTCGCCAGTAAGAATCGAGAACCGGCGGCAAATCGATAAATTCGTCGCCGATAAATCTTGCCAGCAGCAAAATCAAAGTCGCTAAGGGCAAACTAAACGCGCCCAAAAAACGATAATTTTTGCGGTGCGCGATGACGAGCGTCGCCAAACCTGCGCCGAACGCGAACGCCAAACTTAAATCGTATAAATTAGCGAACGGAATATAACGCCAAACCCAAGGCATTTCGCCGTGTCCGTTCGATTTCAAAATAGCGAGTTCGCGGTCGTGCGCGGCAACCCAGCGCACGAGCCAGCTCGCAAGATTAAAAAACACGCCGAGCGTCGTCGTCCACAAACCGATTGTTTGCGCCGTCCGCGAAGGCGCGTAAAGATTCGTCAACTGAAACGCCGCCGCGATGACGTAACAGGCAAGCGCGAGCATCATCAACGCGCCATCGGCGATAAATCTTTCGCCGCCGATTTGAATGCGGAAAATCGTCAGCAAAATCGCGCCGCCGATTGCCAGAGCGACCGGCAAATAAGAAAATTTATTGACGGGCGTTTCCGTCAAATCCGATAAAACGACTGGCTGATGAATTTCCTGCATATTTTATTTCACCGTCGCAGCGATAATTTTTTTCAAATCATCGTCGAAGGCTAATTGAAAACGATTCGTATTGCCGCCCAAAACGAATTCGTAAACGCCGGCGGATTTTTCTTCGACTAACGCCCAAACGCGGCGATGCGCGAAAAAGAAAACGCTCAACAAAGCCGCAATTAAAATGATTCCACCGGTATAAAACGGCGTTTTTCCGGGGTCTTTGTTAATTGATAAAACGTGCGCCGCGGCAACTTTTTCAAAATCGGCGAGCCGGAAACGATAACCCGCAACCGGCTGGTTGACGGGCGCGTTCGGCGGCATTTCTCTCGAAAAAGCATAAACGCGCCTGGCTTCGCCGTTTGCGGTCGTCAATGTCATCAATAACGCCGGATTGTTGTAATCGCCGCTGTTCGACGCGACTTGACCGTTTTTATCAACCACGAAATCGGCGACGAAATTATCCCATTTTAAACGCGCCCCGTTCGGCAAATCGGCTTCGCCGCCGCGCGCGATTTTAATTTCCTGCGGTTCACCTGTTTCGGGAATAATTCGCAGCGTCGCGTTGCGCGCTTTGCCTTCGGAGATAAAACTCGCCTGAAAAAAACGGTAGCCTTTATAATCAACCGGATTGTTCATATGGACGAGTTCTTCGCGCGTTTCGCCCGCGTCCGAGATGCGAATGCGCGTCAACCAATCGAGCGTGTTGTTGGCGGTGATCGCGCCTTTCGGGTCAATCAATTTCTGCTCGATGTCGAGACAAGTAATCTCGAACGGCAAAGCGACGGGTTTTTGCTGCGTTTTATCCAGAACGAATTCGGTTTGCAGCATCTTGGCGGAGGTTTCGCCGGGAGCGAGCGGCATCTGCCCGTCAACGCTGAATTGGTTCGTCAAAAAACCGCCGGTCAAAATCAGCAGAAATCCGACGTGAATCGCCAGATAACCGAGCCGATTCCACGCGCCGCGTTCGGCGAAAAAATAAACTTTGCCGTTTTCTGAAATCGTTTTCGGTTTCAATCCGATTGACTGAATCGCGCGAAACGCTTTCTCTTTTGCCTGTTCTAAATTCTCAGCCGAAAATTCTGCAACGGCAACGGATTTTTGCGCCAAAAGCCAGCGGCGTGAGGCTTTTAATTTTCGATTTTTGACGATTTTCCAGGTTTTCGGAGCGCGTTCAATCGAAGCCAAAACGACGGTCAAAGCGAGCAGCAGAATCAGCGAATTGAAATACCAACTGTGATAAATATCGAAAAATCCGAGCCGCCCATAGACGATTCGCTGTGCCGGTTTGAGCGCGGCGTAATAATGATCGAAATTTTCGACGCTCTGCTGCATAATCAGCATTCCGATCATCGAGAGAACCGTCAAAATCACCAGCAAAGAAACGCCGAGCCGCACCGAACCCAAAAATTTCAGAGCGCGGCTGAATAACGGCGGCGAAGCTGTTTTTGATTCGACTCGCGCCGCTTCTTTTTGAATTAGTTCTTCGCTGACAGCCATAAAAAGGCGAATTTGAAATCGAATTTAAAGTTGAATTTTCGGGCGTGTTCGCCAAATATATTTAATCGCCGCCGAATAGTCAAGATTTTTACTTTCGTAAATTTAAAAACGCGGTGTTCAAAATTACGATTGAGAAATCTTGATTCCGATTGATTCTAAAAATCTGTCGGGACGCTCGCCGCCGATTAGCGCGAAAACGAAATCGTTCGGAATCGTTTCGATAATTTTTTTCGTTTCGGTTTCTTCTACAACCACTTCGCGCTCGCGGATTTCCTTGATTGCCGCCCCGAATTTGACATCGAGCAAGCCGTCGTCGAGACATTGATAAAGCTGTAACTTGTTGCCGAATTTGACGTTCGTCATCAGATAAGTTCGCACGAGCAAAGTTACGCGATTCGTTTCTTCGGGCGGTCGCGGAACGATGATTGAGCCGTCGCGCCGGGCGACCAAATCGACCGCCGCTTCGACCGCCGAATTGCCGCCGCCGACCACGATTATATCCCGATTTTTATAAAAATCGGGATTGGAAAGACTGTATAAAACTTTGTTTTCCGGTCGTCCGTCAATCGTAACTTTAACGGTTTCTTCGTTCGGCAGGCGCAATTTGTTCGGCGAGCCGCGCAAGCCGACGGCGACGACGACGCGCCGCGCCGTATAAGTTCGCTTTTCTTTTTCCGCGCCGCGCTCGGTGTTGATCGTAAAATAATCGCCGTCGTCCGCGCGTTTGATCGCTTTGCAGCTTTCAAATTGGTTGATGACGATTTCTTTTTCAGCGAGCCTGCCAAGCCAGATTGATAAAATTCGCTCGCGCTGATCGCCCGGAATTTTGCGCTGTAAATTTTCGGCAATCTCGCGGCGAATGACATTCAGAACCGCGTCTTGCTTGGATTTGTCCAAATTGGCGAAATGCGTTTTGTAAAATTCGCGCCAGCTTTCCGCCGGATGATTCGCGCCGGATTTTGTTTTTTCGAGCAGATAAATTTTTAACTGCCGTTTGACTTCCGCTTTGGTTTTTTCTTCGAGATGCGGCGCGATTTCGCCGTGAAGCTGCGCTGGAATTTCCTGCGCCAAATCGTCGAGCAGCATTTCGCTCTGCGTTCGACTCAAGCGCGCGAGTTCCTCGCCGAGCGCATTTTCAAACGCCTCGTCAGCCGGATTCTTCTCCGCGTCTTCGTCGTATTTTCCTTTCGTCAAACCTAAACCGGCGACCTTCAAACCGCCGCGCCAATCGGTCGAATCGGGTTTGAAAAAAATATATTTTCCCTTCGGATACGAAGCGATGGTCGAAAGAATTTGGTCTTGTTCGATGCCGACGAAGCGCAGATTTTTTTCCTTCGCCGTCAAAACGGCGGACGCGCCGCCGGGACCGATTCCGACAACCGCGACATCGAAATCGGCTTTCGGTTCGGGTTTTGCTGACGCGAGTTCGGCGGCGATGTGTTCCATTACTTCCGCGCCTTCCTTGACCGCGTTTTTAATCAAAGGAACGCCGGAAACGTCGCCGATAATATAACAGCCGGCGACGTTCGTTTGATAATTCGCCGCGTCTCTGGTCGGCGTGGGCTGCGAGCGAATTTCTTTCGCGGTATTGATAACGATGCACGCCTTCGGATTGACCGGGCAGACGACCTGACACGACGTGTCTTCCATACATTGGTCGGCGGCGATGACGGCGGCGCGTCCGTCAATGATGTCGAGAACGTCGTGCGGGCAAGCATCAACGCAGGCGTGACAGCCGATACAGCGGTCGGTGAAAATTACCGGATGCGGATATTCGGGACCTTTGTAGCGTTTGATTTTTAACTCGTCGAGTTCGGCGGGCGTTAAAACGCGCACCGGCGTTGGCAAAATTGCCGCATCTTTGCGCGATAAAAATCGGAAAGTTTTCGCCAAATCCGCCGCAACGACGACGAAACCGACACCGACTAAAAAGATTCCGACGCTCGCCCAGCCGACATACGACAAACCGCCGAAATTGCCGCCCGCGCCGAACGGAAATTGATTGACGGCGACGAGCAGAATTATCAAAACAACCGAGATTAAAATCTGCGAAATTTTCATTGTCCGCCTCCTTCCGCGTCGTTCAGATTTTTGATTTGCGCGTCAATTTCGGCGGCGCGTTTGTCGCGCGTCGTCGCGGTTAAAAATTCGCGCCAGCGGTTTTTGTCGTAAGAATGCTGGACGTGACACGAAACGCAGTTCGGCTGATTGTCGGCGATTAAAACTCGTTCGGTGCGGCGGTCAACGTATCCGTTATGGCAAACGGCACAGGTTTGGCGCGGCGTTTCGCGATCAATCGGGTCAAAACTTTTATGACAGCTCGAACACGACAACGCGCCGCTGGCATCGGTCGGAACGCCTTTCGGCGGAACGAGCCGCGAAATGTGAATCGCGTGAAAATCCTTCGCGCGGCGCATTTGTTCAGTGTCGCCGTCGGCGCGAAATTTGACGACTTCGGGCGCGAGCGTCGCGGTTTCGTTTTGCATTCCGTTCCATTTCCATTCGCTGCTCTCGAACGGATAACCGTAGGAATTTTTGTGCGGCGTGAAAACTTTTTTGCCGTTGTAAAGTTGGTGATTATTGTCGCTGTGGCAAGCAGTGCAGGCGGCGAGCGCACTCGCGCGCGGCTCGAAATCTTTGCCTTTGTGTTCAAAATGACAACTCGTGCAGTTGATTTGCGCGTCCTGGTGCGCCTTCGTGTTCGTCGAATGAAAAGCGTCCGCCTGATGACAAGTCGCGCAGCTCGCGTCAATCGTTTGATTCCATTGATGACAAGTCGCGCAACTGTTAGAATTGGCGCGGTTGGCGATAAATCCGGCTTCCGTTCCGTTTAAATTCGAGCGCGTGTGCGGGTTCGACAAAGCGGCGGGCGCGAAAAATTGCGGGTAAATATAAAGCGCGGAAAAACTCAGCAGAGCGATGATAATCAGCGACCACGTGAACAAACCGCCGCGCCACGAACCGCTCAAATCTTTGGTCGGCTTCCAATTGATTTGCGCTTTTCCGGGCAGAACTTTCCCGACGGGGCGCAGGTTGGTGCCGAAATCTTCTTTTTCTCTCGTGCGCTTTTCCCAGAAAACTTTGAGAACGTCGGAAACTTCCGTCGCGGCTTCGGGCGGCATCAGGTCGGCGAGCGCGGGCAATTTTCTGGTGCTTCGATTGACCGCGCCGCCGAATTGATGCGAAACGAGAATTGATAAACTTTCGCCGTCACGCGAGATAATCAGCGCGAACGGTCCGATTTGAATCACGTCGCCGTCGGCGAGCGCGTCAACCTGTTCCGCCAGCACGATCCTGCCGTTGAGCGTTAAGGTGTTGGAAACGCTCAAATTGATCAAAAAATATGCATTGCCGACGCGGTTGATTCCGCCATGAATGCGCGAAACGGTCGGATGATTCAAAGCAATGTCGCAGCTCGGCAAACGTCCGACGACCAAGCCATCCTTGTTTAAAATTAAAGGATCGGCACCGTCGGCGCGGGTAACTATAAATTTGCCGCTTTCGAGTTTCATCGAAAAATAATCAATCAACGAACATTAAAATAAACGACCTGAACAATGTGCGCGATGAGCAGAAACAGCATCAACGCCGTGAAAAAAACGTGCGGCGCGAGCCATAATTTGAGCGATTGATGCAAGTAAACGAGCGCGTCAATCCGCCGCAGAGTCGCCGCGCTTTCGACCGCATCCATCAAACGCCCGTGATTGACGCGGTTTAATTCGCCGGTTGCCGATTTAAATTCCTCGCGGGCGCGGGCGAGCATCCGGCTCAAATCTTCGCGGCTGAAATATTGTTTCAGCAAATAAGAAAGCGACAAAAATTTTCCGCAGACGCGATTTTTAACGATGTCGCGCAGTTTCGGTTCGTCATCGTCGTAAGTGATTTCGGCGAGCTTCGCGCGAAGTTCTTCGCGGCGCGTCTGCAAATCTTCAAGCAGAAGCGGTTCACCTTCCATTTTCGTCAAAATTCGCGGCACGATTAAATAACACAACGCGCCGAAAATCCCCGAAGCGATGACCAGATCGAACGAAATCATCAAAAGCGATGTCAGCAAGCCGCCCGATTTCGTGCCGCCGTGAACGAGGATTAAAAAGCCCGCTAAAACGCCGAGATAAACGTGCGAAAGCATCCAGTAACGCAACGCTCCGGCGCGACGGCGATAAACTTGTTTGCGAAACGGATACGCCATCGTCCAGACAATTCCGCCGAGTCCGGTCAAACCGGTCAGCCAGCGCATCGTTACCCACGAATCCGGCGCGAGAAGCGCGTCCTGCGTATACTTTAGAGTTCCCCACAAACCCGCGCCGCCGATGACGGCGACGAGCAAAATTCCAAAGAAATGCCAGAGCGTTCGCAGCGGATCGCTTTTATGAATGTTGCGACCGATGGCGTGCGTTTGATCTTGATAAATCAAACCGATTGTATTTTTAACTTCGCCGAAATACTCGCGCGGATTAACACGGACGAGCGCGCCGGTCGGACAATTTTCTTCGCACGAATACGCTTTGCGTTGCTTGCCCGCCGGATTTAAATTCGTTCCCTGACACAGATTGCATTTGACCGCGAGCAAATCGTCGGTCTGCGTAACCGGCGCGGGCAAAGGAACGGGCGCGAGCGAGAAAACGCGCCTGTATAAATAACTCAACGGCGCGGTTGATTTCTGAAAAAAACTCTGCGGCGAATTCGTTTCGACACGTTTTGCCGGCGCATTTCTCGACGCTTTTTTTTCGGCGCGCGGAATCATCGAAATCGCGTTATACGGGCATTGCGTCGCGCAGTCGCCGCAGCCGATGCAGGTTGACGGTTCGATATCAACTTCGCCGTTGGCGAATCTGCCAATCGCTCCGGTCGGGCAGCCGGTCATACATTCCGGGTCTTGACAATGCAGGCAAACCTGCGGAATCAGCGTGTGCTGCATCGTTTTCGCAGATGGTTTAACCGGACGCTCAATATGAATTCCGCGCCGCAGAAGCCGCGAATGCCCGTGAACTTTATGACACGCGAGCGAGCAGTTGCCGCAGCGAACGCACAAATCCATATCCATCACGAGCAAGTTGGTCGTGTCGGTTACGCCGGTTTCGATTTCGCGTCGGGTCGAAACGAGCGTTTTGCGATTGGCGGGCATTTGCGGTTCGGTCAGATTTTCAATTCCGCTCAAATCGCTCAAAGATGCCACGAGCGCGCGTTTCAAATCCGGCTGTTCCTTCAAACGTCCGACGGCGATTTCCAATACTTCGGCGCGATTCATTGTCGTCGCCGTGTAATTCCAAACGCCCGCGCCGCCGAACGCTTCCGCGCCCAGACAATTTCCCGCGCCGAGAAAATCGAATCCGACGTTGTTTCCGGCGTTCATCAAAAGTTCGGCGACGTTCGGATTAAAATCCGCGCCCTTGACGCGCTGAAGCCAGCCGTTGCGAACGAAAACGAGCCGGTTGATCGGATCGCCCGAACGAAATAAAACGTGGTCTTTTTCGTAGACGACAAACCGCGCGGCATCGCCCAATTTTTTAATTAAGTCGTCGCTGAAATTTTGCGGATCGAATTTTTTGATTTCGTTCAAAGTCAAATCCAAACCGTAGCTTCGATAACTGCGGTCTAAAACTTTGCCGAATTTCGGAAATTTGCGGAGCAGGCGCAGAGCCGGACGGGTGAATTCGAGAATTTGCGCGGGCGCGGAATCGGCGGCGACTTTGACGGTCGCCGTGCGCGGCGTTCCGGCGAGAACCGCCATTTCGCCGAACGATTTTCCGGGCGCGATCTCGCCGACTTTTTTGTCAACGCCGCTTTTGTCGCCTACAAACGCTTCGAGCTTGCCTTCGACCAAAACGTAAAAAATACTCGTTTCCCACGTTCCGCGTTCGATAATCGTTTCGTTCGGCGCAAAGACGAGCAGACGCGCGTAAGGTCCGACCTGCTTGCCGTTATAATTGCGACCGAACACGATCACGTCCATATCGAGTTCGTTCGCAAATTCGCCGTTCGCCTGCTGCTCGACGAGTTCCGCGACAATCTCGACACGACGAATCGCGTCAATAATTTCTTCGTGATTGGTTATTTCCTTCATATTAACCCAAGAAGAAACGCTAAATTGTGGAAGATTTTTTAGTTAAAATTTATTTTCTTAAAAGCAATAATCTCGCGCCGGAAATTTTCCTGATTTTCCGGCGAATAGTGAACAACGAAAAGTTGGCGCGAACGCTCTGCTTTTCGTTATTTCATCATTTGCTTTTCGCTAAAACGCAGGAAAATTCTTTTGATTCGGCAACCGGATGATTACTCTTAAAACTTACCGAAAATATGAATCTTTTAATTATCTCGAATGATTCCAAACCAGAATTCCGACGACGATTGCCGCAATTAAAATGAAAGCGAAAACTGCCAAACCGATGCCGACGTAGATATAAATTTTTTTGCCGGAATTTGAAACCGCTTCGTTTTTTTTCGTCGCCGCGCCGCTTACATTCTGCGGTTCTATAACGACGCTTTCCGCTCTTCTTTGATTATTATTCGCGTTCGGCGAAATTTGCGCCGCGCCGTTTCTGTGTCCGTTTGTTTCTTCTAAATCTTTTGTATTAAAAACCGCCGAAAGATTGAAATCTTCCATCAATCGAAACTGCGTCGTGCGGCTGATGTTTTGCGTCCGCATCATCGAATCGAATTCCGACGAGCCGCTTCGCTCCAGCTCCTCGTCCATCGCCGCGCCGCAATCGGGACAATATGCTTTGAGCGCGTCAACCGTTGCCTGACAAGCCGGACATTTTCTTGAATTCATAAAACCACTTTGATTCAACTTTTCGGCAGTCGGCTTAATTCTTCGTGTGGCAGGTCAAACAATCTTTCTCGGTGGCAAATCCCGGTTTCTTTTTCAATTCCGGGCGCAATTTCGCCGCTTCGTTATGACAATTATTACAATTGATATGAAAAGCGAGTTCGTTCGTTAGTTCTTTCGTATCCGCTTTGCCTTTATCGTCTTTATAAGTCGCCGACGGAATTTCCTTGCCTTCCGGCACGTCGTTTTCACGGAAATGACACGAATTACAATCTTTCACGTCTTTCGCGCCGGGTTTTTTCAGCGCATCAACGGTCAAAGCGACATCGCGTTCGGACGTAACGAGCGGCGGTTTCAAATCGGCTTTCGGTTGATCGGTGTGATGACATTCGGCGCAACTGATGTCGGTTTTGCCGTCCACGCTGTATTTTTTGAAACTGTGACTTTCGTGGTCGAAACTGACTTCGCCGTATTCGGTCGCGCTGTCTTTGTTCAAGGTTATTTTCTTCGGAAGCTCTTTTCCGTCGAACGCCGGAGAATGCCCGACGTTATTGCTGGCAAAACTTATTCGCACAATGGGCGATTTATAAAAGAGAACGGCGAGAGAACCCGCGAATATTAAGATCAAAGTAAAAATTTTTATTGAATTTTTGTTCATATATCGCCTCCGGCTGAACGGAAAAATTACCGCTTAAATAATTACCGAATATGCTTTTATTGTCAAGAATTTTCGTGTCGCCGCGCATTTTGATAATTCAGCGCGGCATTTGGAAAGACGCTTTTGCGTGGCAAAGTTTGCAGTTCGCAAAATCTTTTTCGCCGAAAGCGCGTTGGTCGTTGTGGCAAGTCATACAATTCATCGCGCGGCTCGACGAGAAATGCTGGGCGAGAACCGGCGACGCAACCTGGCGCGACTGCGGCATTCCGGCTTTGACCGAATGGCAATCGGCGCAAGAAAGTTTCTGCCGCGCGCCGTGCTGCGCGTGCGAAAAACTCGCTTGAAAAGCCGCCGCGTTCGTCGAAGTCCGCCGGTAACCGGCGAGCGCGTGACAAGTGCTGCACGAACCGATGTCGCGCCCGCCGTAATTGCGGTTCGGCGTGTGGCAGGCGTAACAATTATTGTGCGCGGTTAAATTCACCGGAATTGATAAATTCGCGCTGGCGCGGCGCGTCGGCAGATGACACGCGACACAACCTTCGCTCGGTCTGCCGTCGCCCGTGTTGTGCGCGGCGTGGTCGAATTTCATATTAAAACTTTCGTTGAAACTCGCCGGAAAATTCTTCATCGGCGCGGGCGAACTTTGCACGTTTGAATGACAGATCGCGCAAATCGGCGATTGCGGCGTGATAAATTGATTCAAATGACAATCAATGCAGGCGGAATGACCGGCGAATTTCGGCGCGGCAAAATTGTCCGTTCGCTGATGACACGAATTGCAGTTGATGTCGGCGTGGGCGCGAACGCTGTGCGAAAACGTCGCGTAATTTTGCACATTGAAAAGCGACGCGGAACGATGCGGCGAAGAAACATTTAAGTCAATCAAAACGCTCGCCGTCGTTTTTCTCTGCGCCGCGCCGAAACACAAAATCAAAATCGGTAAAAGCAAAACCGAAAGGAAAGCGCGCAAAAATATTCTGCCGCGCCGTGTCGGTTGATAAATTCGACTTGGATTTTTTTCGCTTGCGTTTCTCAAGGTTTTATCAATTTATGACTTTCCGGCACTTGGAACGAGCCGACATACGAACTGTGGCAATACGAACAATTTTGAATTTTATGCTGCGCGTTCGCCTGTCGCGCCAGCAAATCTTCGCCGCGACGGTCAACTTCGCCCTTGATTTCGTCGGAATGACAGCCGTTGCCCTTCGCCGAACAAGCGAAGATCGGAACGTCGGGATTTAACGAGCGCAAATCCGCCGACTGCGTGATGCGAACGTGACACGCCGAACATTCTTTGTCGTGCGGATTCGTTCCGTTTTCGGTTTTCTGGTCGTGATTGAATTTCAGCGATAGACGCTCGACGACATTTGAATCGGCGACGGGTTTTGAACTCGAAATATGACAGCCCGCGCAGTCAATTCTGGTCGGTTTCTGCTCGCTGTAATGACAATTAAAACACGAAGCGTGTCCTTCGGGAAGAGTTTTGAAATAACCGCTCGGCGCATTGATTTTTTCCGTGTGCGCGGGCGCGATCAAACCCGTTTCGAGCGCGACAAGGCGCGGTTCGCGCGCCGTCGTGTCGTAGGTTTTCGCTTTGGCGGGCGCGTGGCAAATCGCGCAATTATTGTATTCGGTTTTTTTGTCGTCGTCGGGAAAAGTAAATTTCGCATTGACGAAATGCGCCGCCGCCGCGCCGTCTCTAAGCGGCGAATTTTCTAAATTTCCGGCGATGATGTCCTGATGAGTTTCGTGCGAAAATTCGACGGCGAATTCGGATTTCTGATTCGGTTTTTCAAACGGAAAACGCGCCGCATCGCGCGGCGAAACCTTCACGTGACAAATCGAACAAATCGCCGGTTTCGCGCCGCGAAAAAATTGCTGGCGATGACAATTTATGCACGAATCGTGCGTCGGGTAATCGGTGATGTCGGGAAATTTATAATCCGCGCCGTCGGCGGTTTCATCGCTTGATAAGCCGGTCGGCGATTTATGACACGAATTGCAAGATTGTTTCCGATGCGCCGCGATATTATGCGCGAAATCGTTATACAATTTCGCTCTTTTGCGCTGCGCGAAAACGTCCGCCGAAAACGGCGACACGAGAAAATTGACGAGCAGAAAAATCGCCAGTTTCGTGATAAATATTTTTCGTGAACCGCGCCGCATTTGTTCAGTTATCGTTTATTCCGAAAGAAAATTTTCTCAATTCAATTTGTTGTCGCCGTCGTCGTTTTTTCGGCGGCTTTAACGCATTCGGGCAAAGTGCAGTTTTCGGCTTG
This sequence comes from uncultured Pyrinomonadaceae bacterium, assembly GCA_964245305.1. GTDB lineage: Bacteria > Acidobacteriota > Blastocatellia > Pyrinomonadales > Pyrinomonadaceae. Next base: position 18,825 of record CAXTMQ010000011.1, read on the forward strand.
TTTTTTCGTTACGACATCGCATTTTTTCTTGCCGATTTCGGATTTTAAGACGAACGGAAATTGCGGTTTCGACGGATCAATTTCGAGTTCGCACGTCCAGACGTAACCCGTGTCGCCGAAAAACACGGGCGTTAAATTCGTCACCAGATAAGTCTCGGTTTTTTTGCCTTCGGGCGGCGCGGTGTCTATGTCGAGAAAATACGCGCCGCCGAGCCGGTCGGTCATAATCGTCTGAAAACCGTCGCCCGAATTTGCCGCGCCTTTTTTTGCTTTGGTCGCTTCAAACGCCGACGTTTTGGCGAGCGCGATAATCTTTTCCAGAAACGGTTTTTGCTGCTCGTAAAAACCGCTGCGAATATCGTCGCTTAAATTTGTCGGCAGCCATTTTAAGGCGAGAAACGGTTGTTTATATTCTTTGATTCCCTGACGATACGCGGCGGCGAATTCGGGAACGGCGAGGGCTTCTTCGGTCGTTTTCACTTCACGGCAGTAAGCCGATTCGCAGTCGTTCGTTTTTAACCAGCAAATATATTCGTCGCTGATTTTTCGCCCCGCGCGGCGCAGTTCGGCAAAATAACAATCGCGCGAAACGAATGTTTCGGCGGCGATTTTTTGCAGCAATTCGGCGTTCTGCCGGCGACTGCCGCGAATCAAATAAAATCTTTTGCGGTCGAGCCGTTCGGTCTTGCCGTTGATCTCGACCTGCGCCGTGAATTTTATCGAGCCTTTTTTATTATCGCTCGTCGGCGCGGAATCCTGCCCGTACGCCGTCAAAAACGCGGACGCTGCGATTATAAAAAAGATAAAATTTTTGGCGGCAAAATTTCGAGACATAAACGGAAATTCACAGTTGAAAAATCAAAAATCTAAAGCGTCGGTCGCGGCGGAATTTTTAGAAACGGCAGACGAACGCCGCGCACTAAAATCTGGTCGGAGCGAATCGAAACGGGCGGCGCGAAATTATTTGCGCCGCCCGCGCTGATAAAGTCATCCTGCTCGATGCCGTCGCCGCTGATGCCGATTGCGCCGACCAGAGTGCTTCCGCGATACAAAGGCAAGCCGCCGGCGAAAATCTGCATTCCGTTTTGCAATCCGGCAACCTGCGAACAACCGCAGCCGCGCAATTCCTTCATCGAAGTTTTGCGGCACATCTGCGGCGCGGGATTCGTGACGCGATTGATGACCAAATCGAGCTGCAAGCCGACGTTGAACGGACTCCACGCGCCGATTTCCGTGCTGAACGGTCCGGCGGCGGTGTTATTGATTCCGTCGGGAAAAAGCGGGCGATGAAGAAATCCCAAACCGCGCTCGCTGAAGGCAATCGCGCCGTTCAGCGCGATTCCGTCGGCGACGGCGCGGTCAACGTATGAGCCGAAACCGCTTGCTCTTAACTGCGTCGCGGCATCGGAACGGGCGAAAAACGCGGCGGTTCTGGCTTTTTGAACTGAAACGTCAAAGCCGAAAACCGGAGCTTCTGATTGTCTGAAAACGCCTAGAACTCTGCCGTCAACGTCGGTGACGGCGATGGTTACGCGGGCGTTGCTGCCAATCGGCTGGCGAATCGCGCCGCGCGTAATATTTGCGGTCGCGGCGGCTTGACTTAAAATGCTCTGCACTTCGGCGGCGGAAAGCAGAGAACCCGCCAAAGCCGGAAAAAATCTGGGATCGGTTTCGCCCGCCACGCCGTTGAGCGTTGTCGGAACGAACGCCGACGGCAAACCGGCGCGAATCGGAAAACCGGGAACGACGATGCCCGGCAGATTTGCAAAAGCAATCGGCGTTGCGGTCGGAATATTGACGACGTTTGAAAAAGGCAGGCGAATTCCTTCGACCAGAATATTGTCGCCGCGAATCTGCGCGGGCGCGGCGAAGTTTTGCGCGGCGGCGACGGCGATAATTTCTTCAAACGGCTGATCGTTGTCGGTCGGAATGCGGTCAATCGTATAAATGCCGTCGCCTTCGATGCCGATGCCGCCGACCGCCGCGCCGTTTTTATAAAGCGGAACGCCGCCCGCGTCCCCGGACAAACCGAGCGGCAAACCGGCGACCGCAATATCCGAACAGCTCAAAGAAGAAAACTGCACGCCGTAGAGCGGTCCGCCCGGACGATTATCAACGGCGGGAGGAAAATGTTCCTGAATGATAAAGCTCGCCGTGCGCGTCGTAAAAGCGTTGCCGTTCGTGCTGAACAAAGCGGCTGTTCCGGCTTTGGAAATCGCGGCGAACAGCGACGGCGCGAGAAAATTTTCCAAGCCCCCGCCGCCGCCGCCTTGAATCCGCGAATTGCCGTTCGCGCCGTTCATCAAAAAAATGCCAAGCACGTTGCCTTCGTGGTCGGTCACGGCGACGGTTACCCGTTTATCGAGCGCGACGGCGGTCGAAACGGCTTGCGCGATGATTGCCCGAACTTCGTCGGCGGTCAAACGGTTTGCCTGCGCGACGGCGCGATTGGCTGAAAATCCGGCGAATAAAATCAATCCGGCGAACACGAAAAATCTTTTGACGATTGAAAAAAATCCTGTGTGCCGATAGCTCATATAATTTTCTTCTAGAAGCCTGAATTTCATCAGGATTTATCCGAATCTTCAACGCTGAAATGTTAAAGATTCAAAACGATTTTGCCGGCTGAGGAAACCCGCGAAATTTACAATGATCTAAAGCGAAAGATTGAAGGAGTGCGATTTCATTTTAAGGGTGAAAATTTATAAGTCAAGTGTATTTGCTGAAACTTATAATCGAACGGCGAAAATATTTGTCGAATTATTTTAAATAAAATCAACGCAAACTATTGACACGCCGCATTGACCGAAAATATACTTGACGCACTTCCACGCTGTAAAGAATTCTGAAAAAGCTAGTTTCAAAAAGAATTCATCGTTATTTTTGTTGTAAAGATAAGGAGGAATCTATGTTTTACAAAGAAGCGAAACGATTGGCAAACGCTGCGTTAGCGGTGATTTTGCTTTTCGGCATCGGGCTGTTTCCGTTTTTAAATGTCAAAGCCGCCGACCACGCCGAATCAACTTCGGTCGCCGAAGACCCCGGCGCGGACATCGCCGACGCTTTCATTTTTCTCGATCCGAACGACAACACGAAAGTCGTTCTGGCGATGACGTTTGAAGGCTTTATCGTGCCGTCGGAGATGCTGAATATCGGCTATTTTGCGCCCGACGTTTTATATCGGTTCGAGATCGAAAATACGGGCGATGCAGTTCCCGATAAATTTATTGACGTAACTTTTGGACCGCAGACTTCGCGCAGTTCGCCGCAAACGGCGACCATCGAAATGTCCGGCAGAAAGGGAATCAGAAAGCCGCCGTTTTTCGCCAAATTCACCGCGCCGACGACCGTTTCCGATTTTAATGCGACCCCGCCGCCGTTTGTCGTCACCAGAGACACGACGAGCGGAATTTCATTTTTCGCAGGAATGACCGACGACCCGTTTTATTTCGATATTGTCGGCTTTAACCGCTTTACTTCGTCGGTTACGTCGGGCAGTCCGAACGCATCGTTTCTCCAGCGCTCGCGCGACAGTTTTGCCGGTTACAATATCCACGCGATTGCTATCGAAGTTCCGGCTTCGATGCTGCGCGGTTCAGCCGGAAATATGGTCGGCTTGAACGCGATCACGATGCGCCAGCGCAACACTCTTCGCCAAAACAGCGGCGAAGTCATCGCCAGCGGCGATTACGTGCAGGTTGACAGAATGGGCATTCCCGCACTCAATACGGTTTTGATAAATTACCCGCGCAAAAACGAATACAATGCTTCCACGCCGCAGGACGACGCGAACGGAAAATTTACGAACACCATCGTTTCATCTTTAACCTCTCTCGGCACGAGCCAATCGAACATCGTTATTTTAGCGAACATCGCCGTTTTCAGAGGCGATATGCTGCGTCTTAATCTCGACACGGCAAATACGGGTAACGGCTTCGGCGAGCGCATTACTTCGGCAAATTACACCGGCTTTCCGAACGGTCGTCGGCTCGGCGACGACACGGTTGATACGCTGATGTATTTCATAACGAATCAATCGGTTCTGACCGGCGATAACGTAAACAGCAATGATATGCCGCTGACGAATACGTTCCCGTTTTTCGGCAAGCCGAATCCGCCGCTCGAAAATCCGGCAGTTGACCCGACAAGAAATTAAACCGCTTTTTGTTTAATTCGATTGTCAAAAATAATCTGAATTACTCGACTCGGACGATGAGAAAAATTCCGTCTGCAAAATCATTTATCTTGCTTGTCATCGCGCTCGTTTCGTGCGCCTGCACGACGACACAGCCGACGGTTTTATCCGAATCTTTTGCGCCGGATTCGACGGAACAAAAACCGAAATCGCCGACGGAAAACGAAACGATTCGCTTTCTCGAAAACCGAGTTAAAAATAATTCCGAAGATTTCATCGCCTACAACAAACTCGCGTCCGAATATCTGCGCCGAATGCGCGAAACGGGCGACGCGAATTATTTGAATCTGGCAAACCGCGCGGCAGAATCTTCGCTCGGAATTTTGCCGGCGGCGCAAAATAAAAGCGGTTTAGCCAATCTCGCGCTCGTTAAATATTCGTCGCACGAATTTGCCGCCGCCCGCGATTTGGCGCGACAGTTGATCGAACTTGAACCGAACAAAGGCTACGCTTTTCAAATTCTCGGCGACGCTTTGCTCGAACTCGGCGAATACGACGAAGCCGAACGCGCGCTGCAAAAAATGGAATCGTTCGGCGGCATTCAAGCCGTCACTAAATCGGCGATTGAACAACGGCTCGCCAGATTCGCGGCTTTGAAAGGCGATAACAACGCGACTCAAAAACATTATTCGCAGGCTTTGAAATTTGCCGAATCAATGCCCGTTCCGTCGCCGGAAACCATCGCTTACTGCAATTGGCAGTTGGGCGAAACGGCATTTGCGAGAGGCGATTACAAAACCGCCGAAGCGAGATTTAAAGACGCGCTTGATGCTCTTCCCGATTATCCGAACGCGCTCGCTTCGACGGGCAAAACGCTCGCGGCGAGTGAAGATTTAAGCGGCGCGATTGAATTTTACGAACGCGCCGTCAAGCGTCTGCCCGACATCAATTTCGTTGCCGTGCTCGGCGATTTATACGCACTCGCCAACCGCGACGAAGACGCGCGGCGGCAATTTGAATTGGTCGAACAAATCGCCCGTTTGAATCAGTCCGGCGGAAATTTATACAACCGCGCTCTTGTAAATTTTTACGCCGACCACGATTTGAAAATCGCCGAAGCGTACGAAATGGCGGCGAAGGAATATGAAACGCGCCGCGACATCTACGGCGCGGACGCGCTCGCGTGGACAGCTTTTAAATCGGGAAAAATCGAGGAGGCGCAGGCGAAAATCAAAGAAGCGATGCGTTTCAAAACCGCCGACGCGCGGCTTTTTTATCACGCCGGAATGATTGCGAACGCGGCTGGCGACAAAGACGACGCGCGAAAATTTTTAGAACGCGCTCTTGCGCTTAATCCAAAATTTAATTTGGCGCAATCCGAAGTTTGCCGCAAGACTTTAGAGAATTTAAGGTCATAAATTTTTAGAAAGAATATATTTTTTCGTCGAACTTCGCTTTCCCGCTCTGATTTTTATGAGTTATCTGTCGAGATTCTTATTAGTATTAGGGCTGATTTTTATGAGCGGCGCGGCGATCTTCGCGCAGCCGGAAGACGGACGTTTGTCGGGCAAAGTTACGAGCGCGGACGGAAAACCGCTGGCGAATGTAACCGTTGTTATCGTCAACCAAACAACCGCGAGCCGCGAAACCGACACGACCGAGGCGGACGGCGAATTTTCATTTAAGCTCGTTGCGGGCGCGTATCGAATTTTTATCGAACCGCCGTTTGCGGCGCGTTTTGACCGCAGCAAAATCGGTGAATACGGAAAATACGCGCGTCTGATTTGCGAAGAAGCAAAACGCGGCGCGGACGGCAAACCTCTGCCGCCCGAATGCGAAGTTTTGGAAAATATTCTCGTCTCGCGGGAAGCCGAAACGAAAATAAATTTCGCGGTCGAAGAACAAAAAACGACTGTCGTTGTCGCGCCGGATAAAGATGAGCCGCTCGGTTCTGCCGGAAGCGAAACCGTCGAATCCGATCCGCAAACTGACGAATCGCGCCGCGAAGTGCGCGACCGTTGGCGCATCGGTTTTCCCGAATACGACCGCTACGGCGACAAAGGAAGTCGCGGGCGGGATGTTCCGTTCAAGCGCAATCGTTGGTTCGATCCTTACAATCAAAGCATTCTGAAAGGCGATTATCCGATTTTCGGCAACGACAAATTTATGATTTTGTCAGCCGTCAGCACGACCGGCATCGAACTGCGACGAACGCCCGCGCCGACTAATGTTTCGAGTGCCGATCCTGAAACGAGCAATTTTTTCGGGCGACCGGAAAGTTTGTCGTTTAACGAAACCGTTCAGTTATCTTTTGAAATGTTCAAAGGCGATTCGGTTTTTCGCCCGCGCGATTGGGCAATCAAAATTTCGCCGACGTTCAGCGTTCCGAATTATCTGAACGCCCGCGAAAACGGCATCGTCAATATTGACGTGCGGCGCGGCACAACGCGCACCGATTATCATTTTTCGCTCGAAGAAGCGTTCGGCGAAGTCAAACTTTTCGACGTTAATAAAAATTACGATTTCGTTTCGGTTCGCGCCGGAATTCAGCCGTTCGTGTCGGATTTTCGCGGCTTTATTTATTCGGACAACAACTTGGGCGCGCGAATTTTCGGCGGTTTTTCCAACAACAAATCGCAGTTCAACATCGCTTATTTTCGGCAGCTTGAAAAAGACACGAACAGCGGTTTGAATTCGCTCGAACGATTTCGCAAACAGAACATTTATATCGCCAATTTTTTCCGGCAGGATTTTCTCGTCAAAGGCTACACGATTCAAGGCTCGGCACTTTATAACGACGACCGCGCCGACGTTCGTTACGACAGCAACGGTTTTCTCGTGCGCCCGACATTGGTCGGCGACGCGCGACCACACTCGATCAAAGCCGGTTACGTCGGCATCAACGGCGACGGGCATATCGGGATTTTAAATTTAACGAACTCGTATTATTTCGCGTTCGGCGAAGACGATTTTAATCCGATTGCGGGAAAACGAACAAACATTCGCGCGCAGATGGGCGCGGTCGAAGCCTCGATTGACCGCGATTTTTTGCGCTTTCGCGGTTCGATTTTTTACGCTTCGGGCGACAAAAATCCGACCGACGACCGGGCGGAAGGTTTCGACGCGATTCTCGACGATCCGAATTTTTCCGGCGGGCAATTTTCATATTGGAATCGGCAGGGAATTCGCTTGATTTCGACCGAAGTCGGCTTGGTTCAGTCGAACAGTCTTTTGCCGTCTCTGCGTTCGAGCAAAATTCAAGGGCAGTCGAATTTCGTCAATCCGGGAATTCAAATTTACAACGCCGGAATAGACGTGGAAATCACGCAAACTTTAAAGGCGGTCGCCAACGTCAACTACTTGCGTTTCGACCGCACGGAAACGCTCGAATATCTTTTGTTTCAGCCGCGTGTGCGCCACGAAATCGGTTTCGATTACAGTCTCGGCGTAACTTATCGTCCGCTGCTTATTAACAATATCCAATTTACGGCAGGCGCGGCTTTGCTGCAGCCCGGAAAAGGTTTCCGCGACGTTTTTACGGATCGCTCGCGGAATTGCCCGCCGATTATTTCAAATTTCTGCTCGCAGGAAGTTCCGAATCCGAGCAAGCCGCAGTATTCTTTGTTCGCGCAGTTGAAGTTTATTTATTGAGAAGCATTTTATGCCGATGAAAGACCGAACTTATTGGCTCAAATTAGTTGCCGTTTTATTTTTCGCCGCGCTGCTCGCCGTTTGCGGCTGGCGAGAATTCGTCGCGCCGGCAAAAGTCGAGGCGCAAACGTCGAACGAAAACACGGCGGCGAATAAAACTGCAGCGCAAACTAATTCGGCGACGAATACCGCGCCGCCAACTTCAACGCCGACAACTGAAACAAATAAAAAAGAAGACGAAACCGAACCGCTCGAAGGCTGTATCAAATGCCACGGCAAAACCGAGCCGATGCATCGTTATAATTCACGCGGCGATGTTCTCGACGAACTGCAAAACGGGCGCGACGCGCTCGGACTTTCCTGCACCGCTTGCCACGGCGGAAATCCGACGGCGGAAACGATGGAGGCGGCGCACGTCAAACCGAAATTTCCCGACGAATGGAACTGCAAAAACGGCAAATGTTCGAGCGCGAATCCCGAACGCACGAATACGCTTTTAGCCAAAGAAAGTCAGGAATTCGTGCGCTTTGTCAATCCGGGCGATTTTCGCGTCGCGTCGCAAACTTGTAACGAATGCCACGCCGACAGCGTTCATTCAAATCAGCGCAGTATGATGACGCATGGCGCGATGCTGTGGGGCGCGGCACTTTATAACAACGGCGGTTTTCCGATCAAAGACGCGCGTTTCGGCGAAAGTTATAACGAAAAAGGCAATCCGCAAAGTTTGATTCAAACTCCTGCGCCGACGCGCGAACAGCAAATTTTCAAAGGTGCTTTAACGTTTCTCGAACCAATTCCGCGCTGGGAAATTTCGCAGCCGGGAAATATACTGCGCGTGTTCGAGCGCGGCGGCAAACGTCGTCTCGAAGTCGGCTTGCCCGACCGCGAGGAAGAAGCCGGAAAACCCGACAAAGGCTTGAGTCCGCGCGGACTCGGAACAAATAATCGCACCGATCCGGTTTATTTGGGATTGCAGAAAACTCGTTTGCTCGATCCGACTTTGAATTTTTTGGGAACGAACGACAATCCGGGCGACTACCGCTCGTCGGGCTGCACGGCTTGCCACGTCATTTACGCCAATGACCGCGACCCGAAGCATTCCGAACAATACGCGCCCGCCGGCAACAACGGCGAATCGCAGACAAAAGACGAAAGCATTCCGAAAAATCAGCCCGGTCATCCGATCAAGCATCAATTCACGTCGCGCATTCCGACTTCGCAATGTATGGTTTGCCATATGCATCCGGGAACGAATATGGTCGCGTCGTATTTGGGAACGACTTGGTGGGACAACGAAACCGACGGGAAATTTATGTATCCCGAAAAACAGGCGAATCCGACGCAAGCCGAAGAAGCCGAAAAACTCGACCGTAATCCCGAAGGCTCAAGTCTGCGCGGTAAATGGTCGGATCAGGAATTTTTGCAAAAAACAGGCTCGGAAGAATTTAACAAGCAATTAAAAAACACGCGCTTTGCCGATTTTCACGGACACGGCTGGATGTTTCGCGCCGTCTTTAACAAAAACCGCAAAGGCGAATGGCTCGACGCGCACGGGCAGACGATCAATCCGAACGACCCGGACAAATTCGGCAAAGCCGTGCATTTGAAGGATATTCATTTAGAGCGCGGAATGCACTGCACCGATTGTCATTTTCAACAGGATTCGCACGGCGACGGAAATCTTTATAACGAACCGCGCGCGGCAGTCGAGATCGGCTGTGTAGATTGCCACGGCTCGATTCAACAAAGGGCAAATCTGTTCACGTCCGGTTTCGCCGCCGAAGAATTAGATCAAAAAGACACGAACGATACGCGCGAAATCGAACGCCGCACAAAAGCGAAACAACCGCTCGTCGGAAGCGATTTATCGCGCCTCGATTTTCGCAAACCCGACGGCAAAAAACAGACGATTTTTGTGAAAGTTACGACGGGAAATTTAGCGCGTCTCAAGCGCGAACCGTGCAAAGACGAACTCGGCGAAGAAGTGAAATTTGTCGCGGGCGACGTTCTGCAATTTTCGACCGTCGTTCCGAATCGCTGCTGGCGCGTCAAACAAACCGTTGATACGGTCGTCGAAAACCCCAATCACAAGGAAGATTACAACGAAAAATCGGCTTACGCGAAAACGATTCAGAAAGACAACGCGACGTGGGGCGAAGTTCCTTCGGAAGCGAAATTTTTGGCGCACCGCGACGATAATATGACTTGTTATTCGTGTCATTCGTCGTGGATGACAAGTTGCTTCGGCTGTCATCTTTCGATGGAAGCGAACCGCAAAATGCCGAACCGCCACAACGAAGGCGGCGATTCGCGCAATTTCACATCGTATAATTATCAGGTTCTGCGCGACGATGTTTTTATGCTCGGACGCGACGGAACGGTGACCGGGCATCGCGTCGCGCCGGTGCGTTCATCGTCCGCCGTGCTGGTCAGCTCGCGCAATCAAAACCGCGAGTGGATTTATCATCAACAGCAAACCGTCTCGGCGGAAGGCTTTTCCGGGCAGGCTTTCAACACGCACGTTCCGCACACGGTTCGCGCCAAGGAAACGAAAAACTGCTCGGACTGCCACGTTTCAAAAGATAACGACAACAATGCGTGGATGGCGCAGGTTCTTTTGCAGGGTACGAACTTCGTTAACTTCATCGGTCGTTACGCTTTCGTCGCCGCCGAAGATTCGCTTGAAGCCGTCGCCGTCACCGAACACACCGAACCGCAAGCCGTCATCGGCAGCACTCTGCATAAAATCGCGTATCCCGACGATTACAAAAAATTTGAAAGCGACGGGCGCGAATTAAAAACGGTTTACGAACACGCCGGAAATCCAGAAGTTCTACAAGTTCAAGTGCGCGGTGAATACGCTTACGTCGCCGCCGGCAAAGGCGGTTTGCGCGTCTACGACATCGCGCAGATCGACCACAAAGGATTTTCCGAACGCATCACGACCGCGCCGATTTCGCCGTTCGGTCAGAGATTTTACGTTGATACGAAATATGCGACCGCCGTCGCCGCGCCTTCGACGCTCGCCGTCGATCCGGCGCGTTACCGAATGATGCGCGACGAGACGGGAAAAATCGTCTCGGTTGATCCGGCGACCGCACAACAATTACAGGAAGAAGCATTAAAATCGGGCAAGCCGAATCCTTTGATAAATGAAGAACAGCCGATTCATCCGCTCTACGCCTATTTGTATATCGCCGACCGCGAAGAAGGCTTGATCTTGGTCAATGCCGCGACTCTGCTCGACGGCGATCCGCAGAATAATTTCCTGAAACGCGCCGTAACATTTAATCCCGAAAACGCTCTGACGGGCGCGAATAATATCACGATTGCCGGAACGAACGCTTTCATTACCACAACGAACGGACTCGTCATCGTTGACATCAACGATCCTTTGAATCCGAAGATTAAACAGCGAATAAATTCGCCGCAACTGAAAAATCCGCGCGGCATTTCTATTCAATTTCGTTACGCATTTGTCATTGACGACGACGGCTTGAAAGTTTTAGATGTCGGCGGTTTGATGGAAAAAGACGGCACGGCGAAAATCGTCGAAAACAACGGCGCGGCGGTAATAGTTCCGCTCAAACACGCGAGCGATATTTACGTCGCCCGAACCTACGCTTACGTTGCGAACGGCGAAGACGGCTTGGCAATCATTGACGTTGAAAAATCCGAATCGCCGACGCTCGCGCAAATGTTCAACGCGGACGGAAAACTAAACGACGCGCGCGGCGTGAAAGTGGCAATGACAAACGCGAGTCTTTACGCTTACGTCGCCGACGGCAAAAACGGTTTGCGCGTTTTGCAGTTGACCGACCCGGAGATAATGCCGACGTTTGCCGGTTTCAGCCCGAAACCCGAACCGCGCTTGATCGCTTCGTTTAAAACCAAAGGAGTCGCGCTTAATGTTTCAAAAGGCTTAGACCGCGACCGCGCGGCGGACGAATCAGGCAATCAAATCGCCGTCTTCGGCAGACGCGGCGCGAGACCTTTTAATCTCGAAGAAGTAACGCGCCTGATTCGTACAAACGACGGCACGGGCGATTTCTTCCAAGTCTCGGACACGCCGACTACGCCGAACAAAAAAACGGCGGCGGTTGCCACAACGGAAAATTCGAGTTGGTTGAGTTGGTGGAAATCGCTTCTGCTAATTGTCGGTTTCGGCGGCGGTTTCGCGCTGATTTGCTTTGCCGTCGCAGGCAAGCGCAGCAAGAATAAAACGGCTGATGAATAACGAAGAAGACAAAAAAATATGGCAGGTTTTTCTGGTTTTCTCGTCTTATGATTGACGAAATTTAAGAAAATCGGCAACTTAAACAGATCAATTACTTGATTTAATAAGCTGAAAAGATAAATCCTTCAGATTGCCGTCCGTAAGCCATTAAACTTATTGGCGGAGTCGAGGGGGATCGAACCCCTGACCTCATGACTGCCAGGGATTAGTGTTAATCTCCGTCCTGTTACTGTTCGGCTATATACGGCTATATTTCTCAATGTCTCAATCACTCGACCTCTGCCCGATCACTGTTTAACTCCGTTCGGCTCGGTTTCTTAGGTAAATATTTACCTTAGCCGTTTTCGTGAAAAATCATCCGGCTTTTTTCAATTTTTGCTTTTCGTCGAGCCAGCTGCGAAATTCGTTCATCTTGCCGCGTGTCGAAGCGAGAACGTCTTCCGACGAATTATTGTAGCGTTGGTGAATTCGCTCGGACGTATGACCGACGACGTTCATCCTGACGGTTTGGGAGATTTCCGCTTCGTCCATCCAGGTGGCGGCGGTGTGCCGTAGGTCGTGAAAAGTCAAATCGGTAATTCCGGCGCGCTCGCAAGCCTTGGCGAACGCCGTCCGGCAGTTCTTCAATCCGTCGAAAATCAGATCGTCGTCTTTGAAATTTTTCGCTTCGAGCAACTTTTCAATCTCCGTCTTCAGCCGGTCGGAGATCGGAATGATTCTTTTCTTGAGAGCTTTAGTCTGTCGGGCGTTCAAAGTCAAAATCTGTTTGTCGAGATCGATTTGCTTTCGAGTCGTCGAAAATATCTCCGCCTTTCGCATTCCCGATTCGATGGCGAAAACGATGATCAGCTTCAGATGCATGCGCGGATTGTCTTTGAACACGCCCGAGATTTCCTTATCGCCTCACTTATAGGTAAATTTATCGGGTCCTTCGCAAGCGGCGACGAGCCGTATTTCTTCGTTGTAGGTTAACACTCTCTCTCGCGGAATTTCGACTCCGGTGTTGATCAACGCTTTTCCCATCTTGAACGGATTTACGCCCGTTCCGCGCAGCTGGATGCCGACGTTGAGGATGCGCCTGAGATAGGCGAGCTTCCGGTTGACGGTCGAAATCTTCGGCAGCACGTCGGGCTGGTCGGCGCGCACCGGTGTGGTCGCTATTTTATTGTGAAAGGAGCGGACGCTCTCGTAAGTCAGATTCTCTACGGGAATGTCGCCGAAAAATTCCCTGTAGCTTTTTATATAAGCTAAGATCAATTTCGTCTCCTGCCGGTAGCCTTTGATCTGCCGGTCGCCCGAGAAAACGGCTTCGATCAGATATTCACGCTCGAAATAATCGGTCAGCTCGAAAAAGTCAAAACCTTTTTCTTTTCCTCGGTTTTTTCGGCAAGATCGGCGGCAATCTCGGAAGGAAAGTTGAGCAGCGCGGTCTGCGCCTCCGCCATCGTGTAGCAGCGTTTGAATTTTTGAGCGGGTTTGCCGTCCGCGTCTTTGTATCTTTTGCGCGCGTCGTAGACGATCACCTTTCTGCCGTTGAGCGTGATTTTCTTCGGCAGAATCGTCCCGAACGGGTTTCCGGTGGTTTTGGTGCGCGGCATAAAATTATTCGAGTTCCTTGACGTATTTCATAATGTCCTCGCCGTAACCGAGCTGGTCGTAAATCTGGCGCGCCCGTAAATTCTGAGCGAAAACACTTAATGTCAGCCAACGATAGCCGTTCTCGCGCGCCCATTCTTCTCCCTTGGCGATCAGGAGTCTGCCGATGCCGAGTCCCTCGCCCGCCGCCGCGACGATGACATCGGAAATATGTCCGTGCGGATCCGTGTTGTAATAATCTCTTCCCTCGTGCAGATGAATGAAACCGAGCGGCGTGCCGCTCTGGTCCTCGGCGACGAAGACGGCGGTTCCGGGCGGCTCGTTGCGGAGCTTGGCGGCGAGTATCGCCGAATCGGTGGCGATCATCTGTTCGGCATCGCGCCAATCGGGAGGGGAAAATTCGACCAAGCGAGGGACCAATGAGACGATAAACTCTTTGTCGGCAGCGGTCGCGTGTCGAATTTTTATTGAAGTGTTTTCCCTCATTTCACAAACTTTTCACCGGCAGATACATAATCGCCGAGTAGAAAACCGTCGCCGCAAATCTTTTTTAGAATCTTTTATCGAGTGTCGCCCGCCGATGAACATATTATTTTCGATCTCCTTTTAATTGAAAATTTCTAAATCTTTTTCGCGCTCAGGATTATTATTTAATCTCTCCCTTATCCATCGAAAGCGGCGGGTCACTGTGCCGGTAGATTCTAACCCTTTCTAAAAGCCCAAACGTATTGCTGAATGAAACCGCTTTTGCCCGTTCGTGCGGGCTGTATATAAATTTCCAAAGGGCGCGTCGCGTTCGGAAATTGCAGCGAAAAACGATTCTCGCCGATTTTCGTCAAAGGCAGTTCCTGATTCAGTTCGCGGATGTAAAGCTTGTTTTCCTTGACGAAGATTTCGATTTTCCAACGGTTCGGCTGATTATATGTGCCGACGTAATCCTGCATTTCGGCGGCGGTCATCGGCAAGGCGTTCTTCAATTTTGTTTCTCCCGCCGGTTGAAGATTCGCCGTTAATTCCAGAGCTTTTTCCTGCGTTTTGCTCAACACGACGTTGTTGGTGTTACCTAAAATTATGACGGCGACTTTTTGGTCGGGGAGGAATTTGATCTGCGCGACATAGCCGGTCATCGAACCGTCGTGCCAGATTTGCCGAACGCCGCGATTCGTATTCATAAAAAGCCCGTAACCGTAACTCGAATCGTCAGCCGCGCTCAACTGCTTGACGCGCGGCGCGGACATCTTCTCGAAAACGGCGGGCTTGATAACTTGCTCGCCGTCAATTTTTCCGCCGTTGAGAAAAGCAATCGCAAAGCGACATATATCATTCAAGCTCGCGTAAAAAGTTCCCGCCGGATAAAGCCTTGTATCCTGCGGCAGCGGTCTGACGACGTTTGGTTTTTCGTTCGGTTTCGCCGTGTGTCCGACGGCGAGCGGAAACGTCATCGCCACCGTCGGGCGAAAGGTCGCGCTTCGCATTTTAAGCGGCGCAAAAACTTTCTCCTGCATTAAATCCGTGTAAGATTTGCCGGTTGCTTCCTGTGCCGTGAAACCGGCGAGCGCGAAACCCGAGTTTGAGTAGGAAAAAACTTCGCCCGCGTCGAACAAAGCATAATCGTCTTTCCAGGAACGGATGTAGGTCGTCATCGCGCTCTCGTCGCTCGCGCCGAATTCGTCCGGCTCGTCAATAATTCCGGCGGTATGGCTTAAAAGTTGGCTTAACGCAACTTTAGAAAGTTTCGGGCTGAGATTTTTCGCGTAAACGCCGATTGGCTCGTCGAGCTTTAATTTTCCTTCTTCGGCGAGCGACAAAATCATCGCCGCGGTGAAAGTTTTCGTAATCGAACCGACTTGAAAAAGCGAATCGGCAGTGACGGGCGCGTTCGTTTCCGCGTTCGCCGCGCCGAAGCCCTTCAAGAAAATTATTTTATCGCCTTTAATAACGGCGATTGCTGCGCCGACCGCGTTTTTCTCCTTCATTTCGTCGGCAATCGTTTTTTCGAGTTCGGCGAAATTTTGCCCGAACGCTGCGAACGCAAAAACTAAAATTAAAAGTAATGAATAAATATAAAGCTTCATAAACTTAAATTCTTACCCAGCCTTCCCGTCGTCCGTCGAAAGCGGCATTACTGTTTCGCTTGATGGTCGTAGCTGATGCTTCTCGCCAATTTCCACTGACCGGCTTCCAAAAGCCAAAGATTAGTGAATTTCGCGATGCTGGCGAAAGTTTCCGGTCTGCCGCTGATCGTTTCGTAAAACCGGTGCGTTCCCGTCTGCACCGCGCCGTATAAAACGCCTTTTTTATAAAGCGGATAAATCTCGGTGCCGCCTTTGACCAACTCGCGCCTTGATTGGTAAGTCTCGGGCGATTTACATAAGCCGTTGCGCAAATTGTAAACGAACTCCTTTTTATCGGAGATGCCGTCCTTATCGTGAAAGAACTCGAATTTTTCGCTCAATAGAGTCTCGAACCGGCTGATGTCGCAGGTGTTAAAGCCGACGTTAAAGAGCGCGCCGTCCTTCGCCATAATCGTTTTGAATAATTCGGATTGCTCGCCGCCGGTCTGCTTCGGCGTGCCGCGCAAATTGGCGTTCTCGGTGATAACGGTCGCTGTTTGGGAAAAGGCGCAGAAAGCGAAAACCAGTATCAAAAGGACTGCGGTAATACGTGTCTTCATAAGTTTTTCCGAATTAATATTTCGTTATTTTATTTCCGATAGCGGGTTCAAGGCAAGGGAAATCTTGAATTTACGAACTTATTTCGTATTTAATCTTCGATATGAACAAATTCCGCTTCTACGCCGATTACTGCTGGTTTTGGTTCAAGGTCGCGGTCGGATTTTATAAACCGACTTATCCGACCGACATCAGGAACCGGTGGATAAACTGGCAGAATAAACAATCGGCTCAAAAACGCCGCAGGAGTCGTTGACGGCTTTCGATTGTTTTCCGCATTAATTTTGTTCAGACTAATCTTAAAATCGGTTTCGTCGGAAGTGTTTTCGTCGAGAACACGGCATTGATAATTGATTTTTCGAGTTCCGCGCTCGGCTTCCAGGTAAATTCGTGCTTCAGTTGCTTACGCGCGAAAATACGATTGGCGTTGATTAAGTTGTTTGAGGAAGAACTCTGATACGGTTGAGAAATCGCTTCCAAACTTAATCGCACCTCCCTGTCGAATTCGTCACGGCGCAGCCGTCATTCGCCGTCGAAACTCGAATATGAATAATGAATATGTCTGATGGTTTTCGGGGTTCGATTTTCATTCTCGATTGTGACGAGAGCGCACCTGATTTTTCGACCGGCGTATTCGGGGAATAGTTCCGGT
Organism: uncultured Pyrinomonadaceae bacterium; assembly: GCA_964245305.1. Lineage (GTDB taxonomy): Bacteria > Acidobacteriota > Blastocatellia > Pyrinomonadales > Pyrinomonadaceae. The sequence continues at coordinate 35,768 of CAXTMQ010000011.1, forward strand.
TCGTCGCTGAAATATAATCGCTCGTAGCGTTTGAGAGAGACGCGGCGCAGATGATCGCCTTCTTCGACGAAAAATACTTTGAGGGTGATGCCCATAGAATTGGTAACGTTTTGATAATTTAGCGGATTCGGTTGAGAAAGGGAATTGGAGTTTTTAGTTTCGATATGGAAAAAATGACTTTCAATTTCTATCTTTTATCTTCGTCAATCATATCCTGAACCATACTTTCTATCATCTTCGATTTTTGCTCGTGAAATGAAAATGGAGGATGTTTTGGCTCGACTTCTTGATTTTGCCAAGCTAAAACGAATCTGATTTTTTGATTCGGGCAGTCGGTTTCTCCGACATCAATTACATAATGATTTATCAAAGTCCATCCGAGATTTAAGTAGTCATTGGCTATATCGTAATCAACTTCCTCCGTGATAAATTTAGTATTCTCGATTTTCACAAATTTGTCTCTCGGAAGCGTCTAAAACTCTAAATTTCGGTTGTTTTGATCCTAATGTTTATACCAAATTTGAGGTTTGAAGTAACGATGTTTCTTTTACCCAACAGAAGCTGTTTGCTTCCTCAGGCGGAAGTTTCTTATTTGACTGAATTAAATCAACTCTTGGGCGAAAATTACGCCCTCGAACTCGGCTATTACAAAAATTCCGAATATCTCGCCGAACAGCGCAAGAATAAACTTCTTCAATACGAGCGCGACGTTTTCGAGTATCGGCAGGAACTTTACGAGAAATTCGTTTTTTACGCGCAGGAATTCAACGCCAAAATCTTAGGTCATATCGCCGAGAACGTGAAATCAATCTCGGAAATTTACGCCGACGCGATTAACGGCGTTTTCGATCAAGCGGTTTCCGGCATTGATAAACTACTCGATAAAGCGGGCATTGGTAAAATTCCGATTTTGGGTGATATTGCTAAAGGTCTATCATCGAATTTTCTCGGTAAATTGGCGGGCGGAATTTTCGATTCGCCCGGCATCACGAATCCGGTCAAAACCGGAAATCCTGCTCTTGACGAAGCCAAAAAGCAAACCGACGTTCAAAAACAGATTGAAAAAAATACTCGAACGGCATCGTCAATTACAAATAGTTTTAATGTTCCGAATAGCTCGCAAGGCTTAGGAGCGGTCGAAAATATTCTTCACGAATTATTGCACGGCGGTTCAAGCGGCGGCGGCAGTTCGAGCGGCAATCTCGACGGGTTGAACAGTTCTTACATCATCAAAAATCTGCTCGGCATAGGCACAAACGGAGCGCGAACGGGCGATGTCGTCAATGATGTTTCACAAGTTTTCGCGGGAGATAAAGGACGCGGCGATTTGTGGAGCAATATCAAGTTTGCGTTCGGCAATAAAGACGGTTCATTTTTCGGTAAAAACTCGCCGATTTTCGGCGCGGACGGATTTGGAAACAATGTCGGAACTTACGGCGCGATTGGCGGCGCGTCTTTAATCG
>CAXTMQ010000012.1:0-23826 GCA_964245305.1 uncultured Pyrinomonadaceae bacterium
GGCAACACCCTTAACAACAATACAAATGCCACGAACCGCGGGTATGGCGTTATTCTCCAGGGAGCCAGCGGTGATATTACAAACAATTTCATTAATGACAGCGACTACGCGGTTCTTGCATACGCAGCAAATAATTCAGTCGTTAACGTAACCAGCAACTCGATCACCAACTCGTCTCAAGTCGGAATTTACATTGCTAATTCTTCCGGGACAACGACTACCGCTCAACTTACAGCAAATTTTAATCGCATCGCCAATAATATTTTTGGTGCTTACAATGCCACGAGCAGTAATTTCAACGCCGAAAATAATTTTTGGGGCTGTAACGAAGGTCCGAACGATGCCGCCGAAAAATGTGACGCGGCAGACGGCGTTATTGATTTTAATCCCTTTTTGCAGCTTACCCGCACGACTGCCTCACAATCGCCGGTCAACACGGGCGGAACCTCAACGGTTACGACCAATTTGAGATATAACAGCGATAACGTAGATACATTTACGACATTACCCGGCAACCCGCATCTGCCGAATCCGATTCCTGCGGCTCCGCCGAGCGCGAACAGTCCGAACGGCATTCCGGTCAATTTTTTAGCGACCAACGGCACAGTCGATCCAACGGTAACGCCCTTGGTTGATGGTTTAGCATTCACTACGTTTACTGGCGGCACGATTGACGACGGTGATCAGACGGCGATCATTACGGCACAAGTTGATAACGCGACCGATACGGCGAATGTTACGGTTTTGGACGCGACTGCGCCGACCGTCGTTTCGGCAAATGTAACTTCGTCAAACGCCAATACCGTTACTTATACCGTTGTTTTCAGCGAAGCAGTAAACGGTGTTGACACAACCGATTTTACAGTAACTACTGCCGGCAATGTCGTTGCGTCGGTTACGAATGTTTCAGGCACCGGCAGCACGCGCGCTGTTACCGTTACCGTCAGTTCGGGAATGGGAACGATCCGACTCGATGTGCTTGACAATAACAGTATCGTTGACACGGCAAGCGCAATGAACCCGCTGAATGGCGGAGCGAACAATCCGACGTTTAACGGACAAACATTTAATGTTGACGTGCAGATGCCGACCGTCACGATTAATCAAGCCGCGACACAGCCTGATCCGACAAACACTTCGCCGATTAACTTTACGGTCGTCTTTAACGAGCCGGTGACAGGTTTTGCGACCGGCGATGTAACTTTGAGCGGCACGGCGGTCGCGACGACGGCAATCGTTAGCGGAAGCGGCACAACTTATAACGTCGCCGTCAGCGGAATGACTTCGAGCGGCACGGTCATCGCCACCATCGGCGCGGGCGTGGCGTTTGACGCTGACAATAATGGCAACGCGGCTTCGACTTCGACTGATAATACGGTTAATTATTTTACCGGCGCGGTGACGTTCTACGTTGACGATGACGGAATGGCGAGCGCGGCAAGCTGTGATGATCCCGACCCGGTTCCGAACACGATTCAGGCGGCAATTGATCTCGCCAGTGCTGGTGATACAATCCGAGTTTGTCCGGGACGTTACGCGGAAGAACTCAATATAAATAAAGATCTGACACTGCTTGGACCGAACGATATGGTTAATCCAAATATGGGACCGACGCGCAATCCGAACGACCCGGATACGGAAGCGATTATCGTTCCGACAACAATGGGTAATCCGGTTGATCCGACCTTTGCCGGACCACTTGTTGTATTCCTGGGAGCAGATGGAATTACCTTTAGCGGATTCACTGTTGACGGTAATAATCCGGCTATGACTTCGGGCGTTATTTTCAACGGTCAAGATGTAGATGCCGAGTTTGGAATTTACGGCACTGAAACAGCCAATCCTAATGCCGTAATCAACAATAATATCGTTCAGAACATCGGCGAAATTGCTGTCTGGGTTACTTCCAACAACGCCGGTGGACCCAAAAACGCTAACAGTTCGATTTTTGACAATAAAGTTGATAATGTTCTCGGCGCGTTCGGTCAGGCAATTAGAATTTCAGACGGCGCGTGGGTAGATGTCAAAACCAATATCGTGACGCGCTCCCGCATCGGTATCACCATCGAAAACTATTATCCTGGCAATACCGGAACTCATCCGGCTTCTGAAATCAGCGACAATAATATTACTGCTTTCAGAATCGGAATCAGACACAATCTGCACTATAACTACGTCGCGCCCGGATTCACAATCAGACATAATACCGTGAACCCTTATGTGCAGGCGGTTAGACCGTCGCAGGTTACTGCGATTGAAAGTCCGGTTGACCGATACCAAGGCATTCGTCTCGAATCTATTCAAAACGGTGTCGCGGTCAATGTATTCGACAATATCCTGACCGGCAACCGGGCGGCGATGACGGCGGCGGGTTACACGGAAAATTCCGGTTTGTATGTTACTAACTCTTCCACTAACTCCGCCAATATGCTCTTAACGGGCAATAGTGTTACGGACTTTATTCGCGGCGCGAATAACGAAACGCCTGCCGTTCCGACCTTTAATTGTAATAACTTTTTCGGGAATACGACCGGCGTTTATCTGAGCAGTGCCGCTGCGAACGGCTTGACCGCCGCCAACAACAACATCATCGGCAACGGTTTCGGAATGCAGAACGACGGTCCGGCAAATGTCAACGCTCAAAGCAATTATTGGGGCGCGGCAAACGGTCCCGGACCGGTTGGTCCCGGAAACGGGGATAATGTCAGCACCAATGTTGACTTCAGTAACTTTCTGACGGCACAGGCAACCTGTGCGATGGTGGTTCCCGAAATATTTCCGACGGTAACTATTAACCAAGCGATGGCGCAAGCCGATCCGACGAATGCTTCGCCGATCAATTTTACGGTCGTATTTAGCGAGCCGGTAACGGGATTTGATGGTAGTGACGTTATTTTATCGGGAACGGCGGGCGCGACGACGGCAATCGTTACACAATCCGTTCCGAACGACGCCATGACTTACAATGTTGCTGTCAGCGGAATGGCGAACGACGGAACAGTAATCGCAATGATTCGAGTCGGCGCGGCACAATCGGTGGCGACGGGTTCGTCGACTTCGGCTTCGACATCAACCGACAACACCGTAATTTATGACAGGACACCGCCGACGGCTACGGTCAGCCCGACAACGGGGCAACCTGATCCGACGAATTCGACCGTCAGCTTTACGATTGTTTTCAGTGAGCCGACGACCAATTTCACGCAGGGTGACGTAACGGTTACTAACGGCACAATTACTTCGTTCTCCGGCAGCGGAATGACTTACACCGTCGTCGTTACGCCGACGGCAACCGGCGCGGTGACGGCAACGGTCGCGGCGGGAGTGGCGACCGATGCGGCGGAAAATCCGAACATCGCGTCCAATACCGCTACGGTTAACTTCGACGGAACTAATCCGTCGGTGATGATTAACCAAGCTGCCGGACAAGCCGATCCGACCAGCACTTCACCGATTAACTTTACGGTCGTCTTTAGCGAACCCGTTACAGGTTTTTCGACCGGCGATGTCACAGTCAGCGGCACGGCATTCGGCGCGGGCAGCAATCCGAGCGCAGTAATAACGCAAATCGCGCCCAACGACGGAACGACTTACAATGTCGCCGTCAGCGGAATGAATCAAACCGGCACGGTCATCGCCACGATTGCCGCCGGAGTCGCGGTTGATAATGTCGGCAATCCGAACACCGCTTCGACTTCAACGGACAACACCGTCACATTTAATTTGGCTGACACGATAGTTACAGTTAATCCGACCAACACGAACACGGCGGGACCCACAATGTGGTTCGGCTTCGACGACGTAACCGATACGGTCATTCAACCGTCGTATGTTACAGGTCCGACCGGACAGCCGCTCGGAGCCGGCAGTTCGAGAATCAGGACAAGTGACGCGGGCAAATACTTGTTTGCTAATAATACGACGTATGCCGGAACGAGATTCGACCAGATTACCGAATTAAGTTACAGCGAATATGCCAATAATCCCGGCAATGCGGCGAAAGCTCCTTCGCTGCAAATCGGCGTTGACTTTAACCTGAATGACGCTGATGAGAGTTTTCAAGGCAGACTCGTCTTCGAGCCGTATCAAAATACGACTGCGCCGAACCAGCCGCTGGTTCAGGGAACCTGGCAGCGATGGAATGCGACCAACGGATTGTTTTATACATCGAGAGGAACTATTAACGGCAATCCGACACCTTGTTCGCAAGATCTTCCGTGTACGCGGGCGCAGCTGCTGGCGGCTTTCCCGAACGTCGGAATTCATCGCGGCGGACTCGGTTTAATCGGTTTCAGAGGCGAAGGATCAAGCCCGGGCATCGGATTTGAAGGAAATGTTGACGCTTTCACCGTCGGCGTAAACAGCAGCAACAGAACCTTTGACTTTGAACCGACACCGCCGACGATTTCGATTGGCGATGCGACGGTTGCGGAAGGAAATTCCGGGACGACGACAGCTAATTTTACAATTACGCAGTCGGTCGTCAGCCAGTTGGACACAACCGTGACGTTTAACACTATGGACGGGACGGCGACGGCTGGTAGTGACTATCAGGCGGTCACCGACGGAACGGCAACGATTGCCGCCGGTTCACTTACGACGATGGTGAGCGTGACGATCAACGGCGATATGGTTTTTGAACCGACAGAAACTTTTACGGTTAAATTGTCCGATGCGGTCAACGCCGCGATTGCCGACGGAGAAGGTTTAGGAACAATCACCAATGACGAAGCGCAGCCGACGGTTTCGATTTCCAACACTATGGCGGGAACGGAACCGAACACGCCGAATACGTTTACCGTTACTTTGTCCGGTCAGAGCAGTTCAGCCGTAACAGTTGATTATGCGACGGCGAACGGTACGGCGACGGCGGGCAGCGATTATACGGCGACGAACGGCACGATTACCTTCCCCGCGAACACAACGACGCTGACACAGGCTTTCAATGTTCCGACGCTCGACGATACGGCGGTCGAAGGAACTGAAAACTTCACGGCGGCGTTATCGAATGCGAGCGGCGCGACGATTATCGGAACAAATCCGGCAACCGGAACGATTGCCGATAATGATTCGACGATCCAGTTTGCTTCGGCGGCTTATCCGTCGTCGGATAACACTGCCAATACCGTTACCGTTACCGTTACCCGAACCGGTGTGCTGACTAATCCGGCGACCGTTGATTATACGACCGTGAACGGCGGCAACAGCGCAACCGGCGGCGGAAGCTGTACGGCGGGCGTTGATTACATCAACACTTCCGGCACTTTGAATTTCACGGCTGGCGTTTCAAGCCAGACATTTAATGTTTCGGTTTGTCAGGACGCAAATATCGAAGGCAATGAAACTGTTAATTTAACACTTTCAAATCCGCAGCCGTCAACTTCCGTGACGCTCGGAACGCCGTCAACGGCAGTTTTGACTATTTCCGACGGCGCGGGCGGCGGTCTTTCGATTTCCGGCATCGTTACGCCCGCGAGCGGCGTGACGGGTGTCAATCCGAACACGACCGTGACACTGACCGGAACCGGTATGGGAACGGTGACGACGATGACGGATGCCAACGGCAATTATTCGTTCAACGGATTGCAGAGCGGCAGAAATTATCTGGTTACTCCGTCGAAAACCGGGTTCGCGTTCGAGCCGATTAATCGAAGCTACGCGAATTTGTCGGTAAGCGTTACCAACGCCAACTTTACGGCATACGCGAGCGGCAATATTCCGCGTAAGTTGATAATCGGAAATGTGACGACGGCACCGGGCAATGCGGTTAATGTTCCCGTTAATCTGCGAAGTCTCGGCAACGAAAACGGCATCAGCTTTACTTTGGATTATGACGAAACCAAAGTAACGCCGACCAATGTCGCCTGCGGTTCTGGTGCGCCGGCGGGCTGTGCGGCTTCATTGACATACAATATCGCAACGGTTAACGGAAATATGGTTTTGACAGTCAGTCTCGATCTGCCGAACAACGTGTTTTTTACAAGTTCGCCGCCGGACCGCGAGGCTTTGGTTATTAGTTTCAGCACGACCGATACATCTTCAACAACGCCGAGTTTTGTTTCCGCGTTGACATTTACGGATAATCCGACTCCGCGCGCGATTACCGACGGTCAGAATCCGCTTCCGGCAGAATACGTCAACGGCTCAATCATTTTCCGCAATATTGAAGCCGATGTCGCGCCCCGCCAAACCGGAGACGGCGCGGTGGCGGCGGATGATGTTTCGCAGATGCGCCGATTCGTCGCTTTCTTAGACACGCCGAATTCAACGACCAATAATGAATTTCAGCGCGCCGACTGCGCTCCGCTCGGAAACGGCGGCGACGGCAGAATAGACGCGACCGATCTATCGCAAGCCAGACGTTATGCTGCCGGCTTCGATCCTCTGCAACCGGCAAGCGGTCCGACCATGCCAGCGTCTCCCCGCAGTTCGGATTCATTCGAGAAGAACGCATTTGGAGATATGTCCGGTAACGCGGTCGCCGCGAATACGACCATCAGAATAGTCAACACGACGACCTCGACTAATTCGACGATTCTAGTGACAGTTGCGGTTGACGCGGCAGGCAATGAAAACGCCTTTGGGTTCAGCGTGATGTATGATCCGACGAAACTTTCGCTGCCGAGCACGGATCCCGATGACGACGTATTGCTCGGATCGGGAGCGGTTGATTCGACCAATACGCCCGCGACTTTGACTGCGAATACGCTTAATTCGGGCAAAGTCGGAATTCTGCTCGATTTCAGAGCGAATCGGTCAATTGTCGCCGGAACAAATCGGCAGTTAGCCCAAATTCGCTTTAAGGTTGCGTCCGGTGTAATGCCTAACGAACAAATTCCGTTAGTCTTTACGAGCGATCCGATTATCCAAAAAACCGCAAATGTTCAAGCGCAGGCAGTTTCGACCGATTATACCGACGGCACCGTATCTATTCTCGGACCGACGGCTTCTTCGGCAGAGGTCAGCGGACGTGTGAAGAATGTTTTCGGGAATAACGTATCGGGAGCGGCGATAAGTCTAACCGATATGCGGGGCAGAATGCGGTCGGCGATAACTGATGACAGCGGTTTTTATCAAATCGCCGGCATCGAATCGGGCGGTACGTATATAATCAACGTCGAGGCGAAAAATTATACTTTCTCGCCGCGCACGGTTACCATAAATGAAAATTTGACCGACTTTGATTTGATTCTACAATCAATGCGGCTATTGCCGAATACACGGCTTCCGGGAATTCGGAAACTTTAACGAAAAAAGGGCGGCGGATGCCGCCCTTTTTCTTTAGGATAATTTTCAACAAATCATTTTGACCGACAGACAAAAAAATTAAAACAAAAGGTTGTTAAAATAACTTGTGAAATAGCCTTATCAAACGAATTCGTTGTATGCTTAAAAGTTAATGGTCGGCGCGAGTATTTTTCCGCTAAGGCAGAAAGTTCTCTGAAAAATTTCCGTCGGAATCATAATTTATAAATCGAATTTAAAGTATAGGTATTTATTGACAATGGCATTAAAGTCTTTATTCAGTTTGTTTTCGAGCGATTTGGCGATTGATCTCGGCACGGCGAATACACTTGTTTACGCGAAGGGTCGCGGTATTGTCGTCAGCGAGCCTTCGATTGTGGCGATTAATAAAGTTACGAATCAGGTCGAAGCCGTCGGGCGCGATGCGAAGGAAATGCTCGGCAGAACGCCGGGCAATATCGTGGCGATTCGTCCGATGAAGGACGGCGTGATTGCGAATTTCGAGGTCACGGAGAAAATGTTACAGCATTTTATTCGTAAAGCGCATAACGGAAAAAGTTGGGTTCGTCCGCGCGTCGTTATCGGAATTCCGTCGGAAATCACGCAGGTCGAACGCCGCGCCGTCGAAGATTCGGCGTATCGCGCGAAAGCTTCAGAAGTTTATCTGGTCGAAGAAGCGATGGCGGCGGCAATCGGCGCGGGTTTGCCGATTACGGAACCGCACGGAAATATGGTCGTTGACATCGGCGGCGGCACAACCGACATCGCCGTGATTTCACTTTCCGGCATCGTTTATTCACGCGCCGTTCGCGTCGCCGGAAACGAGATGGACGAAGCGATCACGCAATTTATCAAACGCAAATATAATCTGCTGATCGGCGAGCGAACGGCGGAAGCGATTAAAATCGCGCTCGGTTCGGCGTTTCCGCTCGAAGAACCGCTGACGATGGAAGTGCGGGGAAGAAACTTAATTGAAGGAATACCGAAAACTATTACAATTTCGGACGAAGAGATCCGCGAAGCTCTGTCCGATTCGGTGGCAACGATTATCAACGCCGTGCGTGTCGCGCTCGAAAGAACACCGCCCGAACTTTCCGCCGATATTGTCGAGCGCGGAATCGTTTTGACCGGCGGCGGCGCGCTTCTGAAAAATCTCGACAAACGCCTGATGATTGAAACCGGCTTGCCGGTCGTTATCTCCGATGATCCTTTATCGAGCGTCGTTCTCGGCACGGGCAAAATGCTTTCCGACTTTGAACTCTTGAAGCGTGTTAAATGGGACAACACGATGATGACCGGCGGTTAGTCCAAAGTCCAAAGTCTCAAGTCCAAAGTCGGAAGACAAAAGGCTTGAGACCTTGGACTTGAGACTTTGGACTTTGAACTTTGAAAGATGGTCGAGCGAAGTCAGAAGGAAGTTTGGAAGTTAACGCCGTGGCTGATGCTTCTTCTTTTGCTGTGCAATTTCGTATTGATGGCGTTTGACGCGCGCGAGCCGAATTCGCAGCAGCGCGTGATTCGCATCTGGTCGCAGACGACCGCCGATTTCGTGCAGTCGCCGGTCACGACCGTCAGTTCCGCCGTCACGAATTATTTTCAGTCTATTTCCTCGCTTCGTTCGGCGCAGAGCGAAAACGATCTGCTCAAACAGCGCATCGAAGAACTCGAAGTTCAAATCCAAAACGAAAAAAGTTTAGCGGTCGAAAACGAGCGTTTGAAAGGGCTTCTGCAACTGCAAGCCGATCTGCCGTATAAATTTTTGCCCGCGAAGGTCATCGGGCGCGACGCTTCGGCGTGGTTCGATTCTTCGATCATTAATCGCGGCAGTCTCGACGGCGTGAAGTTGAATATGCCGATTGTCACGAACGGCGGACTTGTCGGGCGCGTGACGGCAGTCAGCCCTTTGACGGCGCAGGTTTCCCTGATTACGAAAGACAAATCCGGTTTGGGCGCGGTCGTCGGCGAACTCGGCGCGTCGAACGCGCTCGGCGTAGTTACGGGCAGCGGAAAAAGAGAAATTCTGGAAATGGGTTATGTGCCGGGCAGCATCGAAGTGCAGCAGGGCGAAAGCGTTTACACGACCGGACAGGACGGCATTTATCCGGCGGGCTTGAAATTGGGCGAAGTCGTCGAAGTCCGCGCCGGTTCGGCGACCGTCGCGCAGCAGATTTTTATCCAGCCGAGCGCGAAACTTTCCGCGATGCAGGAAGTCGCCGTTTTGCTTTATGAACCGCCGCCGCGTCCCGAATACGATAAATCTCTGCCGAACGCGGCGAAGAAGAAATAAGTTCAAGGTTCAAAGTTCAAAGTTTAAAGTCTTCAATTCCGACCTTGAACCTTGAACTTTGAACTTTGAACCTTGAAAGATGGAACAGGTAAAATTAACATTAGTATTGATCATCGCCGTTCTTTTGCAATGGACGCTTCGCAACGTCGCCGAGCCGCTGGCTTTTATTGATTTTCCTCTTATCATCGTCGTTTACGCCGCGCTTCAGGGAAATTCGATCAAATCTCTGTTTTACAGCACGTTCGCGGGCATCGCGGTTGACGCTTTGAGCGGCGGTCTTTTGGGCGCGAACGGCTTCTCGAAAACGCTCGTCGCGTTCGTCGTTTCCGAGATGGTTCGGCGCGTCTATCTGGACAACCTTCTGCTGCGGATTCCCGTCATATTGGGCGCGTGTTTATTGGATAATCTGGTTTATTACGGGATGCATCGCCTGCTCGGACAAGAGCCGACCGGACAGTTCGTGACGACCATCGCTTATTCGCTAATCGGAACGACGATTACGGGAACGATTATTTTCTTGCTTTTGAGCAGCTTTTTCGTAGAAAATACGAGAAGAGGAAAACGCGAAGTTTTCACGCCGCGAAGACAAACCAGACGGCGCAATCCGATCCGGCTCGGCGGCAGAAGATAAATTAGTTTTTGGTTTTTAGTCTTTAGTTTTTGGTCAAAAGACGAATAAGCTGAAAGCTAAAGACTAAAAACCAAAATCCCAAACTCTCAATTTATGAAACTATACGATCAGGCGCAAAATTTAGGTATCAGAGTCGGCACGGTTCAAGTCGTCGCATTTGTTTTACTGACCATTCTGGGCGTTCGTCTTTATTATTTGCAGATCGTCAAGGGCGAATATTACAGCGACAAGGCGCAAAATCAGCGTATTCGGATGATTCCGATTCCCGCGCCGCGCGGAGCGATTTTCGACCGCAACGGCAAACTGCTCGTTGATTCGCGCCCGACCTACAACATCACTTTCTCGAACGAGCCGGTCAAAAAAATTGACATCAGCGACCGCGTCGAAGATTACTCGAACGGATTGAATGTTGACCGCCAGTATTTGACCGAGCGCATCAATTTAATTAGAAAGCAGCCGGATTTCGAAACGATGGTTTTGAAGGAAAACGCGACGATTCAGGATATTTCGTGGGTCGAATCGCACACGCTCGAATATCCCGAAATCCGCGTCGAAATTCAGCCGCAGAGATTTTATCCGCTCGGCACGACTTTGGCGCACGTTCTCGGCTACGTCGGCGAAATCAGCCCGAAACAACTCGAAAATCCTGAAATGCGGGCGAAAGGTTTGCGTCCCGGCGACATTATCGGCAAAGGCGGACTCGAGCAATCATACGACGAATTTTTGCGCGGCAAACCCGGTTATCGCAAAGTAATCGTTGATTCGCGCGGTCGCGTGCAGAGCGAACTCGAAACCGTTCCGGCGCAGCCCGGACAAGATTTGGTTTCGACGATTGATCTGGATTTACAGCTCGCGGCAGAGCAGAAACTCGCCGAATCCGCGACCAAACGCGGAATGGTCATTGCGATGGACCCGAACAACGGCGAGATTCTGGCGATGGCTTCCGCGCCTTCGTTCGACCCGAACGCTTTCGTAATGCGTATCGCCACGCCCGAAGGACGGCGCGAAATCGCCAAGTATTACACCGATGAAGAACGACCGCTTTTAAATCGCGCGATTCAGGGACGCTTTCATCCGGGTTCGACGTGGAAAGTTCCCGAATCAATCGCCGCGCTGCAGCAAGGCGCGATTACCGTTAAAAATTCCAATGTTTTGTGCGGCGGCGGCATTACCATCGGCAACAAATTTACGCGCTGTATGGGCAGCCACGGCAGCCCGCGCCTCGATTACGCGATTACGCATTCGTGCGACGGCTATTATTATCATCTGGCGTTAAAGATGAAAATCGAAGGCTTGATTAAAATGGTCGAAGACCTCGATTACGATAAACGAACGGGCATTGATTTACCGAACGAAAAAATCAGTCAAACGCCGAAAACGTGGATGCCGACCGTTCTGAAAAACGAAGGAAAATGGAGCGACATCCGCACCGTTTACGCTTCTATCGGACAAGACACGGTCGTCGTTACGCCGATCTCGATGCTCCGCGTTATCGCCAGCGTCGGCGTGCAGGGCAGAATGTATGTGCCGCATCTTTTGAAGGAATTCAAAGCCATCGGCGCGGTCGGCGAAGAAGGCGAGCAGACTTATGTTCCGGCGAAAAACAGTTTCGGTTTCGCTCATCCCGAGCCGAAAATTATCGAGATGACTCCCGACCAAAATAAATTGATTCTCGACGGAATGTGGGGCGTGGTCAACAACGGCGGAACCGCCGGTAAATTCAAAAGAACGAATTGGGAAATGGCTGGCAAAACCGGCACGGCGCAAAACTCTTCGCTCGGTTCGGGCGGCGAAAAAGATCACGCCTGGTTCGTTTCGTTCGCGCCGGCTTATAAACCGGAAATCGCGGTCATCGCGCTGGTTGAAAACTCCGGTTTCGGCGCGACCAACGCCGCGCCGGTCGTGATGGGCGTTTACGATGCATATCTTTCAAAAAATCATTCAGATTTGATGAACAGCCAGCAGATAGCGAAGAAAGTCGAATCGAGCGGTCAGCATTAAAATAAAAATTTTTCTTACTTTTCACTAATAAAAATGTCGGCGATTATAGAAAAACATAATTTAAGAGATTTCGATTGGCTCACGACTTTGCTCGCCATCGCCATCGTTTGCTTCGGCATCTGGCAGATTTTCAACGCCCAGCCGACGGAAAGTTACTGGTCGAAACAAATCGTCGGTCTGTGCATCGCTTTGGTCGCGTTTCTGGTCGTCGCCTTCAGCGATTATCGCCGCATCGTTGATGCCGCGCCGGTTTTTTACGGCATCGGTATATTTCTGCTCGTGATAGTCTTGATTCCGGGCATCGGAATGAAAATCAACGGGCAGCAATGCTGGATTCGCGTTCCGCTGATCGGACAATTTCAGCCGTCGGAATTCGTCAAGATTCCGGTCGTTTTAATGCTCGCCAAATATTTCGGCGCGCGCAAAACCGGCACTTTATCAATCAAGGAATTGTTCATCGGCGTGGCGATTCTGGCTTTGCCGCTCGGCTTGATTATGCTCGAGCCGGATTTGGGGCAGGCGATCACGTATTTTCCGATTATCGCCGTCGCGCTGTTTCTGTCGGCGATTAAAATTCGTTATGTGATTTTAACGCTCATCGCGGTGGCGATTATGATGCCGGTGGGTTATTGGGTCGGCGTGCAGACGGGCAAATTAAAAGGTTACAAAAAAGAACGTATTGACGTGATTCTCGACCCCGAAGCGGCTGATCCGCGCGGTTACGCATACCACACGATTCAATCAATGATTACGGTCGGCAAAGGCAATTTGTCGGGCATCAAAGGCGATACGGAAACGTCGCAGAGCGCGTTGAAATTTTTGCCCGAACCGCACACCGATTTTATCTTTGCGGTCACGGCGGAAAATACGGGCTTTATCGGCTGTATTTCGCTTCTTTTGGCTTACGCTTTACTTCTTTCGAGGCTCATCGCGGGAGCGCGTCAGGCGACCGACCGCGCCGGAATGCTCGTGATTATGTCAATCGTCGGCGGAATGACTTTTCAGATTTTTATGAACGTCGGAATGACGCTCGGATTTCTGCCCGTCATCGGCGTTCCTTTGCCGCTGATGAGCGCGGGTTTATCGGCGATTTTGTCAACTTTTATCGCCATCGGTTTCGTCATCAGCGTCAAGATGCGGCGTTTTGTTAATTGAAGCAACTCGTAGAATTGTTATAATGATCGTTAAATATCGGAAAATAATCGGAGAAGCGCGGTGAGCGCGATAAAAGTTTATGAAAGTTATCAAATCTGCCGAAGTTGAATCCGCTCCGGCGCGGCGCGGCGGTTTTTGGAAAATCGTCTGGCTGCCGCTCGCGCTTCTGCTCGCGCTTTCGGCGGGCGGATTAACCGGCATTTTAGGTTCTTATTATTTGAACAATTCGCGTTACGCGACCGAAGTTTCCGCGCTCGCCACTTATCGCCCACCGCAGGTCACGACGATTTATGCGGACGACGGCGAAACCGTTTTAGCCGAATTCGCGCTCGAAAAACGCATTCCGGTTAAATTCAAAGACATTCCCGACAAAGAAAAAGATGCGCTGATCGCCGTCGAAGATTCGCGTTTTTACAATCATATCGGCATTGACCCGTATCGCATCGCGGGCGTTATTTACAAAAATTTCACGACCGGCTCGACCGAAGGCGGTTCGACTATCACACAGCAGTTAGCGAAAAATTTATTTCTCTACAAAGACCAAACTTATACGCGCAAAGTCAATGAATGGGCGGTCGCGCTGCAAATCGAGCGTCTTTACACGAAAGAACAGATTCTCGAAATGTATATGAATTACGTTTTCCTCGGCGCGGGCGCATATGGATTTGAAGCCGGCGCCAGAACGTATTTCGACAAACCGCTCAAGGATTTGACGTTGGAAGAAGCCGCTCTGCTCGCCGCGATTCCGAAATCGCCCGAATACTCGCCGACGCGCAATATGGAAAAGGCGAAGGAACGCCGCGATGTCGTGCTTGACCAGATGGCGAAATATTATCCCGACAAATATTCGCAGTCAATCGTTGATGCCGCTAAAGCCAAACCGATCAAATTAGCCGACACCGCTTATTATCAATCGCTGCCGAAATCAACCGCGTGGGATTATCCGGTCGAAGAAGTCCGCAAATATCTCGAAGATAAATATACGACGCGCGTCGCGCAGGGCGGTTTGCAGGTTTATACGACGATCAACGTCGAAGCGCAGAAGCTGGCGACGAAAGCCGTCCGCGAAGGCTTGCGAAGCTACGATAAAAGTCAGGGCTGGCGTTCGGATTATCAGAATATTCTGCTCAACGAGGACAATCAGCCGATTACTGACCAGAAAGATATTCAACGCAAGATAGACACGTTCAAACACGCCGATTGGTTCGGCGACGATTACGAAAAAGGCGAATTTATCAAAGGTCTGGTAACGAAAGTTGATCCGGTGAAAGATGAAGCGACAATTCGCTTCGGCAGATACAAAGGCATCGTCACCGCCAAAGATATGGGCAGAAGCGGCAAGCGACCGAAGGACGAATTAAAGGTCGGGTATCTCGCCGAATTTGAAGTCAAGGAAGTCAACGAAAACGCCCAAACTTTGCAGGTCTCTTTATCGCAAGTGCCGGAAGTACAGGCTTCGATTGTCTGCGAAAACTCGCACACCGGCGAAATAGTGGCGATGGTCGGCGGCTACGATTTTCACACTAGCAAATTCAACAACGCGACGCAGGGTTTGCGGCAAACCGGCTCGTCCTACAAACCGTTTATTTACACGGCGGCGGTCGAATGGGGAATGACACCTGACACGATTGTCAGTGGCGCGCCGATCAAACGCGGCGGCTGGATGCCGCACAATTACGACGGCAGTTTGAGCCATCCGAACGTGCCGATGAAAATCGCGCTGGCGAAATCTTATAATCTGGCGGCGGTTCATCTGCTCGATCAGGTCGGCGTACAGACCGGAGCGCAGATGGTTCGTCGTTTCGGCATTACCAATCCGATGTCGCCGAGCTTGCCGTCTGCTTTGGGCGCGAGCGAAGTGTCGCTCGAAGAAATGGTCGCGGCTTATTCGGCGTTTCCGAACAAGGGCTTGCGCGTCGAGCCGCATCTGATTCGCAAGGTGATGAGCCGCGACGGAACGCTTTTGGAAGAATTTCCGGGCAAAACTTCGCGCGTGACGAGCGAATACGTCGCCGGAACGATGGTCGAAATGATGCAGGGCGTAGTTAAACCCGGCGGAACGGCTCCGGGCGCGAGCGCGAGCGGTCAGCAATTAGCAGGAAAAACAGGCACGGTTAATGACCACACGGACGTTTGGTTTGTCGGTTATACGCCGACTTATGTTACCGGAATCTGGATGGGAAATCCGTTAAAGAAGGAAAATCTGGGCAATAGTATGACCGGCGGACACGGCGCGCTGCCTTATTTCAATGCTTTTATGAACCCTTTTATGAAGGACAAGCCGAAGGATAAGTTCTATGAAACGCCCGCGATGCCGTCGGAAATCAAGGCTCTGGCTGAACAGCGCAAGCGCGAGGAACAGGAAAAACTCGAAAAAGCCGATGAAGCCGGCAGAAATCTCGGCGTGAGCTTTAATACCGGAACGAAATCGCGCAAAGTCAGCGCGACCGATTTGCCCGACACTGAAAACACGACGACTTCGACGGACTCGAACGATACAACCAAGCCTGAAATTGACATCAAACCGAGCGCGCCGCAGAAAAACGAAGAGCCGCCGAAGTCCGTAAAACCCGAACCGCCCGTGCGAAAACCCGAACCGCCAACGGAGAAACCCAAGTCCGAAGGCACGAAACGCAAAGGTAAAAAAGGTGACGGCGACAACTAAAAATCGTCAGCTATAAATGAAAAAAGGAAGACGCGCATTGCAATGCGCGTCTTCCTTTTTTATCGAATTTGTTTCGACGAATTGATATTAACTATTGAGGTATTTGTTGTCTTTGCTTTGACGTATCCTGATTCGTTTGGGTATTAATGCGGCTTGCGCCCGTGCCTCGGAAAAGCGGCGTAAAAATCCATTTGCTGTGATTTTCGATGCCGTAATAAGCGATGACCGATTTACTGCGGCTTTGGCTGGCAACGCCGATGAACGGCGTGTTATCGGTTTTCGTTTCGATTTCTTCTTCCGAATCGTCCTTCAAATCTTCGTCGCTTTTAGTGTTTGTGATATTGACCAGAATTGCCGCGTAACGGTCGAGCAATTGACTCGGCTGCGGATTCGACGGCAGCAATCCGTTGTTAAAATTCTGAACGCGCCGCCCGAAATTGAGAAACGCCTGCGAAGTCGGTTCGATCAATCGCCATTTGCCGTCTTCGCTCAAAGGATCAGTCGCCGCCGACGGGCGCAGAATCTGTCGTTTTTTCGTTCCCTGCGGCAAACCTTCCAAGAGATCGTCCATCGAATCGGGAAGTTTCCCGTTATAAAAAACGATGTATTGCCGGATAGCTTCGGCGATTTCTTCACCGCGACGGATTTGTTCGAGTTCCTTTTCGCGTTGAACGCTCTGCTGAACGGTCGGCGCGACCGCCAAAAGCGCAATTGCAAATAAAGTCATCGCCGCCATCAGCGATATAAGCGACATTCCTTGTTGATTTTTGGTCTTTGGAAAATGAGCAGAACCTAAAGCCCAAAATCCAAAACCCGAAACTCGTCTTTTAATTGTCTCCGTCATCATCGTCATCACTATTAAGAGTTTTCGGAGCCGGCGTAGCAGGCGGCGGCGGTTGCGGAACAGTATAAATCTGGACATTTCCGGGAATGCCCGGAATCTCGCCCGGCTGCAACTGCTGCTGCGGATAATTCGGATTGTAATTCCCTTTCGTCTGCTGCTGCGGGAATCGTCCCGGACTATTTATCGTCGGATTTTGATTCGGCACCGTATTAACGCCCGAAGTTTGTCCGGGCTGCGGACGCAGAAGAGCGAGCCGGTGTTTGAAACCGAGATTAACATCTTCAAAAACCGTTTCTTCGGAGGAAATGCTGATCAGGCGAAAACGCCCGCCGAGAACGTCGTTCAGACGCTTGCCGACCGGCGCATCATTCGGCTTGCCCGCCGCTTGAAAATACGCCGTGTCGTTATTAAAACGCTGGCGGGCAATCATTCCGATATATTGAAACTGCGGTGTCGGCGGTGCTTCGATTTTGAGCGAAACCTGATTTGAATATAGACTGCCGTCCGGTGTTCGGACGATTATCATAATATCACCCGCGCCGCTGATAAAATTAGAAGGAATATCGGCAACCAGTTTCTGCGGGCTGATAAAAGTCGTCGGCAACTGCATACTGTTGTTCAAATAAATCTTCGATTCAGGCGTAAATTTATCGCCGTTGACTTCAAGGCGAAAAGTTTTTGAACCCGCGTAAACGCTCTGCGGCGAAACGAAGCCAACAAGAAGCGGCGGAACGGGCGTTGGTGTAGGCGTTTTCGGTTCGACAAACGGTGTTGGCGTTACTGAAGGCGTAACATACGGAGTCGGAATCGGCGGCTCATAAAACGCGAAAATGTTTCTGCCCGCGTCCGCCGCGTAAAATTGTCCGGGATTATAAACGACCGGCGTGGTCATATAAATTTGGTTTATTGCATCATTAGTCGGCAGAGCGGCGACATCGGAATTCGGGCGCGGCGAAGCGGTTGCGGTCGGCGTAGGCGGCGCGCTGACGGTGACAGTTGGTTTCTTGCCGCCGAAAAATATTCCGCCGAAAGTATATGTGAGCGCGACGAGAGCCAACACGCCAAGCACCATTGCGGCGATTAATTTATTGCGCTCTTCCGGCGATTTTCCTTCAAATAATTTCATTTTCGATTCGCTTCGTTTTACTGATTTTGGTTTTCGGGCAATGTCGGCGCGGCATAATTCGGGCGGCGAAAATAAGCCGCCATTTCAAGGCGCAGACTGACTCGTTCGCCGTGCATACGACCGCGACGCGGCTGTTCCGCAGGCGGAACATTCTGCGTGAAACCCGGGTCTTGCGGAATGCCGTTCGGATTTGTCGGATTTGCCGGATTGATCTGAACCTGGCTGATCGTCGCCTGCGTCGGCTTTGACGGATCGGGTTTTTCTTCGGTGTCCGACGGCGCGAATTCAATCGAGCTGATGACGACGAACTGCTCGCTCGTTTCGATGTCCCTGATAAAACGGCGCAGATTTTGATACGAACCTTCGACGGTCGTCGTGACATAAATGCCCGGAAAAAGGCTCTGAAATTTCGCTCTGCCTTTTTCGGCTTCGCTTTGCTGCTCGCGGCGTTCGCCGGAAATTTCGAGCGGCGCGTAATCGGGTCCGGCGGTGTTCGTTAATCCGTAAGCCGAAATCAAACCGTTCAAACGCTGATAGAGCGAAGTTTTATCGAGTTGCGGATTTCGCAAAAAGCGCGTTTCAAAAACATTAACGCTGTCCAGAATTTCGGCAACGCGCGTTTCCGTTTTGGTAATATCGCCGTATCTTCTATCGGCTGTATTTAATTCGGTTTCAATGCGGTCGCGTTCGGCGCGGTTGTCGGCGAGTTCTTTTTTCGCCGGTAAAACTTTGAAAATTATTAACAAAACCATCGCCAAAATCGCCAGCAATCCCAACGAAACGGCGGCGATTTCAGATTTTCCCCACATTCCGGCGTAAATCCGGCGCGGGCGATTTTTCGGCACGCTGTCAATATTTGGTTCTTTTTCGATGATGATCGTTTCGTCGTCGGTCAATAAAACCGTGCGGTTCGCTTCTTCGACGACGACGGTCGAATCCTTCGTCGCGCCGTATTCGTTGACGACGATCTCCGGCTGTTCCTGACTCGCTGCCGCGCTGTTGTTCTGATTCGGATTTTCGTTCATTACTGATTTTCCCCCTTTTGCGCGACATCGGCGGGTAAAGTCGGCACATATCCGTTACGCGGCGTGTAAATCAGGCGCAGAGTGTATTGCGTATAAGTAATCGCGTCGGTTTTTTGCAAATCCTGTCCGCGCAGTTCGGCTTGAAAAACGCCGGAATTGTTCATCGCTTCGATCATCTGCATCACGCTTTGATAATCGCGGCTGAGAACGGCGAATTCGAGTTCGGCTTTGGTTTTATTGTCGTCGTTAAAGATATTCTGAACCGTAACGCGCGAAACGCTGACGCTGCCCGGCAAAGTCGTTTCCAGATCGGCGAACAATTGCGACCAGCCGAAACTTTTGTTCGCCACGAGTTTATGCGCGGCGACCAGAAGCGATTTTTGTTCGGGCGTTAACTGCTGCTGCACGAGCGAGCCTTTATCATTCAAAGATTGCAGGCGCGTGTTCATCTCGCCGATTTCGGCTTTGACGATTTCATTGCGCTTGTTCGCGTCGCTCAGGCTGGCAAATGCCAAAACCGTGCCGCCGACGGCAACCGCGAGCAGCAGAAGCGTTATCACATACGGCAAAGTCCGGTTGCGAAAAGGATTGCTGGAAAGATTGAGTTTATTTATCACTTTGTTAATTGTTAATGGCTAATTGTTAACTGTTAATTGAAAAATCAGGCTTTATAATCATCAATTAACCGTTATCAATTAACCATTAACGCATCAGTTTATCACGAAGAAACTTAGATTGTCGTTGCCGTCCGATTTGTTGTCCGCGTCGTTTCGCGGCAGATTTTAAAAACTTTTTATTGACTGCGCTTTTAACGCCGTCTTTCACGTTGAAATTCGTCGGAAAGTTGCAAAATTTCAATCGCGGCGCGAAGGCAGAGTTCGATGAATGTCTTCGGGGTCTGAATCTTTGTAAGCGCAGACGCGGTTTCTGCCTTCGCGTTTGGCGCGATACAGCGCGGAATCAGCCATTTCGACGAGTTCAATCGGGTCGCGCGAATCGTTCGGAAAACACGCCACGCCGATGCTCGTCGTAATGTAATGCGAACCTTCCGGCTTGCCTTGTCGAATCACGCTGAACGCCTGTTTTTCTATTTCCGAGCGAAACCTTTCGGCGGCGACGAGTCCCTGACCGAGTTCCGCGTCGAGCAGAAAAGCGGAAAATTCTTCGCCGCCGAAACGCGCCGCGACATCGCCGACACGTAAATTTCCGGTGATGCACGCGCCGATCTCCTCGATGGTTTTGCTGCCCGTCAAATGCCCGTAAGTGTCGTTGACGTTTTTGAAAAAATCAATATCCATCATCAAAACGCAGAAACAGCGATCTTCTTCGGTCGCGCGGGCGGCTTCGCGGCGCAGTTCCGAGAAGAACGAGCGGCTCGAAAGCAAGCCGGTCAAATCGTCGTGCGAGAGCAGACGGCGAATCTGTCTTTGATATTCGCGGTCAACTTCGTCGAGCATTTCAAAGCGCAGAATATGTTCGCCGACCGTGATTTTATCGCCGTTCCGCAAAGTTTCGCTGACAATCGGCTGACCGTTCAAAAGCGTTCCGTTTCTCGAGTTCAAATCGGTCAAAACGTATTCGGTCTCGCGGGTTTCGTCGTTGAAAACCGCGTTCAGACAAGCGTGGCGGCGCGAGATTTTCGAGTCGTTGATGCGAATATCGGCTTCGAGCGCGCGTCCCAAAATAACCACTTCGCGTTCGAGCGGAATCGGCGCGGCGAGCATTTCCCCGCTCAAAAAAATCAGCGCGGGACGCAAATCACGATTTTGCGAATTCGATTTCTGCATCGTTTTGGAAGAGAATTTGCGGGGTTTGTATTCGGCGGAATTAGTCGCTTCGGTAGCAGCCGAGCTTCGATTATAAGGCATTTCAGATGGAATTTGCCAGATTTTATTTCGATTCGAGGATTTTGGTTCGGAAAACGCGCCATTTCACGAAATCCGCCGAAAGATTTAATATAAATCCGGTGAAGATACTCATTATCAAACTCAGCAGCATCGGCGACATCGTTCACACATTGCCCGCGCTCGCCGCGATTCGCCGCGCGATGCCCGAAGCGGAGATTTCGTGGGCGGTCGAACAAAGCGCGGCGGAAATTTTGCGCGGCAACGAAATGATTGATAATTTGATCGAGATTGACACCAGAGCCTTGCGGCGCGGCAAAATCATCGGCGAAATTCTGCCCGACGCGCGTCGTCAGCTTCGCGCTTTGCGAAGTTCCGATTACGATGTCGCGCTCGATTTTCAAGGACTTCTCAAATCGGCTTCCATCGCCAAACTGTCGCGCACCAAAAAGCGTTACGGTTTTTCCAAGCAAAATCTGCGCGAACCGGCGAGCCGATTTCTTTTGACGGACAGCGTTGCGGTCGCCTCCGACGCGAGCATTTACGTGAAAAATCTCGATTTCGTCAAACGCGCGCTCGATATTTTCGTGCCGGAAACGGATTTCGAGTTTCCGATTTTCACGACCGAAACTCACCGCGCCGAAGCCGCGAAAATCCTCGAACAAACCGGCGAACCATTTGCGATTCTCAATCCGGCGACGAGTTGGACGACGAAACAATGGAGCGCGGAACGCTACGGCGCGCTTGCCGACAAACTTTGGGAAAAAGAAAATTTAATTTCAATCGTCACGACCGCCCCGAACGAAATCGAACTCGCTCAAAAGGTTCTGCGAAATTCTTCTTCGGGAAAAACTTTTCTCGCGCAGCCGAGTTTGAAGGGTTTTTACGAACTTGCTAAAAATGCGCGAATTTACGTCGGCGGCGACACCGCGCCGATGCATCTGGCGGCGGCGGCGAAAACGCCGATTGTCGGCATCTTCGGTCCGACCGAATGGCGGCGCAACGGCAGCCCGAATTCTTCGGACATCTGCGTCGAACGCGCCGATATTAACTGCCGCGTCAACTGTCACCGCCGAACGTGCGATAATTGGATTTGCATGGACATCGAAGTCGAAACGGTTTTACGCGCGGCGCGAAAAAGATTAAAATCAGCTTGAAAAATTAAATGATTCGCGCCATCTCCGAAAAGCCTTTTTGCCCGAAAACCGAAGGCATCAAATACGCCGGTTCAAAGCTAAAAATTCTGCCGCATATTCTGCGGCTCGCGCAAAAAGTTAAACCGCAGACGATTTTTGACGGTTTTGCCGGAACGACGCGCGT
This sequence comes from uncultured Pyrinomonadaceae bacterium, assembly GCA_964245305.1. Taxonomy (GTDB): domain Bacteria; phylum Acidobacteriota; class Blastocatellia; order Pyrinomonadales; family Pyrinomonadaceae. The sequence goes on from CAXTMQ010000012.1 coordinate 22,144, forward strand.
GTCGCAAGCCTTCGCGCAAATTGGCTGGCAAGTTTTTTCCAACGACCGCGCCGCCTGGTCGAAAGTTTTTAATTTGTGTTATTTGAAAAACGAACGAGAGGCGAAATTTTATCAGGAAATCATTGATTATTTAAATAATTTGTCCGGCAGAGACGGCTGGTTCACCGAAAATTACGGCGGTTCGCCAGACGTGAAAATTGATGGATTGAAAAAGCCTTGGCAAATTCAAAACACGCGCCGACTCGACGCGATCCGCGACGAAATTGATAATTTAAATTTGACGGAAGTCGAACGCGCGGTCGCATTGACGAGTTTGATTTTGGCTTTGGACAAAGTTGACAGCACGCTCGGACATTTTTCGTCTTACTTAAACGAATGGTCACCGCGCTCGTTTAATCGTCTTGAATTAAAAATTCCGCGTCTTTTTTCGACAGATAAAGAACACGAAGTTTATAGCGGCGATGTTTTTGAAGCTGCCAAAAACGTCAAAGCGGATTTGGCTTATTTCGATCCGCCTTACGGCTCGAACAACGAAAAAATGCCGCCGTCGCGCGTTCGTTACGCGGCTTATTATCATTTGTGGACGACCGTTGTTTTGAACGACAAACCCGAAGTTTTCGGCAAAGCCAAACGTCGCGCCGATTCGTCGGACGCGCTCGCCGGCTCGATTTTTGAAGAATTTCGCCGCAGCGACGCGGGCAAATTTATGGCAATCGAAGCGATTGAAAAGTTAATTGATAAAACAAACGCCGCGCATATCGTTTTGTCTTACAATTCCGGCGGACGCGCGACGCTCGAACAGCTTTACGAAACGATTGCGCGGACGGGAAAAATTTTAGAGTTCGTGAAAATTGATTATCGAAAAAACGTGATGGCGACGATGCGCTGGACGAACGAATGGACGCGCGAAGTCGAGCAAGGCAATCAGGAATTTTTGTTTTTGATCGAAAAATAATGGCAAGAGAAAAAGCGACTTTAATACAACGCTTTCGCGTGCCGCTCGGATTTTTGTTCGCGGCGGTTTTTCTGATTTTCGCCCGACCGGAAATGACGACGCTTTTGATCGGCGGCGCGATTGCCTTCGTCGGACTTTTAATCAGAGCTTGGGCTTCGGGACATATTCGCAAAAATCAAACGCTCGCCGTTTCCGGTCCTTACGCATACACGCGCAATCCGCTTTACTTGGGCAGTTTTATTCTCGGTGTCGGATTTACGATTGCGGCTGGCGTTTGGTGGCTCGCGCTGATTTTTATCGCTTTGTTCTTGGGCATCTATCTGCCCGTGATGCGCGTCGAAGCCGTTGAATTGACGGAAATTTTCGGCGATGATTACAAAGAATATGCGAAACGAGTTTCGCTGTTTTTTCCGCGTTTGACGAAGGGCGAAAAATCCGTCGTTAAATTCGATTTTGATTTATACTTGCGTTATCGTGAATATCAAGCCGCGCTCGGTCTGATTTTCGCGTGGTCAATTTTGCTGGCTAAAGCAATTTTCTTAAAATAAATTTCTAAAATATAAAAGTTATGCCGAAAAAATCTTTCTGCTCGTTTTTGCTCGTTCTCGGTGTTTTTTGCGTTTCTTTGCGGGCGCAGAACGCGCCGAAAATCGAGGCTTACAATGCGGGCGAAACGCTCGCTTACGAAGCGAAATTCAGCAAGATCATCAAAGGCATCGCCGTCGCCG
>CAXTMQ010000012.1:23836-37137 GCA_964245305.1 uncultured Pyrinomonadaceae bacterium
TCTCGACTATTTAATCAAATCCGACGCGACGACCAAAGGCGGATTGCTGAAATTGTTCGGCAAACGATACGCGCAGAAATTTGAATCAACCGTTGACGGCGCGAACTTTTCGATCAAGCGAACCGTCAAGCGCGACGAGCAGGGCGAGCGCGTCCGCGAATCCGAAGCGTTGTTCGATTACAAAGAAAAAAAGGTTATTTATATCGAAACCGACCCGAACGACGCGGCGCGTCCGCCGCGCCAGATCGCTTCGCCGATCAAAGCCGATATGCAGGACTTGGTGACGGCGATTTACACCGTACGCCGCCTGCCGCTCGAAGTCGGCAAAACTTTTGAAATCAACGTCAGCGATTCGGGTCTCGTGTATAAAATTCCCGTTCGCGTCGTCGCCCGCGAACAGCAAAAATCCGTTCTCGGTCGAAAATGGTGTTTCCGCGTCGTGCCGGAATTGTTCGGCGCGAACCGCGTCATTGATCAGGACGGCGAAATGACGCTTTGGATCACCGACGACGAACGGCGCGTCCCCGTTCGCGCGCAGATCAATGTCAACATCGGCAGATTTGAAGTCAAACTCAAAAAATTAACCGACATCGCGCCCGCCGATAAAGCGAAAACCGAATAGAGATTTGATTTCACCTGACAAAAATTCGCCTCGTTCTTGTTTCTTTCCGCAAAAATCCGCATAATCTTTCAATTCAGCCCGAATTTTAAAATTTATGCCCGATAACGACGAAATTGTAACCGAATTTACACTTGAGGATTTTAAGTTAAATCCGCTGTCCAGTTTGAACGCGCCGCCGGAAGAAAAGATTTCCGCCGAGCGCGAAAGCGATTACGCCGCCGCGAAAAGCGACGACGCGGAAGCCGCGCCGATTGAAGAAACGGCGGAAACAAACGAACCGCAAGACCCGATTTTCAAGGCTTTATCCGCGCCGATTTTGCCGGAATTAAAGCGCGAAAATCGCGCCCGTCTGCAAATGCAGTCGCCGAACCGAATCCATTTTTACTGGTCGTTCAAACAAAATCCGTTTCAGATTTTAAGCCGCATTTTCGGCAACCAAACGAATTATCAATTAATCGCGCGGCTGATTAATCGTCGAAACGAACGCGAGCAGATTTTTCCGATTGAGACGGAAGGCGCGGCGTGGTTCGACGTTGACGCGGACGCGAGTTATCAAGTCGAAGTCGGATTTTACGCCGTCAATCGCCCGTTCGTGCGCGTGATGTTTTCCAATCAAATCGAAACGCCGCGCAAAAATCCAAGTTGGCGGCAGGATTATTCGGAATATTTCGCCGTTTCCGCCGCCGAATTCGCCCAAGTTTTAGACGATTCGGGTTTTACGCAGGACGCTTTTGAAGTCGCGCTCGCCGGCGATGATGTCGCCTCTGCCGACGACGCGACGCACAACGCTTTCGCGCAAATTACGGGCGAAACCGCCGCCGATTTCGACGAAAATTTTGCGGGCGAATTGCGGTTTGTGTTGCTCGCGCTCGCTTCGGGTTACGCGCTCGAAGATTTGCGCGGGCATCTTAATCCGAGCATTTTCGCTTTTCTGCAAAAATACGCCGCCGATTTTGACGCGGAACGAGCCGCCGCCGCTCTGCGCGAAAATTTCGCCGAATTCTCCGCTGAAGAATTTGAAGATGAAATATTTGAAGAATCAATCGGCGCGGCGACTTTCGGCGCGAGCCTCGTGAATTTTCCGCGCTTTGCGACGCGCCGCCGCAAGCCGAAATTTTCAACCGATTTGTCGTCGAAACTGCCGAATCTTTTTTCGTCGAAAATCGCGCCGTTCAGCTCGCTAGATTTGCGGCTCAAATAATTCGGAAAATTCTCCAAACAGGATGAACAGGATAGACAGGGCAAAGAAATAATTTTATCCTGTAAATCCAATTCACCCTGTTTTTATTTTCGGTTTGTTTTTTAATTTAAAGCTATGCCAATCGGTTATTTCAGCTTAATTTTACACGCGCATCTGCCGTTCGTGCGGCATCCCGAATATCCCGAGTTTCTCGAAGAAGATTGGCTTTACGAAGCGATCACGGAAGTTTATCTGCCGCTGATTTTCATTTTTCAAAATCTGCACGAAGCCGGAATGAAACCGCGTCTGGCGTTGAATATTTCGCCGCCTTTATGCGAAATGCTGGCGGATAAAGTTTTAGAAGAACGCTACACGCGCCATCTCGAAAATCTTTACGAATTGGCGAAAAAAGAATTGGAGCGCGTCAGCCGCGAAGACGCGAGATTTTACGATGTCGTAAAAATGTATGTTGACAATCTCGGCTCGTCGCTCGACCTCTGGAATAACAAATATCAGCGCAATCTTATCAACGCTTTCCGCGAACTTCAGGAAAAAGGAGTTTTGGAAATTATCACCTGCGGCGCGACGCACGGATTTCTGCCGCTGATCTCGACCGAAGAAGCCAGACGCGCCCAGATTCGCGTCGCCGTTAAAAATTACCGCAAACATTTCGGCAGACAGCCGCGCGGCATCTGGCTGCCCGAATGCGCTTATGAACCGAGCATCGAAAATCTTTTGAAAGACGCGGGAATCGAATACTTTATCGGCGATTCGCACGCGATTCTTTACGGCGAACCGCGCCCGCGCTACGGCGTTCACGCGCCCGTAATGTGTCAGAACGGTGTCGGCGTTTTCGCCCGCGATGTCGAAACCAGCGAGCAGGTTTGGAGCGATAAGGTCGGTTATCCGGGCAACGCGCTTTACCGCGAATTTTACCGCGATGTCGGATGGGATTTGCCGCTCGAATATCTAAGCCCGCACCTGCACAAAGATCAAACGCGCCGTCATCTCGGCTTGAAATATTTTCGCATTTCCGGTCGCGCGACCGGCAACGCGGACAAAGAACCGTATGTGCCGAATTGGGCGCGCGAACAAACTGCCCGGGACGCGACCGATTTCGTCGGCAAGCGTGTCGCGCAAGCCTACAAACTCCGCGAAACCTTCGGCGATCATCCGCCGATGGTCAACGCGCCGTATGATGCCGAACTTTACGGACATTGGTGGTTTGAAGGTCCGCAGTTTATAGATTTTCTGTTCCGCGAACTGCATTACAAACGCGATTTGGTCGCCGCAATCACGCCCGGCGATTTTCTCGACGCGCATATTCCGATTCAGATTCAACAGCCGTCGGCTTCGAGCTGGGGCGAAAAAGGTTATTACAAAGTCTGGCTCAACGAAGGCAATTCGTGGATGTACCCATATCAACACGATGCGGAAAAAAAGATGACCGAATTTGCCAACCGATTCAACCCGCCGAACGATTCGGAACGCCGTGTTTTAAATCAACTCGCCCGCGAACTTCTGCTCGCGCAGTCGAGCGATTGGGCGTTTCAGATTTATCAGGGAACGACCGTCCAATACTCATCGAATCGCTTCAAAATGCACATTCACCGCTTCGATCTGCTGGCGAAAATGCTCGAAAACAATTCGATTGACGAAGCGATGCTCAAAGAAATCGAATGGCGCGATAATATTTTCGCGGAAATTGATTATCGGATTTATCGAAGTTAGCTGAGACAATTTTTAGCTAGTGAATAAAATCTCTTTCCGGCTTTAATAAATTTTCCGCGTTTGCCTTAACATTGCGCGGAAAGCTATCATTTTCCTTTACTTAATTGGAGATAAATAATGGTTGAAAAAGGTGTGGAAATTGCTCCGGCGACGGGCAAGTTGGGGATTTTGCTCGTCGGATTGGGCGCGGTCAGCACGACGTTTGTCGCGGGCGTGGAAGCGATTCGCAAGGGAATGGCGCAGCCCATCGGCTCTTTGACGCAGATGGGAACGATTCGGCTCGGCAAGCGAACGGACAATAACTGCCCGAAAATAAAAGACTTTGTTCCGATAGCGAACCTCGACGACATCGTGTTCGGCGCGTGGGATATTTTTTCCGATTCGGCGTATGAAGCGGCGCGAAACGCGGGCGTTTTGGAAAAAGCGCAGATCGAAGATTTGCGCGAACAGCTCGAATCTCTAAAACCGATGGCGGCGGTTTTCGAGCAGAATTACGTCAAACGCATCACGGGCGAAAACGTCAAAACCGGCAAAACCAAAATGGAACTCGCCGAACAATTAATCGCCGACATCGCCAAATTCAAAGAGGAAAAAGGCTGTGATAGATTGGTAATGGTTTGGGCGGCTTCGACGGAGATTTTTATCGAACCGTCAGAGGTTCACAACGACATCGAAGCGTTTGAAAAGGCTTTGTATGACGACGATTCGCGTATCGCGCCTTCGATGATTTACGCTTATGCGGCGATCAAATCGAAAGTGCCGTTCGCCAACGGCGCGCCGAATTTGACGGTTGATATTCCCGCTTTAACGAAACTCGCCGAAGACAACGGCGTTCCGATCTGCGGCAAGGATTTCAAAACCGGGCAAACCTTGATGAAAACGATTCTCGCGCCCGGCTTGAAATCGCGTATGCTCGGTTTGGAAGGCTGGTATTCGACGAATATTTTGGGAAACCGCGACGGCGAAGTTTTGGACGACCCGGAAAATTTCAAAACGAAAGAAGAATCGAAACTCTCGGTTCTCGAACACATCTTGCAGCCCGAAGTTTATCCCGAACTCTACAAAGATTTCGCGCACGTCGTCCGCATCAATTATTATCCGCCGCGCGGCGACAATAAAGAAGGCTGGGACGCGATTGATATTTTCGGCTGGCTCGGCTATAAAATGCAGATAAAAATCGATTTTATGTGCCGCGATTCGATCCTTGCCGCGCCGCTCGTTTTAGACCTCGCGTTGTTTATGGATTTAGCGCAGCGCGCCAAAATGAAAGGCGTTCAGGAATGGCTTTCGTTCTATTTCAAAGCCCCGCAAACCGCGCCCGGACTTTATCCCGAACACGATATTTTCATTCAACTGATGAAACTCAAAAACACTCTGCGTCATTTGAAAGGCGAAGATTTAATTACGCATCTCGGCTTGGAATATTACGATTGATTTAATGCTTAGCGGTTAATTGTTAATGGTTAACATAAAGATTTTATATTAACCATTAACAATTAACCGTTAAGTAACTATTATTCCGTCGCGCCGTAAGAAATTAGAATCTGTTTTACTTCATCTTTGCTCGTCAGCGAAAACGCAGTTTCGCCTTCTCTGGATTTGAGCCGCGCGTTCGCGCCCGCGCCGAGCAGAGTTCTGACGTTTTCGAGTTCGCCGTTTTCCGCCGCCCGCATCAGCGCGGTTTCGCCTTTTTTGTTAATCGCATTGACGTTCGCTCCCGCGCCGATTAAAGTTTGCACGACTTCGTTTGAAGAGTATCCGGCAGCGAACATCAGCGCAGTATTTCCTTCTTTATCAAACAAATTAATTTTCGCGCCGTAACGCAGCAAAAGATTGACGAGTTCCGGTGTCGCGTTTTCGTCGAGCATCATCAAAACCGTGCGTTTGTCGTCGTTTTTGCTGTTCGTTTTCGCGCCGTGCGTCAGCAGAAATTCAGCAATTTCGAGATTGCCGTTTTCGACCGCGACGTGCAGCGGCGAATTTCCGCTATAGCATTTATCTTTCGAATTGATTCGTTCGCCCATTGCAAAACGAACTTTTATTTCTCCTAAATCTTCATTTTCGACGGCTCTAACCATTCTGTTCGCCGGAAAATTACATACCTCAATCGCACCGCCAATACCGTAACCAATTCCGCTTCCCTCGCCTTGTCCTGTGCCTCCGTCAACCGTGACGACCGTTTCAGTCGCCGCAATCGCCATTTCCGCGCTGTAACTCTGCTCGCCGCCGCTGATTGACACATTTTTGATTTCCTTTGAAGCGAAACCGCCCGCGTCGAATTTCAATTTATATTCGCCTGTCGGCACGTCTTTGAATTCGTAAAAACCTTCCTGATTGGCGTTGACGTTTTGATAAAAAGTTATCTGTTCATTGGAAAGCGTCACGAACGCGAACGGAATCACCGCGCCTTGCGGATCGGTAATCGTGCCGGAAATCGTGCCGTTCGGCGCGTCGGTTTTCTCGCTGGCGACTTTCACAATCGCCGCTTCGTCCGTCGCCGGTTGCTCGCTCGTCGTCTGCGCGTAGGCAAGCGTCGAAACGCTCAACGAAGTTCCCAAAACCGTCGCCGCGATGCCGGTTTGTCTCGTGATTTGGTGCAAAGTGTTTTTGATCGTCTGAATTCTGCCGTCGGGACGGCGAACATAGCGAACGCAGATGCCGCCGTTCGACGCGGCGACGATTTTTCTCGCCTGCTTGCGCGTCATTTCCGAAAGATTATGCACGTTTTTAGCACAGTGCGAACAAAAGCGAATCTGTTCGTTTCCGCGCATTTCTTCCCAGCTTTCCGAACACGGCGATTCGACTTTGATCGAATCGAGAAAAGTGATTTTTGACATAGAAATATCCTCCAAAGTCCGAATGCTAATTCGAGCTATTGCCTTGTTTAGACAAATTTTTCCAGTTTTTGTTCCCGCGCGATTCAGATTTTCGCGCCGCTTGTTCAGTCGAGTTACTTGCCTAGATGCGGCGAGTTTTTTGAATGGTTGCTTCGGGCGGAAAAAATAAAAATTTCAGGTTTAATGAAAATCGCTTTTCTTGATCAAGCCGCCTTCGACATCGGAAAGGTTGTGGACAATTATAAAGGCGTGCGGGTCAATGTCTTTCGCGGCGCGTTTAATACCGCCGATTTCAAGGCGCGTCACGACGACGTATAAAATATCGCGCTCGGTGCTGCTCACGCCGCCTTGTCCTTTGTAAATAGTTACGCTGCGGTTTAAGCCGTTGACGATGCTGTTTCGAATCATTTCATGGCAGTTGGAAACGATGATGACGGCGTGATATTCCTCGATGCCGTAAAGCAGAAAATCAATCGTTTTCGAGGCGGCGAAATAAGTCAGAATCGAATACATCGCGCTTTCGACGCTCAGGAAAAAAGCCGCCGCGACGAAGATTAAAATATTCAGAATCAAAATCACGTCGGCGACTTTTAAGAGGCTCGATTTTTTGCTGATTAAAAGCGCGGCGATTTCCGTGCCGTCGAGAACCGCGCCGCCGCGAATCGCCAAGCCGATTCCCGCGCCGATGAAAAATCCGCCGAAAACCGCCGTTAAAAGCGTGTCGGGCGTAACGTCGGGAAACGTAACAAAGAACAAAACCATCGCCAAGCCCGCGATTGCCAGCGCGCTTTTGAGCGCGAACATTTTGCCGATTTGCCTGTAGCCGAGCGCGACGAACGGCAGATTGAAAAGCAAAATCAAAATCGAAAGCGGAAAGCCCGTAACTTCCGTTATCAGCATCGAAATCCCCGTTACGCCGCCGTCAATAAAATGGCTCGACAGCAGAAAACCTTTAATCCCGAACGCCGCCGAGAAAATGCCGATGGTAATCAGAAAAATATTGATGGCTTCACGGATTTTTTTGTTCATAAAAGTTTTTGTCGCGCCGCATACATTATCTCACAGCAAAAAGATTATTCTATTTTTGCCCGAAAAATTAATGTTTGCAGTCAGCGAAGGTTTTTTCTCTTTCCGGAAATTTCCGTTTCGCCGAAAGGAAAAAATGTTAGACTGAAAAAAACTTTTTCGCATTTTACGGCTTTAATTTTTCGGGCGAAAGCAGGCGATTTAGTTGAGTTTTATAAACAAGGGAGAACAATGAAAATTAATTTAAAGCCGATTGCGGCGCAGGTTGCAGTAATATTCGGCGCGTCGAGCGGTATCGGCAGATTGACGGCATTGGAGATGGCGAAACGCGGCGCGAAAATATGCGGCGCGGCGCGCAGCATCGAAGGCTTGCGGAGTTTAGTTGAAGAAATCGAAACAAACGGCGGCGAAGCATTTTACGTTGCGGCGGATGCCGCCGATTTTGAACAAGTCAAAGCGGTTGCCGATAAATGCGTCGAACGCTACGGCAGAATTGATACCTGGATTCACTCGGCAGCGGCGTTTATTTTTGCGACGGTCGAACGGTGCGAACCCGAAGAATACAAGCGTTTGATCGAAGTCAATCTGCTCGGACAAATTTACGGCGCGAAAGCCGCTTTGCCGTATTTGAAAAAAGCGGGCGGCGCGTTGATTCACGTGACGAGCGTCGAAGCATTCCGCTCCGTTCCGTTTCAATCGGCTTACGGCGCGTCGAAACACGGCATTCACGGATTTTTGCAGGCTCTGCGCGTCGAACTCGCGCACGACGAAATTCCCGTCGTCGTGACGGAAATTTTACCGGCGGCGATCAACACGCCCATTTATGAAAAAGGGCGCAACAAAATGCCTTTTAAAATGCGTCCCGTGCCGCCGATTTATCATCCGCAAATCGTCGCCGACGCGATTCTTTACGCGGCTGAAAATTCAACGCGCGAATTGATTGCGGGCGGCGCGGGTTTGGGCGTGGTTTACGCCGAACGCATCGCGCCGCGTCTCGCTGATTTTTTCTCGAAAACCGTCGGCTACGCCGGACAAAACGGCGGCGCGAAAACGTCGCCCGAACAATTTGAAGATAATTTGTTTGAGCCGCTCGCCGGTTACGATACAATCGAAGGAAATTTTTCCGGCGAACAATTTAAGAGCGATCCGTATACGAGCATCAAAACTTTGAACGCCGCGCGAAAATCCGTTTTGTTCGGCGCAATCGGCGCAATCGGCGCGCTGCTGGCGTGGAAAATATTGAAACGGAAAGATACGCTTTAGTGAAAATTTTTAGGAAGTTTCGCGGCGATGTTTTTTAAGGACAAATGAGCGAAAAAATCGAAAATCTGCTGGCGCGAGCCAAACGCGACGAAGGGAAAAGCTCGATCAGTTCGGCTGAAAAAGTATGCGCCGACGAAGCGCGCGCCGAACGTATGTTTTCGACGCTCAAATCAAAACTTTTGAACATCGCCGAGTGGAACGAACACGCGCTGTTTTCCTCTTACAAATTATTTGACGAAACCGGGCAAGCATTACAAACCGATGAATTATCAACGGGCATTTTTATCAGAATCCGGATGAAAAGTTCGGGAAAGTACGATTGGGTAAAAATCATCCGCATCGGCGGCGCAACGAATGAATTCATCATCACGGTCAAGCCGACATTCGATCCGACCGCCGAAAATCCGTCGGAAAATTCCGTCGCGCATTTTTTTACGGACGCTTCGACCAATAACTTTTGTTTGCTGAAAACCCGTCGGAAAATCGCGCTTTACGTGATCGGTCTAGACGAAAAATCCAACACCGGCGAAACGGAGAGCGCGTTTGAAACGATTCGCAACGTCGCCGTCAATATCGGCACGTATCTCGGCGTTCAAAAAAGCGAATGGGAAAAATTCTGCCGCGATTTGATCGAAAGCGCGTCCGCAGAAAAATCCGATTGATTTTTCTCGACGAGTAATTTTTGTCGAACGCTCGAACCGAATTGAACACATAGCAAATGGTCATGAAAGAAAAGGCTTTACAGTGAAAAATTCCGCATACGACGCGATAATAATCGGTTCGGGTCCGAACGGTCTGGCGGCGGCGATTCGTCTGGCGCGCGCCGGACTTTCGGTTTTGATTGTCGAAGCCGGCGACACAATCGGCGGCGGCGTTCGTTCGGCGGAATTAACCCTGCCCGGATTCGTTCACGATGTTTGCTCGACGATTCATCCGTTGACGCTCGCGTCGCCGTTTTTTCAATCTTTGCCGCTTCATAAATTCGGTTTGGAATTCGTTCAGCCGCCCGCTTCTCTGGCGCATCCGCTCGACGACGGAACGGCGGTTTTGCTCAAAAAATCCGTCGCCGAAACCGCCGCCGACCTCGGCGCGGACGCGGCGCATTACCGAGGTTTATTAGAGTATTTTGTCGAACATTTTGACGCGCTCGCGCCCGACATTCTCGCGCCGCTGCGCTTTCCGGCGCATCCGTTTTTGATGGCGCGGTTCGGCTTAAAAGCGATTCGCTCGGCGCGGCAACTGGCAGACAGTCATTTTTCCGATTCGCGGACGCGCGCGATTTTTGCGGGCTGCGCGGCGCATTCGATGATTCCGCTCGACGCTTTAGCGAGCGCGTCTTACGGCTTGATTTTGATGCTGACGGCGCACGCGGTCGGTTGGGGATTTCCGCGCGGCGGCGCGGCGAATATTTCCAACGCGCTCGCCGAATATTTTTTATCGCTCGGCGGAAAAATCGAAACGGGCAACCGCGTCGAAACGATTGACGCTCTTCCGCCGTCGCAAGTCGTTTTATTCGATCTCACGCCGCGCCAAATTATCAGCATCGCCGGTCACAAACTTCCCGATTCCTACCGTCTTCGGCTGGAAAAATTTCGTTACGGTTCGGGCGTTTTTAAAATGGATTTCGCTCTGAGCGAGCCGATTCCGTGGCGGGCAAAAGAATGCGCGCTTGCCGGAACAGTTCATCTCGGCGGAACTTTTGAAGAAATCGCCGCTTCCGAACTGGCTCATAACAGCGGACGAATTTCGGAAAAACCTTTCGTGCTGATCGCGCAAAACAGTCTCTTCGACGCGACGCGTGCGCCCGACGGAAAACAGACGGCGTGGGCGTATTGCCACGTTCCGAACAATTCGACAATTGATATGACGGAAATTATCGAAAATCAAATCGAGCGTTTCGCGCCCGGTTTCCGCGCTTGCATTCTCGCCAAAGCGACCAAATCGCCCGCCGATTTGGAACGCTACAATGCCAACTGCGTCGGCGGCGGCATCAACGGCGGCGCGGGCGATTTGAGCCAGCTTTTCACACGCCCAATCGCTAAAATCAATCCATACTCGATGCCGGCGAAAGGCTTGTATATTTGCTCGGCATCAACGCCGCCCGGCGGCGGCGTTCACGGAATGAGCGGCTATCACGCGGCGCGAACCGTTCTGAAAAAAGAATTCGGAAAATAATAATTCAGCGGCGTGTTTTTACCAATTCGTCTGAATCAGCGTTTAATTCGAGCAATTTCGTCGTGTGGTCGGTTACGCTCGGCGGCGGCGCAATTATTTCGTTTGTGTCAAGACTTCTTATTTCGAGAAGCGGAACAGGCGCGGTTTGCGGCGCGGGCAGATTTAATTTCGCATCAGCCGCGTTCAAATTTTTCGTTTCGCCCGGTCGCATCGCAAACCAATCTTTTTTGCCGAAAATCTGCACGTAGAGAATCTGTATCAGACCGGTCAAAAACAAAATCAGCAGCGGAATGAGAAACGCGGGCGTGTCGAAGGCAAGTCCGATCAGCACGGCAACCGGCACTAAAACGACGCTCAAAAAAATTAGTTTCGCGCCGACTTGCGAAGTTATTCGCCGATAAAGCGACAAATTTTCAGACGGTGATTGATAATTTTGTAAAACTCCGTCGGTCGGCAAAAGCTCCGCGACGATGCCGAGTTGAAATCCGCAGCGCGAGCAAAAGCGCGCTTCGTCGGAAATCTGCGGCTGACCGCATTTTGGGCAATACATTCGATTTTCTCCGCTACAAAAAGAGGATTGAATTACTCGAAAAATTCTACGCGCGGCAATCGTCAATAGTTCCCCGATTTTTGTCGGAAATTTAGCAGGTGATACGCCGAGAGAATTTTCGCTTTAGAATTCCAGCCGCAAGCCGAAAATCGGCAGACGTTGATTTTCGCGTAAGAATTGCGGCGTTTGCTGGTAAAATTCGTAATTCGGCTCGACGATGCTGTCGTGATTGGTGATGTTGAAATAATCCAAATAAGGCGCGAAGGAAAATCTTTTGAAGCCGAAGCGTTTTTCGGCGCGCACATCGAGGCTGGCGAAATTCGGCAGGCGCAGCGCGTTGATGTCCGGCGCGGACTGAATGCGCTGGATGTAAAATTGCGAATTCGGAAACGCTTCGATTGGCGTGCGGAAGGTGTAGGGCAAGCCGCTCGCCACGCGGTATTTTCCCGCAACGCTGAAGCCGTAAAAACGGCTGATGCCGATCAGCGTTAATTGATGCGGTCGCTCGAAAGCCGACGAAAATTCCGTTTCCCCTTCTCCGAATCGGCGGCGCGAACGGACAAGCGCATACGAAGCCTGACCCGAGAAAAATCCGCTTAGAGATTTTTGCACGGAAATTTCAAAACCGCGCGACGTGCCGCTGCCGGTGTTGAAATAATTTCCGTTCAAAGAGAAATTTTGCGTCGGGCGCAACGGCTGGACGATCAAATCGCCGTAATTTTTTTGATAAGCCTCGAAGCGAACGCGCAAATCTTCGCGGACGAGCCATTCGATGCCGCCGATGACGTGCGTCGCCGTTTGCGTTTTCAAATTTCGATTGTTCGCGGTGAGCGATAAAACATAGAGGCTCGGCGGCTGGCGATAAATTCCCGCCGCGAAAGTCGCCGCGATTTTTGAAGTGATGCCGAACCTCGCGCCGACGCGCGGACTCGCTAGAGTTTCGCCGGTCAAACCGTAACGGTCAACGCGAATGCCGGGCGTGAAAGCAAATCGCGGCGTGAATTTGAAAGTCGCCTGCGCGTATCCGTAAGCGGAAGTTTTCGTGTCAAGGTCGAGGCGATTTTGACGCGGCGCGGCGTTGAATTCTTCTTCGAGCGGACTGCTAAAACGTCCGGTGTTTTCAAAAGTGAAATAATCGGCTTGATTAAAATAAACGCCGCCGCCGGCTGCCAACTGAAGGCGTTTGGAAAGCGCGGACGTTAGTTCTTCCTTGATGCCGAATTCGGAATCGCGCAGATCGCGGGCGCGCTGCAAAATTCTCGAAAAATCGGGTCGCAAAAACGTGCCGTCGTTATGCGCCGCGACGAACCACGCGGTCGTTTGCGCCAAAGTTTGCTTGCCGACAATCGAAGATAAAGTCGCGCCGAAAACATTGCGCCGCGAAGTCCGCTTTGTTTCAAAACGGTCGGTGCGGCGGTCAATGTTAAAGGCTTGATCCTGCGTTTGTTCAAAATCTTCAAAAAAATTCAGCGCGGTGAACGAAAGTTTTTGACGCGGCGAAAAGTCGTAAATTATTTTATTGGTGAAATCGAAAGTTCGCGGATAGCCGATAATGCCTTGCTCGGCGATTCCGGCAACGTCGAGCGCGACATCTATGTAACTGCGACGCGCCGAAAAAAGCCAGCCGCCTTTCTCACCGAACGGAATGTCAAGACTTCCGCCCGCCGTTCCCGAATCGGCGAAAACTACGCCTTGAAATTTTTTGCGGTTCGCTTCGCGCAGATGAACGTCGAGCGCGGACGACATTTTATCGCCGTAGCGAACGCCGAAACCGCCTGCCGAAAATTCTACAGTATCGAAAACATCGGGCGCGAGAATCGAAGCGCGTCCGCCGCGTCCGCCGTCGTAACGGTCGGTAAAATATGTAAAATCGGCGACGGGAATATTGTCAATAAAAGTGAGATTTTCTTCCGCCGT
>CAXTMQ010000013.1:0-36597 GCA_964245305.1 uncultured Pyrinomonadaceae bacterium
GCCTGAAACTGCTCGTTGTTATCGTCGGCAAAATACGTCCAGTAAACGTGAAAACCGTAGACGAAAAACGCGAGAAAAATAAACACGAACTGCCAGACGCGCAAACTGCGGTTTGCCAGCGTCGTCGTCAATTTCCGTTTCACTTCGCGCGGCAGATTTTGTTCAAAGGAAAATTTCGGTCGGCGGAAATTGCTTAGAAATGCGAGAATCAAAAAAACCACTAAAACCGCAATGCCGATTAAATAAAAAATGCTCAATCCGGCGGGCGTTCGCTCTAAAACCTGGTCGCCGAAAATCTTTTCCGGTCGCCATTTATCCCAATCGAATTGTAAAAACAACAGAATTATTTTCATTTATTCGCCTTATTTTGATTTTGAAACGAATTCTATTTTTTCTCGTCGAAATCTAAAGCGATTGTTTGTCCGGTTTGTCTCGCTTCAACTTCGGTCGGCTTTTCTTTCGCGTCTGCCCCGTTTTTCACAGGTTTATCAACGAACGTCGAGTAATCTGTTTTCGCCGTCGCGCTTCCGTTCGTTTCGGCGGATAAATTTTCCTGAATCGTTTCGTCAATCGAAACTTGTTCGGTTGGCTGAACTTCTTTAACGATGTGTTCGAGTTTGACTTCGATTGTGCCGAACCTTAATTTATCCGCGTCTTTGATGACAATCGCTTTTCCATAAGCGATACGCTCGCCGTTGATGAAAGTTCCGTTCGTCGAGCCGGTGTCGGCGACCATTAATTGTTTGGCGGAATTCAAAACGAGCGCGGCGTGAATCTTGGAAACGCTCTGGTCGTCAATCCACAAATCGTTTTCCTTCGTTCGTCCGACGCTCAAACGCTGGCGGTCGGCAAAGGCGAGTTCCTTTTTGCGCGTTTTGTTATTGATCGTGAATTCGGCGGCGTAAATTTCTTTTTCCGGTTCGACGGGAATTTCCTGCGGAATTTCTAATTGAATATTTCGCAAATCCGGCACACTAACATTGACGGCGGCTTCGCGTTCTTCGTCTTCGCCGAATTTTTCAAAACTTGCAAGTAGCTTTACGCCTTCGGTGAAATAATCCGGCTTGATTTCAAGCTGCACCGGCGCGTAGGTGTGATAACGCTTGTCGTTGATGCGGTCAACGGCGGCGATCAGAAGTTCGTTTTCAAGTTTTTTCAAAGATGCGTCGGCATCGGCGGAAAATATGTCCCACTGCATTTTCAGCTTGATGTTGTGCGGAACATATAATTTGCCGTCGTTTCCTTTTTTCGCTTCCGCGTCGAGAAGCAGTTTTAATCTTTCAATCAATTCGCTCGTCGCCAGACTGCTCGAAGGCTTCCAGTTTCTGCCCGTTAATTTGTCAAAAGTTTCACCGACTCGGGTCAACGCGCCGCGCATCAGCCAATCGAGCGTAAATCCTTTTTTTGTTTGATTTGTCTTGCCTTCAGCCATCTTCGGAAGTTTCGGAAATTGATTCAGTTTGCAATTCTAGCCGATTTCCAATTTGAAATAAAGAATTTTGGAAGAGTTTTCCGATTGATGATTTTTAAATATACCGTTGTTAAACAATGTGTAATTTTGTTGACAATCTTTGACAATCCGTTTACACTTCATTGTTGAAAAATTTTTATAAATTTTTCAACTTCAATATCCGAAAACTCTTGCCCAAGAGGATTTGAATCAAACATAAAAACGGAACATACGAATATGAAGAACTGTAAAAACAGCTCGGAGCAAGGTTTTACTTTGATTGAACTAATGATCGTCTTAATCATTATAGCGATTATGGGCGGTATTACCGGTTATTATCTGAACGCGCATCAAACTCTGTATAAACCCGACGAAGAGGCTTTGAAGATCGTTGATTTGCTTCAGCAGGCGCGGCAATATTCGCTGACCAAACGCGAAACGATGCGCGTCGAAATAGATTTAACCGATAAAGTCGCCAGATTATATGATGAAAATAAACCTTCGCTCGGTGTTGCCGATGATGAATTAGTCAGAACAGTTCCCTTGCTCGACGCTGCCGAAGTCAAACTAAATCAACGTCCGGTCAATGTTTCCGCGAATCCGCCGGAAAATCTGACGGTCACGTCCGCTGTTTTCACGCCCAGCACTTACACGCCGAGCGCAACCCATACTGTCTGCACTTTAAGATTCAAAAGCAATTACCAAGTCGTTGACGAAGCCGACGTTCCGACCGGCGTTACTCTGCACATCTGGTCGCCGAATAAAACGAATCCGAACGACGCGGAAATCGCGCGGGCGATTACGATTATCGGTACGACCGGCTCGATTCGTCTTTGGGAATACGATTTCAATTCGACCGCCGCGAACAAATGGAAAGACACGCGCCGTGTCGGAGGCTAAACGGCTACAATCCGTCTTCCGCAATTAACTTTTTAACAGCAAACAATTTTTCATTAATTAATCGAAAACGCGCTATGAACGAAAGCCAAAACAAAAAACGGCACAATCAAAACGGATTTTCATACGTCGAGGTGATGATCGCGCTCGTCCTTTTATTGGTCGGCGTTTTAGGAATGACCTCGGCTTTATCGGCAAATTTGATCCGTTCCTACGCCAGCGAAAAACAAGTCGTTGCCAAACAAATCGCTCTTTCGACGCTCGAATCAATTATTTCGGCGCGCGATATTAGCCGGAACGCCGGAATTTCCGGTTGGGATACGATTGGAAACGTCGGAACGAATCCGGTTGACGGAGTCAATCAAGGTATTTTTCTGACCGGAACAAATCCGGTTCGTGAAGATTTAGGCTGGGACGGAGTCGCCGGAACGGCGGACGATGCCTGCGCCGGAAACGGTGCTTGCACTGTCGGCGGAAGAACGAATTCAAGTAATTTAATTCCCGGATTCGAGAGACAAATCGTGATTACGGACGTTAACGATCCCGACCGTCCTTCGCCGACCTTTGCGATTGCGCGGCGCAGAATTGACGTAACAGTAAATTATACGGTCAATCAGATTTCCGCCAGCGAAGTCGTTTCAACAATCGTTACTGATTATCGCTAAAAGGAGCGCGGAAAATGAATTTCAAACGATTCGATAAAATGAAAAATAACAAAGCCGACCGTCGCGCGGCGCAAGCCGGTTTCACGCTGCTCGAAATGCTGGTCGCCATGATCGTTTTTTTGATTGTAACCGGCTCGATTTACGGACTTCTGCAAGTCGGTCGCATTGACCGCAATCGCGCGAGCCGCCGCACCGATATGTTGAAAAACGCGCGGGCGGCAATTCATTTGATGGGACGCGACGCTTTGAACGCCGGATTGAGTTATCACAAGCAAGGCGCGAGCGTTCCCGACAACTTTCTTTCTAATCGTTTCAGTGTTCCGTTGGATGCCGATAACGAACGCGATTCTGAAACTTCAATCATCGTCGGTAACGATATTTTTACGAACGATTTACTCGGCGATCCAAACGCTAAAACCGATACGGTAACTTTCGCGTGGCGCGATCTCGATTTTAACAAACCGCTTCCCGCTCCGGCGGCGGGCGCGCCGGACAATCGCAGCGGCAAGACGGTTACGCTCAATTCGGTTAGCGGCGGCTCGGCAAACTCCGCGCGAGTTACGTCGGCGACAGCCGGCGGTTTAATTGCCGCCAACGTATATGATTTGTATATGGTTCAAGCGGGCAGTTCGCGCGTTTTGGTAATGGCAACTGCCAAACCTGACAACAGTACGCTCGAATTCGCGCCGGGTGATCCGCTCGGCATTAATCAATCCTACAATGGCACGGGCAAAAATCGCAGTTTATTAAAGCCCTGCACCGTGAACGGCGAAGAAGACTGCACGACCTACAACGGAAATTTCGCTCTGAAGCGCGTTTTTATGGTCAATTACAAAGTTAAAATTGACGGTACGCTGGTCAGGCAGGAATACGGCAATAATGTCGGCAGACCGGCTGACGAGCAGATACGCGAACAGCCGCTGGCATACAACATAAAGGATTTACAGATTCGCTATCTTCTAACCGACGGGCGCGTAACGGATAATCCGGCTGCCGGTGTTGACGGCGTTCTCGGAACGGCTGATGACCAGCCGCTCGACGCGAATTTGATTACGCAAATGATGATTACGATTAAAGTTGCCGCGAGCGAAGCGGACGAGCAGACCGGACAACCGGAAGTTATTACGCTGAACGCGACGTTCAGCACCAGAAATTTACAGTATTAACAGCATTTTAGGTTGATTTGGCGGTTAAGATATGAAATTGAAAATTTTTAATAAAAAAGACGAAGATTTAACGAATAATGCTGTAAAGCCCGACAGCCAGAAAGGTTCGGCGATTGTTATCGCCTTATTAATAATGATTTTGCTTTTGGGATTCGTCGCGCTCGCCGTTTCGCGGACTTCCAATGAAACCATCGCCACGAGCAACGACGCGGCGGAATCGCGCGCGTTTGAAGCGGCGCAGGCAAGTCTCGAAGTAATGACGCGCAACTTCGACAAAATTTTTGAAGTCAAGCTCAATCCCGATCCGGCAGATTTGACTAATGTCGAAACCCAAAAACCGCCGGGATTTGAAACTAACTATAAATTCGAGGATGGTTCGGAAAATTATCAGAAAATCATTCCGACGGAAACTCCGCAGCAGGTAGTTTTGACCGAAGGCGATTACGAAGGTTTGCTTGCGACACAAGACGAATGGCAGTTGACGACGACCGCCGAAGATAAAAGCAACGGTGTGCAGGTCGCGCTCAGACGCAGATTTTACAATAACCGCATTCCGATTTTTCAGTTCGGTATATTTTACGACGACGATCTGGAATTCCATCCGGGACCGCGCTTCGACTTCGGCGGGCGCGTTCACTCCAACGGCAATATCTTTTTGATGGCGGACACGGGTTTGTATTTTTCATCGAAGGTTGACGCAACCAAACAAATCGTTACCGATGTCGCCCGCAACAGCGCGCCCTGGACGGATTGGAACGACAACGTATTTATCAAAAACGCTTCGGGCAGCTACGTCAAACTTGCTCACGATATGGGAAGCGTTCTGCAAAATCCGGCAAGCGGCGCGCCGTTTTTCGCAGACAGCGATATGCCGACGGTTTATAAAAACGCCAATTGGGATACCAACGAAAAATTATTCGAGGGCAATCTGCTCGCCAATCAAAAACCGCTCGAACTGCCGATTCGCATCGCCAGCAGTATCACCGGCGATCCTTTGGATTACATTGAATTGATCAAACGCGGTAAAGCCGTCGGAGATATGTGGAATGACGGAACAGGCGTTCTAAATCCGAGCATAGTTCCCGTAACCGCCGCCAACGCCGACACCGATATTACCAAAAAAGAACGCTATTATAACAAAACCGGCATTCGCGTTTCGCTCGCCGACACGCAGGACAGATTGCCGGGCTGCGCGGTAATTCCCGTCCCCGTTAACTGCGGCATTGAGCTTACCGGTTATGTTGACGGCTATAAGCCTGATACTTTTAAAATGACCGATTCTTACCACACAACCGGAATTAACGGTCAAAGATTTTCAGCAGGCGGTCATCAGGTTTGGATAAAAATTGAAGCAGTCGGCATCAATCCCGTTACCAATGTTCCAGAAGACCCGCGCGACATAACAAAGGATTTTTTGAGTTTGGGCGTAACCGATCCCGCTCCTTACATTCCTGGAAAATTTCAAATTACCGCGCCGGATTACGGCAACTGTGCCAGCGACACTAATACTGATTGCCGTTCGATAATTAAACTCCAGAGATTCAATATCGAAGGTCCGCAAATCGCGTCTTCAGGCGACCGTTTTATGACATCGAAGCTGATTGACGGAGTTAACTACAATTATGTTGTCGCCAATGACATATCCGTGCCGCCCGCGACACCTGAAAAAAATGACGGCTTTGTTCTCGATTTAATTCACGGTAAAAGCGCGACTATAGACGGAAACTCCAATAAGTTCATTGTTCCGTATCCGATTAATATGTTCGACACGCGCGAAGGTCTCTACAATGAAGGAATTAATACCAACTCGGTTTATTCGGGCGGTACGATTCCTTGGAGCGGCGTGATGAGTATGGTTGATATAGATGTCGCTAACTTGAGAAAATTTCTCAGCGGCACTTGGGACGGAAAGTTTCCGGCAACACCATTATTTCCCGCCGGTTTGCGCTCTAGCGACATTCCGAGTGCCAACGGTTGGGTTTTATACGTTTCCGACCGGCGCGGCGATTACGATTTTGACGGCGAATACGATATGGAAGATATTTACGGCAACAATGACGGAATTATGCAGCCCGGCGAAAATATTGATATAACAACAACGCCTTCAGATAAAACGACTTTGCAAAGAGATTTCGTTCACGAAGCCGCCAAATATACCGGCGACTCTCTTTTTGCAGTTCCACTTTCTCCTCTTCCGATCATCAATACCACGGCAACCAGCAGTTTTGTTCTGCCGACAATAGCAGCGACGCTCGAACATAAGTATAACCGGCGCGGTGTTCGCCTTATCAACGGCGAAAAATTGCCCGGCGTGTATGATGCCGCGAATCCGGCAAATACGAAAGGTTTTACGGTCGCATCGGAAAACGGCGTTTATGTTGAAGGAAACTATAATGCCTATGGAACAGCCACGATTGACGATCCGACACCTTCGACCGATTACCTGCCGCAAAATACGGCAGACCATATCCCTGCTTCGATTGCCGGCGATTCTATTACTATTCTTTCAAGGAAATGGAACGATGCCGAAAGTTTTAAATATCCGTTCAGTCTTGGTAATCGTGATGCGGGAGAAACATTTATTCGTTTTGCAATGCTCGCGGGCGACACCAAATCAAGCAAAAACGCTTCTCCGAATCAAGGCGGCGGCAACCCGCGAATGAACGGAGGCGTTCACAACTTCAAGCGTTTTCTCGAAGATTGGAGCGGCGTGCGACTCAATTATGCCGGTTCGCTCATCAATCTTTTTAATTCGCACAATAACAACGGCGCGTTCAAATGCTGTTCAGTAGTCTACAGTCCGCCGACCAGAAATTGGGTTTTCGATACGTCGTTCCTCGACCCGAACCGTCTGCCGCCGGGAACGCCGTTTTTCCAGACAATCCAATTGACCGGATTTGAAAGATTAAACTAAATCGAATATTCGGAAAATGAGCATCAAGAGTCGAGTAAAATTTTACTCGACTCTTTTTTCGTCTTTTTCAAGCGTTGGGCAATTAGCGAACTTTGAATTTATACTGTCGTAATAGATTGCTGACGGCGATTTGGTATAATCCGAAACGGAAAAATTGATGCGTGAACTTTCTTTGAACAATACGCGCTTGGACGAACGCTACGACATCCGCGCGATGCTCGGACAAGGCAGCTACGCGGAAATTTATGTTGCCCGCGACACGCTCGCTTCGCCGCAATCGCCGCATAATATCGTCGTCGTCAAAGCTCTCAACGTCTTTCTGCAAAACGATCTGGACGCGGATTTGGAACGGACTCTAGTCGAGAATTTTCAAAACGAAGCCGTCGCGCTCGACCGTGTTCGTCATCCGAACATCATCAGCCGTCTCGGACACGGCTCGGCGCGTGATCTGCGGAATACGATTTTTCATTATCTCGTGCTGGAATATTTGCCCGGCGGCGATCTGGCGAAAGCCTCCCGCGAGAACAAACTCGATTTTTCAAAATCTCTGTTCTACCTCGAACAAGTCTGCGCCGGACTCGGACACGCGCACAAAAACGGCATTATTCACCGCGACATCAAACCGCAAAATCTGCTTTTGACCGAAGACCGCAAAACGGTAAAAATCGCCGATTTCGGCGTAGCGCGGATTACGCAGTCCGATTCGCCGATTACGCGCGTCGGAACAAACGTCTTCGCGCCGCCCGAACACAGCCCCGTTTTCAGCGAAGATTCGGACACGCTGACTATGGTCAAGCTCACGCCCGCCGCCGATATTTATTCGCTGGCGAAAACGGCTTACGTTTTAATCACCGGCGAATCGCCGCGCTTTTTCACCAATCAGCCGATCACCGAACTTCCCTTCGCCTTTCGCCAAAAATCCTGGGCGAAAGATTTGGTCGAAGTTTTGAATAAAGCGACGAAAAAAATCCCCGAGCAAAGACATCAAACCGTCAACGAATTCTGGCAGGATTTGTCGCGCATTAAACAGCTTACCGAACCCGAAGACGGCGAATTGGCGGAAATCAGAACCGCGCCGCATATTCTGCCGCAGCCGCGCGTCGCCAGAGGCTATACGCCGCTCGTGCCGGAACGCCCGCGCTTTAACACCTCGCGCGAGCTAAAAATCAATAATCCTTCCAACCCGAACGCCGCGCCGCTCGTCGTTAAATTGGATAACGTCAAAGGCGAATCCGTTCCGATTTCACAGCCGCCGATTGCCGAAAACCAGCAAATTCAACAGCCGGAAATTTTTCAAACGCCCGCGCCGTCAAAGCAGAAAAAATTTCTCAGACGCTTCGCCGCGTTCGTCGTTTTCATCGGTTTATTTGCGGGAATTCTTTACGCGACGCATAATTATCTGCGCGGTCGAGGGCTTTTGCCGACGGTTTCCAATCCGTTCGCCGCGCAGGAGGCGGTCGCTTTAATGAATATAAATTTACGCGCCGAACCGAATAAAAATTCCGATCAAATCGGCTTGGTAACGAAGGATTCGCGGCTGAAAATTATTGATTCGCAAGGAAATTGGTATAAAGTAAATATCGTCGAACAGGGCGATACACCGCCGAATAATGCGACGGCGAATCAAGGCTGGATCAGCGGCAAAGCAGGCAATGGCGACGATACGATAAAATTTTCGAGGTGAGAAAAATTGAGCGTTTTAGATAAAGTCAGAAAATGGATTGACGGCGAATCAGCCGAGCTTGTTTTGGAAGAGGCTGCCCGCGACGCGCAGGTTAAACCGCGCAGCGAAGCCGAAGCGTTTATCGTCAAAATCGCCAAAGCCGTCGAAGAAGTAATGCAGCGCGAACTCGTCCCGCTGCCGCAAGGCACGACGATTATTCCGACCGAATACACGATTTTTTTAAGCGAAGAAGACGATAAAAATTGGCAGGGCGCGAAACGGCGAGGCTTAGAGCAAGGCTTATATCACATTCTCGCCGAACGCGCCAAGGAGATTTCCGGCAAGAAAAAACTCGAAACCAAATCGTTCGCCGTCGAACTGCGCGTTGACGGAACGCTCGATGTCGGCGACATTTGCGTTCAGCATTCGTGGGAAGATAATTCGAGCAACAAAACCGGCGTTCTCAAACGCCCGAATAATCTGCCGAATGTCGCGCCGTCAAATAATGTCGCGCCAGCCAATCAACCGATTTCCCAAACGCCGCCGATGAATCAGCCGGTTATGCCGACGCAGACGTTTCCGCCGACACCGAATTTTACGCAGAATCGAACCGCGTATCAGCCGCCGCCGACCGTTCGGCAAATCAGCGATCCGCAAATTTCCGGCGATTTGCCGGACGAAATGACGCAGGTGAAAAAGCGTTCCGCGCCGGAACTCTACCGGCTGGAAATCTGGCGCGGCGGCGTTCGGCAAACGGTCGTTCCAATTTATAAAAACGAAATCAGCATCGGGCGCGGCTCGAAATCGAAGCCGGTTGACATAACTTTAACCGGCGACCCGGAAATCAGCCGTCGGCACATCAGCCTTCTTTACGACGGAAACGGAAATTTTTCGCTTCTTAACGAAGGGCGTAATCCGGCGATGATTAATAATTATGAATTGCAGATCGGGCAAAGAATTTCGATTTCGGCGGGTGTGCCGATTGCCGTCTGTAGTTATCTTTTGAGAATTCAGCCGCGTCAAAATTGAGCGCGGCTCGAAATTTTGACGATTTTTTAGATTTCGTTCGTGATCGCAATTACATCGCCGCCGAACTGCGCGAGAACTTTCGCCGCCGCCGAATTATCCCGAAAGACCGAGCCTTGATAAGATTCTGCTTCTTTTGACCGCCAGTAGTTCTGCGAATTATTGAGCATTTCCTTCAATTCGGGATCGTCGCAAATCCATTCGCCGTTTTTAAGAACAATATTAATTCCGTTTTCTAAACTCGCTTTAATCATTTCTTCCTCGTCAGTTAATTGTCGAAGACTGAAACTTTATTTCAAAAATTTCGACGGAGATATACGAATCCCTTAGGGTCTTTTTCGGATTATCCGATAATTGAACTCGTTTCAGTCTTCTCTAAGTTTCCTGATACAAATTTCTATTGCGGGCGAATTTCCCAAAAAATATTTCACATTACTCTGCAAAAATTCACGCGGTAACAGGTCATAAAACAAAACAAGTTCGATACGAGCGAAATAAATATCCGAAATTGAAAATTTATGAGCAACGAAGGCAGCACGACGTATAAACATCCGGGCAATTTACGCGCTCGTCTGGCTTTATTCTGGGTAACTAATTGTCCGGGCGATAACAACAGCCAATCCAATATCAAACGCACCGAGGAAATGTTGAAAGAACACGGTTTCGGTCTCGATATTTGGAGTTCGAGAACGCGCGCCGATCAAGCGACAATACAGTTTGAAGATCGCTTGATAGAGAAAACCGATTATGATTTTCTGGTTGAAAAATACTCGGAAATTCTGTCCGGCGCGGGCAAAGACAATTATCTGCCGGTAATCTTCTGTCAATTTCGCTATCCGGCGCACGGCTTGACGGTTTCGGACACTTCGACTAAATGCCTGACGAAACCGTTCTGTATGGTTGATCCGCTTTTTGCCGGCGGCGACAACGTAACGCTGCTGCACGAAGTCGGTCACGCCGCCGGACTCGACCACGACAAAACTTCGACCGACCCGAAAAACCGGAACTTTATGAACGAAGCCGAAGGCAGAACGAAGATGTATAAATGGCAAATCGAAAAAATGGCTAAAGCGTTTTTTATTCGCTAATTTCTGCGCGACTTCGTTTGAATTTACAACGACTCGCTCACCTTGTAGGTCAAAATCATCAACAGAAAATCGGTTACGTCTTCCGGCGAATTCGTATCGGCGAAAAAATTCGCGTAATCCTCCGGAAACGTAGCGATAATCCGGTTTTCCGCCGTCAGCGCGATGCGAACTTCCCGACCTTTGATAATTTGTTTTTTACTCCATTGGCAGGCGTTTTGAATATTGCAGTAATCGGTATAAAAACCCGACATTTCGCCGATGTCGTAACGAATCAACAATCCGCCGTTTTTGCCGATGTCGCCGATTGTCGAATCAATGCCCAATCGAGGCGTGTGAACGTAACCTTCAAGAAGCCTGATATTTCCCGGCGGCGGATTGCGCGGCGTGCGGGGCGGTATGCCCGGACTTGAAATTATCGGTCTTTGCGCTAAACCCGAATCTTGCGCCGAAACCGCAGCAGTTGAGATAAACGCGAGAAAAATAAAAAGGATGAATTTTTTCATCTGCATAAAATAACAGAATTCAAATCGAAGTTGCAATCTTTTTCTGATTTTCGAGCGACGAATTCAATTTTTGATAAACCGGGAAAATTATTTTTAATCAAGCAAAAACAATTAGATACACAGTCAATAATACTAACGGAAACGTGATTTAAATTTAAGGAGAATAATAAATGGGTTCGCAATTAACCGGACAAAACAAAACTTTAACTTGGGCGGATTTTACGGGTCCCGTTCCGCCGTCTAACCCCGATAATTTATCGGCTTTTACCAAAGCGACTTTTACGCCGACCGGCATCACGACCAAACAAGTGCCGGACGGCGCGGGCAAATCCTGGCAACTGCAAGACACTTTTACGATCACCGTCGCGCTTGACGGCAATAAAAGCTGGGCGTTGGCGTCGATCAAGTCAGATCCGCAGTCGAATACGAAATTATTAAATCACGAACAGGGTCATTATAATTTAGCCGCTTTGCTCGGCAGAGATATGTTCGTTGAAATGCAGCAGCTTTTGCCGAAAATGTTTCCGACGCAAAACGATTTAAACAAGGCGATTATGGATATTCATACGCGCTACAAACAATTTGAAAGCAAAATCGGCAAGGCTTACGACGACGCGAACCAGGCGACGAATCACGGCGCGAACGCGATAAAACAACAGCTTTGGGACGGCTATATCAAAAGCGCGACGACGCAGACTCGAACGCCGAGCGTCAACGGCGCGGACGGAATGCCGCTCAAAGAAGAGATCGTCAGCGTTCTAAAGAAAAACGGCATTCAAATTTAGAGTTTCTTCGGGAGAGAATAAATAATCAGCCTCAATTTCGAACGCGCCGCGCAATCCGCGTATCAATCGCATAAATATTTTTTCGATACTTTCGCACGATTTAACGGAGTGCTAGAATGATTTGATAAATTCAATTCATAGCACTCCGTTAAATTCGGTCAGTGTCCGCCGATCCAAATATTTATGTCGTATCAGGTTATCGCCCGCAAATGGCGACCGCAGACTTTTGAAGAAGTTACAGGGCAGGAAGCGATTACGAGAACGCTTCGCAACGCGGTCGAACACGACCGGCTTCATCACGCATACCTTTTTTCCGGCGCGCGCGGAGTCGGTAAAACGACGACTGCCCGCTTGCTTGCCAAAGCCTTAAATTGCCATAAAACCGGCGACAAGCCGAATCCGCAGCCGTGTGTTCCGTCTGACGCGACGGCGTGTGTTTCGTGCATCGAAATTTCCGAAAGTCGTTCGATTGACGTGCTTGAATTCGACGCGGCTTCGCACACGAAAGTCGAGGAAATCCGCGATATAATTTTGGAGAGCATCAACATTAATCCGGCGCGCGACCGTTATAAAATTTTTATCATTGACGAAGTTCATATGCTTTCCACTTCGTCGTTCAACGCGCTTTTGAAAACTCTGGAAGAACCGCCGCCGCGCGTTGCGTTTATAATGGCGACGACCGAACTGCACAAAGTTCCCGACACGATTTTGTCGCGCTGTCAGGAATTCGAGTTTCGCACGATTCCGACGCAGAAGATTTTCGACCGCTTAAAACTAATCGCCGACGCGGAAAAAATCAGCGTAACCGGCGACGCTTTGCGCGAAATCGCCAGATCGGGCGAAGGTTCGATGCGCGACGCGCAATCGAATTTCGATCAGGTCATCAGCTTTTCCGGCGAACAAATCGAAAGCAAAGATGTCGTCGTCGCGCTCGGTCTCGCCGGTTCGGAACAGCTTGTCAAAATCGCGCGGGCAATTGCCGAAAATAAACCGGCGGACGCGCTCGAAACGGTTGACGATTTGATCGGGCGCGGACAGGATTTACGAAATTTCTGCCGCGATCTTTTATCGTTTTTCCGCGATTTATTAATTTTCAAAATGGCGGGCGATGCCGAACATCTGCTCGACACGGCGGTCTTGAGCCGCGCTGAATTAGAGGAAAATGCCGCGCCGTTTTCGGAAAGCGATTTGATCAGATTTTTCAATTCTTTGTCGGAAACCGAATCAAAACTGCGCGAAGCGACACAGCCGCGCTACGTTCTTGAAATCGGCTTGGTGAAATTAGTCGAAATGCGCCGCGTCCAGCCGATTGAAAAAATTTTAGAGCGTTTAGCGAAACTCGAAAATATTCTGGCAGGCGGAAATTTTTCAATCGAAAATTCCGCGCCCGCAACGCAGAGCAAAACGACTGTGGAAAAAAAAACTCTAAAAGTTGATTTTACTTCAGAAGAAGTTCCGTTTCCTGTTTCAACCGTTCGTAATGTTGTTTTTGAGCCGCCGAAATCTGCCGATCCGACAGCGGCGGAATTAGCAGAAGAAACTGAAAACGACACAATCGAAAAATTTGAAACTAAGGCAGCTCGATTGATTGAGAAATCCGCGCCGCCGATTGAATCGGATTCTCAAACAACGCCGCTCGAACCGGAAAAACAGATTCAGCAGGCGGCGGCGGCATTTTCCGAACGCGCCGCGCAGATTATCGAAGCGATGCCGTTGAAATTGCCGCCGATTTCCTCGGAAGAACTCGAACACATCGAAGACACCTGGCTCGACGACGCTTTCGAGCGCAAGCTGCAAAAACTCGGCGATGATCTCGCGCCGATTAAAAATGCAACCAAAATCGTTGAACTGCTTCTCGGCGAAAATTCGCAAAATAATTTTACGGCGCGGATGGAGATTTCAAACGGCGCAACGGCGACAAATACCGCCGCCGCGCCCGCCAAAGTCAAAACAAATTTCGTCATTCCCGATTTTGAAGAAGACGCGCCGACGGAAATGCCGGTTTTGCCCGAAAATCCGACCGAAGAAGAAATGCGCCTTTATGCCGAAAGTCATCCGCTTGTCAGAAAACTACTCAGAACCTTTCGCGGAAAAATCGTCGGCGTAAAACGCATCGAGAAGCAGAATACGAATCACTAATCGAATCAAAAATTATTTGAAACAAATAAAAACTTTTGTCGTTAATTGTTGCAGAGGTGAGTTTTTAATTATGCGAGAACCATGGATTGCAGGCATTTTGAGTCTTTTAATTCCCGGTGTTGGGCAAATCTATAACGGTAGAATTATTATCGGCGTAATCTGGCTGGTTTTGACGGGTGTTTCGTGGATTGGCTCGGCTGGTTTTTTGGGCTGGATTGTCCATCTGATCGCCGCTTGGTGCGCTTACAGCTACGCCAAGGACAATCCGGTTAGAAACTGACATTTCTATTCATACAATCCTCCTTTGCCCCGTTGTCTCGGCAGACAACGGGGCTTTTTATTTTTCAAAAGCGAGAAATTAACGTATTATTAAAAAATTCATTGCCAAAACCGATAACAATTTGTTCGCCGTATTCGATTTTCGCAATGCGTTTATATGGTTAAAGAAGGAATTCCGTTTATCGCCGCGCCAATCGTCATCGCCTTGATTTTCGCGTATTTTCACGTCTGGCTCGGCGTTGCCGCGTTCGTCGCGCTCGCGCTGTTTATGGCGTATTTCTTCCGCGATCCGCGCCGCGCGATTCCGACCGACGCGAACATTGTCGTTTCCGCCGCCGACGGCAAGGTAACGCGCGTCGAAGAATTGGAGGAAGGAAAATTCGTGAGCGTTTTCTTATCGCCGCTCGACGTGCATATCAACCGCGCGCCGATTGCCGGAAAAGTCGTCAAAGTCGAAAGATTTCAAGGCAGAAAAGCACCTGCAACAAGCAACGAAGCGAGCCGGACGAACGAGCGCAACGCGATAACGATTGAAGGCGAAAAAATGACAATCGTCGCTACGCAGATCGTCGGTATTCTCGCCCGCCGCATCGTCTGCTGGCGCAAAGCGGGCGACGACTTGGACATCGGCGAAAAATACGGCTTAATCAAATTCGGTTCGCGCACCGATTTGCTGATGCCGAAAAACGTCGAGATTTTAGTGAAAGTCGGCGACCGCGTGATCGGCGGCGAAACGATTATCGGCAGACTGCGCGAACAAAATTTTTAGGCGGAAAAATATTTCAATGGAAGAGCAAACGACCGCGCCGCATCAAGGCTTGAAAAAAGGTTTATATCTGCTTCCGACGGCGTTTACGGCGGCAAATATCGGAATGGGCTTTCTGGCGGTTTTGTCTTCGGCGCGCGGTTTTCAGCTTATTCCGACGAGTCCCGAACAGGCGGCGATTTATTTCGGCTATGCCGCCAAAGCCGTCGCGCTCGCCATTCTTTTCGACACTCTTGACGGTCGCGTCGCTCGTATGACGCGCACTTCGACCGAAATCGGCG
The DNA here is from genome assembly GCA_964245305.1 of uncultured Pyrinomonadaceae bacterium. Taxonomy (GTDB): domain Bacteria; phylum Acidobacteriota; class Blastocatellia; order Pyrinomonadales; family Pyrinomonadaceae. The sequence continues at coordinate 15,623 of CAXTMQ010000013.1, forward strand.
TCCAATTAGATTCGCTGGCAGACGTTTTAACCTTCGGCATCGCGCCGACGATTTTGATGTATACCTGGGCAATCGGCGCGACGTTCCGCGAATCCGACGCGCTGCATACATTCGGCGTTTTTATCTTGTTTATGTATATTATGTGCGGCGCGTTTCGCCTCGCGCGGTTTAATTTGCAGGCGACGCGCCCGCGCGTTCTGCTCGAAGGCACGCCGAAGGTTGATAAGAAAAATTTTATCGGTTTGCCGATTCCGCCCGCCGCCGGATTGCTCGCCTCGATTGTTTACCTGCATCCTTTGCCGCTCAATGTTTTCGATGAATATTTCGCGCGTCTCTACACGATTTTGATGATGGTTTTAATCGTCGGTTTGGGACTTTTAATGGTCAGTACGATTCGCTACACGAGCTTCAAATCGGTCGGCAAAGGCAAACACAGCATTTACGTTCTTTTAATCGTCGCCGCGCTCGGAATGCTCGTATGGCTTTATTCACAGCAGATACTTTTCGGCATCGCCTTCGCTTACGTCGCGCACGGAATCATCTGGTATCTCGCGGATTTCCTGAATCCGCGTAAAAAACGTCTCGCCGCCGATAAAAACGTCGAAAATGCTTAAAGGCGGAAAATGGAATTTTTATGAATGATAAAATTATTCAGCGAATTTTCGGAGTGCTGTTTATTCTGATAGCAATTTATACGATGGATTTCAGCCATTGGATCGGTGCAGGACTTTTCTTCACTCTTTTTCTGTCGGGCGCGGGTTCGATTTTGAAAGCGAGCGAATCGGAATTCAATCAAAAGTTGGCAACGGTTTGCAGTCGAACGGCGTTCGTGATTTCGATTATTATGCTTCTCCGACTGCTTTTTCAAATCTAACTTTCTGCTTCGATTCCGGCTTTTCTTCTTCCCTTTTCAATCGGAGTAATGCTCGCCGAGCGGCGTTTCCGATGTTCTCGCGGACGCGCGTCGGGTTCATCGTCGGAAAAATCATTGCCGCTCAAGACGACGAGCGAAACGAGCGTTAAAAACAAAAACGCAATCGCTGTCGTGTGCAGAACGAAATCGAAAAGGCTGTGAACGAGAACGGCGAAACAGCCCGCGAACGCGCCGACGCAGATGCCGCGCCGGAATGTGTTTGAAACATTAGAATTTTCAAATCCGACGCGAAAAAATTTATACAGAAAAAATCCGCCCATTATTAAACCGACGATTCCGGCGGTCGCCAAAACTTCCAGATAATCATTGTGCGCTTGTTCGACGCGCCCCAAACCGTTCAAAGTATCGAACGGCGTGTAAGCCATTCCGAACGCGCCGAAGCCCGCGCCGAGCGGAAAATTATTGGCGATCACGCTCAAAGCAACATTCCAAATATGCGTCCGATTCGACGAAAAATCATCCGAAGTCGCCGTTTCCGCAAATCTTGATAAAGAAGATTCGCCGCCGATTAAAATCGAGCCGACAACGATTGTCGCCACGAGCAAAAATCCAAGAGCGATTTTCAAGATGAATTGATTATAATTTTTCGTTTTCGTGGTTAGAATTATCAAAAAGAAAATTCCCGCCAAGAGCGCGATTAAACCGCCGCGCGAGCCGCTCAAAATTAAGGCGATGCCCATCAAGGCAATCGCCGTAACATAAAGCAGTTTGCGGTCTTTGCCGACTGCGCCGACAAACATCAAGCCGAGCGGAACGCACAGAGACATTTCCATAAACGCCGCGAAATTATGGCGGTTGACGAACGAGCCGAACGGCTGGGCATACGGCACTTCGTAAACGCCGTAGATTTTATTCGGGCTGAGAACGGCTTGCAGAATGGCGAAAAATGCGAACGCGAAACCGAAAACGGTAATCGTCGCGGCGAGTTTTTTAATGCGTTTCGTGCTGTCAACGTAGACGAGCATCGCCGCGAAAAATATCAGCAGAGCGAGAAAATGAATCGCATTTGTCTGTGTGGCGAACGGTTCGAGCGAAATCGTGCGCGGAATGCCGGACACGCCCGCCGTTTCCGCCAAATTGCCGAAGGGAATAATCTGAATAACGGCATATAAAACGGCGGCGGCAAGCGGAATTTGCAAAAGCGTTTTGTTAAAGCGCAGCGTTCCGCCGGCGAATGCGTCAATCGCCCACAAAATCAAGACAATCGCCGCCGTGATGTAAAAAAGAGCGAGCGTCGGCTGATGCACCGTTCCGTAAGCCAAAGTGGTGATGACAAGCGTCGCGCAAAACAGAAAAAACAAAATTTTGCTCGTCCAGGTCGTTTCGATTTCCCTCATCATCGTTTGCCCGCATCGGAAAAATTTCCGGCGATTATTTTTGTTGCTCGTTCGTCGCGCCGATTTATTTTAGTCGTTCCAACTTAAAATCGTCATACCAGATCGTCCCGAAAATCGGGCAGTTCGTTCCGCAAAAAACGCGCCCCGTGCGGGCAATAACGGCTTGCGCGTTGGCTGGCGCGGCGAATTCGATTTTATATTCCTTCCAATCATTCGTTCCCGCCTGAAACGCTTCGCTCGCCGCGATAATTTGATTGTCGTTGGCGTTAAAAATCTCGACTCGCGGCGTTCCGCCGCTTTTTAAATTTTCCGTCCGCATCCAAAAACTCACGCGATATTTCGTCAACGGCTCGACGACCACATATTGGTAAACAATATTAAGCGCGGGTTCGGCAAAACCGTTAAAAAAAACGCGCAGACTGCGGTTGCCTTCGCGCTTTTGCGCCGGATCGAGCTTGACATCTATTTTTTCGGGCGGCGAAATCTTCCAACCGAAATAAGTTTCCCGCGAGTCGCCAATCGGCTCTTCAAACCCGCCGTTTTGAATCGCTTCCGGCTTTGCTTCCATTTCGATGCCGATTCCGTGCGCGAATTCCAGAGACTGCCTGTAAAATCCTTTTTCATAAAACGCCTGCGCGATAATTTTGGCAATCGGCGCGCTCGCCCGCCGTTCGCCTTCCGAGAGCGAATTCCAGATTCGCAAAGCATCTTCGGCGCGTTCTTTCGAGGCATAAAATTTTGCCAAACTTGCTCGCGTTTCAGGCGCGCCGCCCGCGATTTGTTCGAGCCGCGCCGTGTCTTTATCGTAATAATCCCACGCGAGCGAAAAAACCTGCTCGCGGTAAATCGAATTACTGTCGGCGACTCGTTTCAATTCCGCAAAAGCATCGTCGCTGCGGTTTTGGCGCAGATAAAAATTCCCCGTCTGCCAGCGCGGAAAAACGTAATCCGGCGCGAGTTCGATGGCGCGGCGATACGCTCGTTCCGCCGCGTCGAATTCCTGCGCCTGTTCACGCGCCCGACCGAGCTGCGTCCACCAGCGATAATCGAACGGCGCGAGACGATTGACCGTCTCGAAATTTTTCGCCGTTTCAGCCGACGCAAGATTTTTTGCGGCGTTGATAAAAAGCCAATTCGACGTAGGATCGGAAGGCGCGAGGCGAACGGCGAGCGCGCCGATTTCTTTCGCTTGCGGATCGGTCGGCGCGGTCAAGTCCGCGAGCATATTGCCCAACTGCCAACGCGCCGCAAACCAACCGAAAATCAGCGCGAACAAAATCATTGCCGCCAAACCGACGCGCACCGGCGTTCGCCGCGCGTCTAAAACTTTGACTTGATTTTTTTCGATTGACATTATTTTATGCAAAATTTTTAATCATAAAATTCTGCGATTTTTTCGACGACAAACATTTGCTGTTCAATCGTCAGTTCGGGATAAATCGGCAGCGCGAGCGTTTCACGCGAGGCTTTTTCGCTTTCGGGAAAATCCCCCGCTTTGTAATCGAGATACGAAAAACATTCCTGCAAATGCAGCGAAACCGGATAATAAATGTCCGTGCCGATTTCGTTTTCGGCGAGAAACTGTTTCAGTTCATCGCGCCGTTCGGGAACGCGGATCACGAATTGATTATAAATATGCCTGACGTTTTCGCGCTCGAGCGGCAACGTAATTTGTTCGGTCAGTCCGGCATCGGTAAAAAGTTTTCGATACGTTTCAGCGTTCTGTTGACGCGCTTTCGTCCACGAATCGAGATGCGGAAGTTTGACGCGCAGAATCGCCGCCTGCATCGCGTCGAGCCGCGAATTCAAACCGACCCATTTATGATAGTAACGCTCGAACGAACCGTGAACGCGCAGCGCGAAAAGTTTCTGTGCCAACGCTTCATCGTTCGTCGTCATAAATCCGGCATCGCCCATCGCGCCGAGATTTTTTGACGGATAAAAACTGAAACAGCCGATTGCGCCGAAATCTCCGGCGCGAATTTTATTTTCTTCCGCGCCGACTGCCTGCGCCGCATCTTCGACGAGCGGAATATTATATTTCTCGCTGATTTCCAAAAGCGGTTCCATATCGGCGCATTGCCCGTAAAGATGCACCGGCTGAATCGCCTTCGTTTTTTCCGTAACTTTCGCTTCGATCTGCGAAACGTCTAAGTTATAAGTTTTCGGATCAATGTCAACAAAAACAGGAGTTGCGCCGAGCCTGGTAACCGAACTCCCCGTCGCAAAAAAGCTATACGGAGTCGTAATCACTTCATCGCCCGCGCCAATATCAAAAGCCATCAAAGCAAGCAAAAGCGCGTCCGTCCCCGAAGCGCAGCCGACGGCAAAACCGGTTTGGCAATAATCGGCTAACTCTTTCTCTAAATCTTGAACTTCCGAGCCGAGAATAAAGCCATTGGAATCGAGAACTTTTTTGATCGCTTCGTCAATTTCGGGACGCAGAGCTTCGTTTTGAATTTTTAAATCGAGTAAAGGAACTTTCATTTCATTTATAGAATTCGATTTTACCGAAAGATGCGCGAATTTGCATTTTCGACGATTCTTTTTTACGTTAAATTCAATGAATCCAGACAAACAAAATCGCGCGAAAGAAATCATCAAACGCCTGAAAAAAGAATATCCCGACGCGCATTGTGCTCTCAATCATTCAAACGCTTTCGAGCTATTAGTCGCCACGATTTTATCGGCGCAATGCACCGACGAGCGCGTTAATATCGTGACCGAAACGCTTTTTCGCAAATATCGAACGCCGCAGGATTTTATCAACGTCGCGCCCGAAGAATTGGAAAAAGACATTCGCCCGACCGGATTTTTTCGCAACAAAGCGAAGAGCATTCAAGGCGCGTCGCAAAAGATTATTGATAATTTCGGCGGCGAGATTCCGCAAACGATGGAAGAACTTTTGACCTTGAACGGCGTGGCACGAAAAACGGCGAATGTCGTTTTGGGAAATGCTTTCGGTATCGCGTCGGGCGTGGTCGTTGACACGCACGTTTCGCGTCTGTCGCAGAGATTGGGTTTGACGGAAAACACCGCGCCGGAAAAAATCGAGAAGGATTTAGCGACGCTCGTGCCGCAAAAAGATTGGATTATGTTTCCGCATTGGCTAATCTTTAACGGACGAAAAATTTGTCAGGCGCGAAAGCCGAAATGTGAAATCTGCGTTTTGGAAGATATTTGTCCGAAGATTGGCGTTGTTTAAAATTCGATGCCCTGCTGCGCGAAGATTCCGGCGTGGAAAGGGTGTTTGATTTCCTTCATTTCCGTAACTAAATCGGCGGCTTCGATTAATTCGGGCGGCGCGTTTCTGCCGGTGACGACGATGTGCAGATGCGGCTGCTTTTCGCGGACGGATTTTATTTCTTCGAGAACTTTTTGCAAATCTAAAAATTTATAATCGAGAACGTAAACGAGTTCGTCAAAAACGAGCAAATCGTATTCTTCCGAGCGCATTTTTTCGACGCACAACGCCCACGTTTCTTCACTCGTTTTAACATCCTGCGCTTTGTCCTGCGTGTCCCAGGTGAAGCCGTCGCCCATCGTGTGAACTTCGATGCCGAGTTTTTCCGCCGATTCGTGTTCGCCGTAGCGGTCGCTTTTCGACTTCATAAACTGAATCATACAGCAATTCATTCCGCGTCCCGCCGCCCGCATCATCAAGCCGAGCGCGCAGGTCGTTTTGCCCTTGCCGTCGCCGGTGTTGACCATCAGCAAACCTTTCGTGTTTTCTTTGTAACCTTCGCGCCGCCATTTGTATTTCTTTTCTTTTGCCATCGAACGATTTTATCAATTTGAACCGGAATAAAACAAAAAGCGGAAATGAATTTAACAGGCTTTCGTTTCCGCTTTTTTATTTGATTTTTATCGAAGTTTTTTTAGACTGAAACCATTTCGGGCGCGACGGGATTTATTTTTTCTTTTCTTTCGTCGAGCCTTTCAATCGCTTCGGTCAAAGCCTCGACAATCGCGCCTTCCAATTCGTCCCAATCGCCTTCGACGCGGCAGCCCGAAGCGTTTTTGTGTCCGCCGCCGCCGAATTGTTCGGCGACGCGGGCGACGTTGATGTCGCCTTTGGAACGCAAGCTGACGCGATAAGCGTTCGGCTGAAATTCGCGCATATAAATGACCGCTTCGATGTCTCTGGCAGTAAGCGGAATGTTAACGAAACCGCTGTTGTCGCCGTCAACGGCGTTTGAAGATTCGCGCATTTTCAAAGTCTGCCGCATCGTGGCGATGCGCCCGCTTTTATCGCGTCGAACGGTATCGAGAACCTGCCGCATCAGTTCGATGCGACTCCACGAATACGAATTGTAAACGGCTTCGGAAATTCGCGCCGGCTTCGCGCCGGCTTTGATGAGTTCGGAGGCGACTTTTAAAGTTCGTTCGGTCGTGTTCGCGTAATGAAACGAGCCGGTGTCGGTAACCAGCGCGAGATAAACGCATTCGGCGATTTCTTTGGTGATGCGTCCGCCGATGGCTTTGCACAGATTGAAAACCATCTCGCCGACTGCCGAAGCGGTCGCGTCAATCCAATTGATCGTGCCGAAATGTTCGCTGGTCGAATGATGATCAATGTTGACGGTGATTTGATTTTCAAGTCCAATGATGCCCGGACGTTCGAGATCGGAACATTCGATTACGAAAACCGCGTCGTATTTGCCGTTGATTTCCGCGACTTGTCTGATTTCGCCCGCGCCGGGAAGATCGGTGTAAGCGTTCGGAATCGGATCGCGGACAATCACTTCAGCCGTTTTTCCGAGAGATTTCAGAAGCCAGCATAAACCCAAAGATGAACCGACTCCGTCACCGTCCGGTCGGACGTGCGTGGTGATGGCAAAACTTTTCTTATTTTCAATTAGCTCAACAACTTGACTTAACACTTTTAAGGAGGGATGAGGGATGAGGGATGAGGGATGAAAAAACCGTAGAGCGTCTTGCTTCGGCTTTCACTCATCCCTTATCCTTCATCCCTTATCCCTTAAATTACTCCTTTCTTCTAATTCGCCCTTTTGAACTAACCCTTGAATAACTTGTTCGATTCGCGCGGCGTTTTCTTCGACCGTGTCGCGGACAAAGTGAAGCAGCGGCGCGTGGCGTAAATCGAGACTGAGAGCGACCTGCTGACGAACAAAAGTCGCGGCGTTTTGCAGAGCCTTGAGTGCTTCGTTGATTTCCGTTTCAGTACCTTCGACCATTACATAAACCTGCGCGTCGCGTAGATTGTCGGAAACGCGCACATCGGTGACGGTAACGGATATAAGACGCGGATCGTCGAGTTCATATCCGACGATTTCCGCAATCTCTTCACGTAAGGTTTCCGCTAATCTTTCCGGTCTTCTCATTTTTTATAGTGAAAACGACATGAATGAATAATTATTGCTTTGTCATTGACTTCATAAACTAGGCGATGCTCATCATTAATTCGCCTCGACCAAAGACCTTTCAAATCGTATTTCAAAGATTCGGGTTTGCCGATTCCCGAAAATGGGTTTCGCTGAATATCTTTTATAAGGTCAGCAATTCTGGCGTGAATCTTTTTATTCTCGCCTGCCCACGCGACAAAATCATTAAGTGCTTTCGGGACAAAAGCAACATTTTTCATAAATCGTCAATATCAACATAAATAAGTTTTTCAGGATTTTTAGCATCGCGCATTGATTCAAACAAATGTTCACGATTGGCTTCGCTTGAAAGAAGATATTCGGTCGTGTCTATTTCTTCTTCGACCAAAACAATAACCTCTACTTCCGTTCCGACAGGCAAATCAGGCGCGGAAATTTCCACCGTTCCGTTTTCTTTGACGATTGTTTTTTCTCTGATTCCCGTTAACATAATTTTATAATTCCGTTGCCGCGATTCTTTCTATTACAAACGATTCGATTTCGTCGTTGACTTTGATGTCGTTAAAGTTCGTCAAACTAATACCGCATTCAAAACCTTGGCGAACTTCGTTCGTATCTTCCTTGAAGCGTTTGAGCGATAAAATATCGCCTGTCCAAACGACTACGCCGTCGCGGATAATTCTGGCTTTCGACTGTCGCCGGATGATGCCGTCAATCACGCGACAGCCGGCGATTGTGCCGACTTTGGAGACTTTAAAGGTTTCCTGCACGACGGCTTTGCCGAGGATGTTTTCGCGCTCAATCGCGTCGAGCATTCCGATCATCGCGGCGGTTATTTCTTCTTCGACTTTATAAATAATCGAATGCAGGCGAATGTCAACTTCTTCCTGTTTAGCGACTTCCGCCGCGCGATGTTCGGGGCGCACGTTAAAGCCGATAATGACGACCGCCATCGAATTATTGTCAGCCTGCGTCGCCGAAGCGAGCAAAACGTCGGATTCGGTAATCGCGCCGACACCGGAGCGAATCACGCGAACTTTAACTTTATCGGTCGAGAGTTTTTCGAGCGTCGAACGCAGAACTTCGACCGAACCCTGCACGTCGGCTTTTAATACGACCAATAACTCTTTGATTTCAGCTTGTCCGAGCGATTCGATGCCGCGTTTGGTCGTTTTCAGCATCGCCAGTTGTCTGGCTTGCATTTGTCTCTGACCGGCGATGGTTTGGGCGCGGTCAATATCGGAAACGACCTGAAAAGTGTCGCCCGCCTGCGGAACGCCCTGCAATCCTAAAACTTCGACCGGCGTGGCGGGCGGAGCTTCGGTCACGACATCGCCGCGGTCGGAAAACATCGCGCGAACTTTACCGTAATACTGCCCGACGATAAACGGATCGCCGACGCGCAGAGTTCCCTGCTGCACTAAAATCGTGCCGACCGAACCGCGTCCTTTGTCCAGTTTCGCTTCTAAAACTACGCCCGAAGCGAGTCGCGTCGGACTCGCCTTCAAATCCAAAATATCCGACGACAGCAGAACCGTTTCGAGCAATGTGTCGAGATTTTCGCGTTTCTTGGCAGAAACCGGAATCATTTCCGTTTCGCCGCCCCAATCAACCGGCTGAAGTCCGAGTCCGGCGAGACCTTGCTTGACTTTATCGGGATTTGCATCGGGTTTATCAATTTTGTTGATGGCGACGATAATCGGTACACCGGCGGCTCTGGAATGTTCGACAGCTTCGATAGTCTGCGGCATCACGCCGTCGTCCGCCGCGACAACCAGAATTACAACGTCGGTCGCTTTCGCGCCCCGCGCGCGCATCATCGTGAACGCTTCGTGTCCGGGCGTATCGAGAAAAACGACGCGGCGTTGTTCCGCCGGATTGTCTGGATTATTGACAAAAACCGAATACGCGCCGATGTGCTGCGTGATTCCGCCCGCTTCGCCTTCGGCGACGTTTTCCGAGCGAATCGCGTCGAGCAGAGAAGTTTTGCCGTGGTCGACGTGTCCCATCACGGTCACGACCGGCGGGCGCGAAACTTCCTGATCATCGGAATCCGAAGCGATTAAGTCTTCAAATTCCTGCTCGATGACCATTTCTTCAAACGGCACGAAACTGACCGAATAACCGAAATTTTTGCCGAGTTCGATTGCCATCTGCTCGCCGATTGGCTGGTTAAGCGTGGCGAAAACTCCGCGTTTGACGAGAAGCTGCACGATGTCGCGCGGCGTAACGCCCAATGCTTCGGAAAATTCCCGAATCGTCGCGCCTTCGGTCAGGCGAACCTGCGTTAAATTACCCGCGTCAAATTTACCGATTTGATTGGTGATGCGTTCTTCAATCGTCAAAGGACGCGGCGGAGCAACTTCTCTCTCCTCAAATCTGCCGCCTTTTTCAAATTTGCCGCCTTTTTTGCCGCCGCGTCCGGGTTTACGGTTTTGTCCGGCGGGCGGAACATAGACGGTTTGCGGCGTGGCGGTTTCGCCCGGCGTTCCGCGCAATTGTTCGGCGGCGCGTCCGGTTCTTACCGCGCCGCGCGAATCTCGACGGTCGCGCGATTGATTGTCGCGGTCGTTTCCGAGTTTTCCGCTTTTGGTCTGCGTTTCGCTGACGACTCGCTCCCCGGGTTTGACACCGGATTTGAGAGCTTCTCTCGTCAAAGTAAGTTGTTTGATCTGAGTTCCGGTCGGACGCAAAACGCGCGTCGTCGGAGTCTTCGGCACATCCGTCGCGGCTGGTATTTCCTGAACGGCAATCGGCTCGGTCGCCGTCGCTTCCGTCGCGGGCTGTTCGATTTCAATTGTCGCTTCAGTCGCCGGAATTTCTTCCGGCGCGACTGCTTCCGACACGGGTTCGACTTCCGCTTTTTTCTGTAATTTTCTGATTTGCCGGACTTGCGTCGGCGCGGTTTCTCTGGCGGTCGAAGGTTGAGGTTTTTCCGCTGTTCGCTTTAATTCGACTTGCGGCGCGGCGGTTTCGACTGTCTCGCCGGTTTCTTCAACCGGCTCTTCGGTCTTGGCGACCGCTTCTTTTTTTATAACTTTAATTGCCCGTTTCGGCGAGGCTTCGGTTTTCGGAAAATATTTATTCCGTACCTTTTCAGCCAATTCTTTGCTAACCGAATTAGAAGGCACGGAAACGTCCGCGCCTTCACGCCGTAATTCTTCGATTACGCGCTTCGTATCCTGTTTTAATTCTCGTGCCAGATCGTAAATACGAACTGATGTTCCTACGGACATATTTTGTATTGTTGTGTTTCTTACTAATCATCGGGCAATTAATATTTCATAAAAATTACCCGTTTACCGGTTTAAATTATCGTCGTCTTCGACTTTCGCATCTTCGTCTTTTTCGACGGAAGGCTTGTCTTCGTCAATTTCCGCCGATTCATTGTCGGTTTCGGATTCGCGGTTCGGTTCGTATTTTCCGAAAACTTCATCAGCCAAAGATTCGCTCCTTGAAGAATTTCCTTCTTCAGAATCTCTCGCCGTCAATTCGGGAACTTCGAGTAATTCATCGAATTCGGCAATCGGAGACGCTGGCGGTTTTTCGGACTCGGAAGTTTCCGCTTCAACAGCTTGCGTTTCAGCCGACGGCTCACTTGCCTGCGCCGCAACCGATTTCGGTTCAACGCTTTGCGGCTCGGCGGCGTTTTCAGTTGAATTATCTTCTTCGACAATGTCCGCCGGCTCAATTTGCGAATTTCTGACTTCGACAATCGCTTTCGCGGAACTGATGATTCTTTCGGCTTCGTCGAGACTCAAATCGAGAATGTCAACCAAATCGTCAACCGAAACTCCGGCGAGCTTTTCAACATCGCTGATGCCTTTTTCCTTCAAATCGGCGGCTTGGCTGGCGGTTACGCCTTCGAGCGCGGTAATCGGAACGGCTTCGCCCGAAGCCATCATTTTGCCCATCTGCTGCGCGATTTCTTTCTTCAGAAGTTCCTCGCTCACGATGTCTATGTCCCAACCGACAAGGCGCGTGGCGAGCCGCACGTTTTGTCCGCGCTTGCCGATTGCCAATGAAAGCTGGTCTTCATTGACGATAACTTCCATTTTTCGGTTGTTGATGTCGGTAATTCGCACCTGCGAAACCTTCGCCGGAGAAAGCGCGTTCGCCGCGAAAACCGAAGGTTCGTCCGACCATTCAATAATGTCAATTTTCTCGCCGCGCAATTCTTTAATAATCGCCTGCACGCGCGAGCCTTTCATTCCGACGCACGCGCCGACCGGATCAACGTCTTTTTCATTCGACGCGACGGCGATTTTCGCGCGGTCGCCCGGTTCGCGCACCGCCGATTTAATAACGACCGTATCGTCGTAAATTTCCGGCACTTCCATCTCAAAAAGCCGCTTGAGCAACGCGCCCGACGAACGCGAAACGACAATCTGCTGACCTTTCAGTTCTTTTGAAACGTCTTCGATGACGACGCGAATGCGCTCGCCTTGATTCCACGTTTCGTTTCTGGCTTGCTGCTGTTTCGGCAGAATCGCTTCGAGATTCGTTCCTAAATCAACAACGATGTCGCCGCGCTCGAAACGCTTGATCGTTCCGTTGACGAGCGTTCCGACTTTGTCAATATATTCTTCGTAAACTTTTTCACGAATCGCTTCGCGCACCTTTTGCACCAAAATCTGCTTGGCGGTTTGCGCGGCAATGCGTCCGAGTTCTTCGGTCGGCATCGGAATCAGCAACATATCGCCGAGTTCGACTTCATCGCCCGCGAGTTCCTGCGCTTCGGTGAGCGAAAGCTCGGTCGAAGGATTTTCGACTTCGACGACGACTTCCTTCTGCGCCGAAATTTCGATCATTCCTTCTTCGTTATTCCAGTCAACCTGTATGCTGTCGCCGTTTTTGTCCTGCGTTTTAAATTGTTTACGGGCAGCGGCGCGCACCGCTTCCTTCATCGCTTCGATGACTAAATTGCGGTCAATTCCCTGCTCCGTGACCAACGCTTCGATGCTCTGTCCGATAGATGTCATATCAATTATCAGTCTTTAACTTACCGTTTAGCCGGTAAAAATTTTCGATCATTTATTTTCCTTTTGATGACCGTTTTTTAATTCCTGTTCCAAATCAATTTCCAGATTCGCTTTTGTCACCGCGTCAAATGGAAATTTCGTCTCGCCGCGCGTTTTGTCTTCAAAAACGATTTCCTCGCCCTCGATTCGCACGATGCGTCCGCGAAAAACTTTCTGCCCGTCAATCGCCGTTTTGGTTTTCACCTTCGCCGGATTTCCGGCGAATTTTTCAAAATCCTTCAAACTGTAAAGCTCGCGCTCCAAACCTGGCGACGAAACTTCCAAAAGATACGCCGACGGAATAAAATCTTCGCCGTCAATTTCCGACTCGATTTGGCGGCTGACCTTCGAGCAATCTTCGTGCGTCACGCCGCCTTCTTTATCAATAAATACGCGAACGGTTACGTTTCTTCCTACGCCGACGATTTGCGCTTGCACTAACTCCAAATTATTTTCTTCAGCGGCGCGCGCGCCGATTTCGCGTATTTTTTCTTCGATTAAATGATTCATTCGATCAGCGTATTGCGCCCAAAATAAAAAGTGGGCGCGAACCCACCGTAAAACGTCCCACGTTTCGCGGAAACGAACATCATACACGATTTTAAAAGCTAAAGGCAAGCGACCTATTCGAGCATTGTCTTTATCTTACCGACCGACGCGATTAAATCCTTTGATTTTTTTTCGATTTGCTCGAAGTTTTCCTTCGACGGCTCGGAAGCGAAGCCTTCGATTATAATCGAAAATTGTTTCGCATCCGACGACAGGGCGGCAATTTCCTTTTTAGTTTGCTGTTCTTTCGACGGCGCATCGCTTCCTCCTTTTTCCGCCTCTTTTACGCCCCAATGCGTAATACGAACATAATTCGCCTTGGTCGTTTCCGCAATCCATCCCTGACTGCTCAACATTTGGAAAATCCTTTCGTAACTGCCGAGAAAACCTTGATTTTTTACTAAATCCTTTAAATCCACGGTTTGCGAATCTTTACCGCCCGTTACGTCATACAGATTTAGTAAAACTTTGTGATAAATATCCATATTTTCGACTAACTCGATTTTTTTTTGAGATTTAAAATCGAACGACTAAAATTCTAGTTTGCCGTCTCGTTCTTTTCAAGATATTTGAAAGCATACACTTTTCGGTTAAATTATTTTGGAAAGTTGAAAATTTTACCACCTTTTACAGCAGTCATAAAACTTTACTTTGCAGTCACACAATAGCCGTTATCTGATCTGCGAAAAGCGATGTATCGAAGACAAAATCAAAAAGTTTGCCGCCTCGTGTTTATCAATCGCTGACAACGGTAGAATTTTCGCGTTTTGAGCTTTCAAAAAATTAAAAAATTATGTTATAAATTATAGTCAAACTTTAGGTTTAACGAAATGTATAAACCTGAAGAACCTTTACCTCCGATTTTTTACGGGTAATTGCCGAATTTTATTGACATTAAAGGGTGATTTGTGTAAATCTTTGAGAGGTTTGATTTTTTGAAATTATTGATTCAACGCAATACAAGAGGAGAAATATGAATAGCAAATTATTTGTTAAAAAAGCAGTTTCAACGTGCTTAGCGGTTGCTATTATCGCAGCCTACTCAATGGTAGCTCTGGCAAATTCGGAAAGAATCGCCGGAGAACTCTCGATTTCGGGAAAAGCGATCAACGGTGAAAATTTGTTTGTCCGCGTTAACGGCGAAGCAGCGCAGACGGGTCGCTCGATTTTTTCGTCCAGCACGATTGCCACGCCGGAAAATGCCGGCGCGACTATTAACTTAGGCAAAATCGGCGCAATCGAACTCGCGCCAAACACGACTTTAGCTTTATCTTTCGACGAAAAAGGCATCAGCGGCGATTTGTCGGCTGGTCGCGTAACGGTCTTAAATGCTTCCAACAAGGTCAATATCAAAACGCTCGATGGAACGGTTAATGAACTCGGTGTCGGAGATTCCGCTACAACCAATGGAAAAGCGCAAGACGACGATGACACTACCGGCGGCGGCGGTGGTAAAGGCGTTTTAATTTGGGCGTTAATTCTCGGCGGCGCGGCGGCAGGGATTATCATTGCGGCAACAACCGATAACAACAGAGTTGCGTTAGGCGGCACTTCAACGGTCGTCAGCCCGACTCGTTAATTTTGTAGACTTTAATAAAGTTTTTTGATATTTGGCTTGATATTAGGAGGAGATTAATAAAATGCTCGGCAAAAATATATCTTTTAAATTTACTACATTATTTACTCTTATCGCTGTTTGGACTGCGTTTTCGATGGTTACGCTTGCCGCAACCGGCGATGTGATGGGAGAAATCACCGTTACCGGACAGGTTTCGGTCAACGGACAATCGGTTGTTTCCAATTCGACCGTAACAACCAACAGCACAATCGTAACCGGCGCGAATTCATCTGCCGTTGTGAGTTTGGGCAAAAACGGAAGAGTCGAAGTGCTGCCTGATTCTTCGTTAACTTTGAAATTTACCGACAACAGCATTGTCGGAATGCTGACCGCCGGAAAAGTTCGCGTTTCCAATTCCGCCGGAATCGGAACATCGGTTATCACGAGAAACGCAACTGTTATCGCAGATGCCGGTCAGGCGAATGTCTTCGGCGTTGACGTAGGTTGCGCGGATGAAGACAGATGCACCCAAACTTACGTAGAAACGACCAGCGGACTAGTAACGCTTCGCAATGGTTCGACCGATAAACAGGTTGCCGCCGGAACAGATGCGACTTACGGCAATCCTTCGCAGACGGGTTGTAAGCCTTGTTTGCGTCCCGGAACAGCCGCACCGGTTGCAACAGCCGGCTTGGGAGCAGGTTTGATCGCCGCTATTTTATTGGCAGCGGGCGGCGCGGTAGTGGCAGCGGTTTTGTTAAATAACAACGAAGGAAACGATACGACAATTGGCGGCGGCACGATTATCATCAGTCCGAGTCGCTAAAAAGGCTCAAGCTTCTTTTGTTTTGCAGAATTAATTTGGCACTTACAAATATTTACGGGTCATGTTGAGAAAATATGACCCGTAAATATTTGTTTGCGGTTGTGAATTTTTTAACAATATAATTTTTACAGATATTTAACTGAAATTTTATTATGCATATAGCAGTTATTGGAACGGGTTATGTCGGATTAGTAACCGGCGCGTGTTTCGCGGAATTCGGGGTAGAAGTAACCTGTGTTGATGTTGATAAAGGAAAAATTGATCGCTTGAATCAAGGCATAATCCCGATTTATGAACCCGGACTCGAGATCATCGTCGAGAAAAATGCGGCAGCCGGAAGGCTTCATTTCACGACCGATATAAAATCGGCGGTCGAGCAGGCTTTAGTTATTTTCTTAGCGGTCGGAACGCCGCCGCGCCAAGACGGTTCGCCCGATATGAGTTTTTATCAATCGGCGGCAAAGGATGTAGCCGAAGCGATGAACGGTTATAAAGTTCTTGTCACGAAATCTACCGTTCCGGTCGGCACGGGCAAATGGCTTCGGCAGTTTGTCGAAGAAAATCAAAAAACCAAAACGAATTTCGGTGTCGCTTCAAATCCCGAATTTTTGCGCGAAGGCGCGGCGATTCAGGATTTTATGCGTCCTGATCGTGTGGTTATCGGTAGCAATGAAGAAGACGCGATTGCGATTATGAAAGACCTTTATCGCCCGCTTTATTTGATCGAAACGCCGGTCGTTATTACTTCGCTCGAGGCTGCCGAGCTTATCAAATACGCGGCAAACGCTTTTCTCGCCACGAAAATTACATTCATTAACGAAATCGCCAATTTGTGCGATGCCATCGGCTGCGACGTTCACGATGTCGCGCGTGGGATGGGAATGGATAACCGCATCGGCAGAAAATTTCTTCATCCGGGACCGGGTTACGGCGGTTCTTGTTTTCCGAAAGATACACGCGCTTTGACAACGGTTGCCGACCAATTCGGCGTGGAAACTTTGATTGTTGATTCGGTGATCGAAGCCAATGAACGCCAACGCGCGGCGATGATTCCGAAAATCGAAAAGCTCGTCGGCGAGATCAGCGGCAAGCAAATCGGCGTTCTCGGTCTTTCCTTCAAACCCGAAACCGACGATATGCGCGAATCTCCGGCGATTGACATTATCAAAGAACTGCAAAATCGCGGCGCGAAAATAAAGGCATACGATCCGGTGGCGATGGAAGAAGCAAAGCATTGTCTCGAAAACGTCGAATATGCTAAGGATGAATACGACGCGATTGAAAACGCAGACGTTTTGGTTTTCCTGACCGAATGGAATCAGTTTCGCGCACTTGATATGGACAAGGTAAAAAAACTTCTCAAGTCGCCGAAAATCGCCGATCTTCGCAACATTTACGAGCCGAAGATTATGCGCGAAATGGGCTTTGAATACGTCGGTGTCGGACGCTAAAAACAGTTCTCGAAAAAAGACGGGCGGTAAAATTTACCGTTCGTTTTTTTTAGTTTAAAATTCAATTTATGTCTCTAACAACAAAAGTTTTAGTCACGGGCGGCGCGGGTTTTATCGGCTCTAATTTAGCGGATGAACTGATTCGACAAGGCGCGAAAGTTTCCATTTTGGATAATTTAGTCACCGGCTTCCGCGAGAATTTGGAAGAAATAAAGGGCGATTTCGATTTCGTCGAAGGCGACATCAATGACGATGCGGCAGTCAAAAAAGCGATTGAAAACGTCGAGATAATTTTTCATCAGGCAGCTCTGCCGTCGGTTCCGCGGTCGGTCGAAAATCCTTTTGAAACGCACCGCGCCTGCGTTGACGGCACTTTTAATCTTTTGCTGAAAGCCAAAGAAAATAACGTCAAGCGCATCATTTATGCGGCTTCGAGTTCGGCTTATGGCGACAAGGAAATCTTGCCGAAGGAAGAAACGATGTCGCCCGAACCGCTTTCGCCGTATGCCGCCGCCAAATTGATGGGCGAATATTACTGCCGTGTTTTTTCAAAGGTTTATAATTTAGAAACCGTTTCGCTTAGATATTTTAATGTTTTCGGTCCGCGTCAAAATCCTTCGTCGCAATATTCGGGCGTGATTTCGCGTTTTATAGACGCGCTGATGAGCGGGAACGCGCCGACGATTTACGGCGACGGCGAAACGACCAGAGATTTCACATTTATCGCCAACGTCGTTGACGCGAATATCAAAGCCGCGCAGACGATGAAGGGCATCGGCGAAGTTGCAAACGTCGCCAACGGCGAAAGAATTTCGCTCAACGAATTGTTGGAAGTTTTGAAAAAAATCACCAATCGAACCGACGTTTCCGTTGATTATCAGCCGGAAAGAAAGGGCGACGTGAAACATTCGCAAGCCGCGAATCAACGCGCTGTGGAATGGCTCGGGTATGAAAAATTGGTCGGATTGGAAGAAGGCTTGCGGCGCACGATTGATTGGTGGAAAACGAGTCGCTTTGCTCAAAAATCGGCGGCTTCAATCTAAACTCTTTTAACGATAACCAAAGTAATATCGTCGTTGGCGGGCGCGGTTTGGGTAAAAACCGACAGCGCGGATTCAATTTTATCGCGCAAGCCGGATGCCGACGCTTTCAAGTTTTTGCTGACGACCTGCGTTAACCTTTCCATACCGAATTCATCGCCCTTCAAATTATTCGCTTCCGAAACGCCGTCCGAATAAATCACCAACGCTTCGCCCGTTTCGAGTTTCGTCTGCCCGACTTCAAAATCAGCCATCGGCAAAATTCCGAGCGGAAAACCGCCCGCATCGAGCTGCCTGACCGAGCCGTCAACGTGTCCGACCAAAGGCGGATTATGTCCGGCGTTGATGTAATTTAAAACTCCGGTCTGCGGATCGAGTTCGGCGATAAAAAGCGTCACGAAACGATTCGTCGGCGTGTTTTCCGCTAAGTATTCATTGACCGATTTGACTGTTTGATACAGCGAAGTTTTCGCGGCGACCTGCCCGTGAATCGCGGCGTGCAGGCTCGACATCAAAAGCGCGGCGGCAGTTCCCTTACCCGAAACGTCGCCGAGCGCGATCAGCATTTTGCCGTCGCTCTGCGGAATAAAATCGTAATAATCGCCGCCGATTTCATAACACGAAAACGAAATTCCCTGAAATTCGTAACCGTCCATCAAAGGCGGCGCGGACGGCTGAAACCGCTGCTGAATTTCCGTCGCTAAAGTTAATTCGTTTTGAATTCTTTCCTTTTCAAGTCGCTCTTCAAGCAGTTTGGCGTTTTCCACGCGAATCGCCGCAACTGAAGCCAGCGTCGTCAAAATATTTAAATGTTCTTCGGAAAAAGTCGCTTCGTGCGTCGGCGAATCGGCGTAAATAATTCCGAAAACTTCGCTTTCGTTGACGCTCAAAGGCACGGCAAGAACCGAGCGGATACCGAGAAGCGACATCGTTTGACTCGCATAGCGCGGATCGTGCTGCGCGTCGGAAGTCAGAACCGATTTTCCGTGCGTCATCACCTCGTCCATCACCGTTCGGCTGATGCGAACTTCTTCGAGTTTTTCGTCTTTTCCGCGCAGGCGAGCGACCGTGATTTTCATTCCGTCTTCCGCCGTTTCGTCGCGCAGCATAATCACGCAGCGTTCGGCGGGAACGGCTTCAAAAACCAGAGACGCTACTTGATTAAGCGTTTCGTCCAAACCGCTTGACGAAAGCAGAGCGACACCGACTTTGCTGATTAATGCCAGCAGTTCGGTGCGCGTCGAAAATTGCGAACCGAGAATTTCCGCCGTCGGATTGGTCTTTCGGGAAAACGCGATGGTCATCGAAGGATCGAGAGCCTGCGTATTGTCGGCGATGAGCGTCGCGTTTTTGCTTTCGCTGGCGCGTTCGTCGTCAAAAATAATCGTCGTTTCGCCGATTTGAATTTCGCCGCCGGAGACGAGCGGAATCGGCATCGAAACGACCGAGCCGTTATAGCGCGTACCGTTTGCCGAACCCAAATCTAAAAGCCAGTAAGCGTCACCTTCTTTGCGAACTTCGGCGTGCAGACGCGAAGCGAAAGCGTCGGGAATACAAACGTCGCTCCGCGCCGAACGCCCGATGGTCGTCCGCAGGCGCGACAGAAAAATTTTGTCGGTCGGTCGGTCGTTTGTTTTAACGATCAGTTGCGGCATAATTTTTAAACTTTCTTCTCGGCGCGACGACCGTAGACGACGATTGTTCCCGCCAGCAAATCGTGCAAAGCATAACCTTTTGAATTAAAAGCCGCCAGCAAAAAGCCCAAACCGCCGGACAAAATCGTAATCGGATAACCGATCAGATGGCGAACGAGAAGCCTCGTGAACGAAGCGTCTTTACCGTCGTTTTTGACGACGCGCAAGCCGGTCAGCATTTTTCCGATGCTTTGCCCGCTGAACATCGGAAAAATTATGAAATTAGTAATCGCCAGCAAAACCAGAATCAGCCAGCCGGTATTGCTGACTTCGCTGTTGAGAAGTTTCGCGCCGTCGTATTCAAAACTTCTGCCTATCAGAAGGCTGACGACCGGCACGGCGACGAGTAGAATATAATCAATAATCAGCGCGCCGCAACGCAGCAGAAACGGCGCGGCTAAACGCTCTGCGTCGAAATTGACGATTACTTTTTCGGATTTTATCGCTTTTGCCGGAACGGTTTTTTCTACACTCGCGCTCATAATTTCTAAAAAATATAGAAAAACCTATCCGAGAATAAAATGCAAGGTCGTATCGCCGAGCCGGATTTTATCGCCGTTCGTCAAAATCTGCGGCTGATGCGGTTGAAGCCGGCGCGTGTCGGAAACGACGGGCAGAATATAAGTTCCATTCGACGAGCCTAAATCTTCGAGCATAAATTCGCTTCCCTCGCGCCAGATTCGGGCGTGGCGGCGCGAAATTTTCGTCTGCGGATCGTATTTCGACAAATCAACTTCGGGGAAAATATTCGATTGCGGGTCGCGTCTGCCGACTAAGTTCGTTTCCTTTTCGAGCCGGAACGCGGGCGTTTCGAGTTCGCTCGTGCCGATGACTAAAAGCTGCGCGGTCAAAGGAACGGGCGAATAACTTTCCGAATGAACGCCCTGCTGCGCGAGCGGCTGTTTCGCGCCGCAGAAAGCGCAGAACATATCGGTAGCGACGATTTTCTGCCCGCAGAAACCGCAGAAAACCGGCTGGTCGGACAAAGCGACGGGCGACGGAGCTTCCTTGATTCCGTAAGTCAATTTACCCGTTTTTTGCGCTTCGTTGTATTCTTCGAGTGCTTGACGCATCGCGGCGGCTGATTCAAAACGCTTGTCCGCGCTATATTCGACCGAGCGCATCAAAATTCTTTCCATCTGGTCGGAAAGCTGCGAATTTATCTGGCGCGGGCGCGGATGTTTCTGAAAATCGAAAATCAGCAGCGGATTGCTCTGCGG